>NZ_WIXR01000100.1:0-1200 GCF_019425585.1 Burkholderia sp. COPS | reverse complement strand
TCGAGCCAGCGCCCCGCGCGCACCGCGTCGCGGTACGCGACGAGGCTGCGGCGCAGCGCGAAGATCAGCGCGAACGTGTGCTCGGGCACCGTGCGGACCGCATACCCGCGAATGTTGCTCACGACGATGCCGTGCGCGGCACACGCGTCGAGATCGACGATGTCGGTGCCCGTCGCGGCGATCGCGATCATCCGCAGGCGCCGCGCGTCGGCAAGCGCCGCCGCGTCGAGCCGCACCTTGTTGGTCACGACGATGTCCGCGTCGCCGATGCGTGCAGCGACTTCGTGCGCGGCCGTCCGCTCGAACGTGCGCAACACGTGCGGAAACGGGAACGGCTTCAGCACGGTTTGCGGCGACAGCGTCGCGCGGTCGAGGAACACGATCGTCGCGGGAGAGGAAACGGAAAACATGGCGGGCCTCGCTGGCAGGCGCCCGGGGCGGGCGCGGAACGGGTTCGATTCTGCCGGCGGCACGCGGGCCGNNCGAGTGCGCTTTCCCGGATGGAAAGGCTGGCGCACTGCATTTGTGAACGGACGCCGCGCACGCCTTTCCGTTTCGGAAAGGCTGGTTGAGCATCGATCGATTTTCGCCGGGCGGGAACGCCGTCATGATCGCCGTCATCGACAACACGCTTTCATCGGAGACAACCATGACACGGCCCCTCGACGGCATCCGCGTGCTGGAACTCGGACAACTGATCGCCGGCCCGTTCGCGGGCCGGATGCTCGCCGAATTCGGTGCGGACGTGCTCAAGGTCGAGCCGCCCGCGCTCGGCGACCCGCTGCGCAAATGGCGGCTGCTGCACGACGGCACGTCGGTCTGGTGGGCCGCGCAGTCGCGCAACAAGCGCTCGCTGACGCTCGACTTGCGCACGCCCGAAGGGCAGGACGTGGTACGCCGCCTCGTCGCGGAAACCGACGTGCTGATCGAGAACTTCCGGCCCGGCACGCTCGAGGGCTGGGGGCTCGGCTGGGACGCGCTGTCCGCGATCAACCCGGGGCTCGTGATGCTGCGCGTGTCGGGCTTCGGCCAGACGGGCCCGTACCGCGACCGGCCCGGCTTCGGCGTGATCGCCGAGGCGATGGGCGGCCTGCGGCACCTGACCGGCGAGCCGGGCCGCACGCCGGTGCGCGTCGGCATCTCGCTCGGCGATTCGCTGTCGGCGCTGCACGGCGTGATCGGCGTGCTGCTCGCGCTTCG
>NZ_WIXR01000010.1:0-180459 GCF_019425585.1 Burkholderia sp. COPS | reverse complement strand
GCCGTCGTCGTTGTAGAGAATCTCCGCAGCCGGGAAGCCCGGGAAGATCTCGACGCCCAGCGCCTCGGCCTGCTGGCCCAGCCAGCGCGTGACGTTGCCCAGCGAAATCACGTAGTTGCCGTGGTTCTGGAAGTTGGCGGGCAGCGCCCAGTTCGGCGTGGTGACGGCGCTTTTCTCGGACAGGAACAGGAAGCGGTCTTCCGTCACCTCGACGTCGAGCGGCGCGCCGCGTTCCTTCCAGTCGGGGAACAGTTCGGTGATCGCGCGCGGGTCCATCACCGCACCCGACAGGATGTGCGCGCCGATCTCGGAACCCTTCTCGAGCACGCACACGCCGATCTCGGTGCCTTTCTCGGCGGCCAGCTGCTTGAGCCGGATCGCCGCCGACAGCCCGGCGGGGCCGCCGCCGACGATCACGACGTCGTATTCCATCGATTCGCGCGGGCCGTATTGCTCGATGAGGCTTGCGGGGGTCATTGGCGTTCCTCTAACCGTTAGAATGCTTTTATTCGGGAGCGTATTGTCTGCGAAACGAAACGCTTGCCGCAACAGCATGCGGCTAGATTAGCACGATCGTTCTATTTTTGTGCTAGGGTAATGCCGCTCGGGCCGTGCTGCCCGTAGCGGCGAAACGACATCGAAAGGGGATGTGCAAATGGGTCGTTCGATCAATCTGGAAGGCAAGGTTGCGCTGGTCACGGGGGCGTCGAGCGGCCTGGGGCAGCGTTTTGCGCAGGTGCTGTCGCAGGCCGGTGCAAAGGTCGTGCTCGCGAGTCGTCGCGTCGAGCGCCTGAAGGAGTTGCGTGCCGAGATCGAGGCGGCGGGCGGCGCTGCGCACGTCGTGTCGCTCGACGTCACCGACGTCCAGAGCATCAAGGCGGCGGTCGCGCATGCGGAAACGGAGGCCGGCACGATCGACATCCTGGTGAACAATTCGGGCGTCTCGACGATGCAGAAGCTCGTCGATGTGACGCCGGCCGATTTCGAGTTCGTGTTCGATACCAACACGCGCGGCGCGTTTTTCGTCGCGCAGGAAGTCGCGAAGCGGATGATCATGCGCGCGAACGGCAGCGGCAACGGCAAGCCGCCGTGCCGGATCATCAATATCGCGTCGGTGGCCGGCCTGCGCGTGTTCCCGCAGATCGGGCTGTACGCGATGAGCAAGGCCGCGGTCGTGCAGATGACGCGCGCGATGGCGCTCGAGTGGGGGCGCCACGGGATCAACGTCAACGCGATCTGTCCGGGTTATATCGATACCGAAATCAATCATTACCTGTGGGAAACCGAGCAGGGCCAGAAGCTGCAGTCGATGCTGCCGCGCCGGCGCGTCGGCAAGCCGCAGGATCTCGACGGGCTGTTGTTGCTGCTCGCGGCCGACGAGTCGCAGTTCATCAATGGCTCGATTATCTCCGCCGACGACGGCTTCGGCCTCGCCTGAGCGGATGACATTCAGCAACACAGAAGACTGCAATGAGCGCAACAAACGATTACTCCCCCGTATTTGAGATGTCGATGCCGATCCGCTGGGGCGACATGGACGCGTTCGGCCATGTGAACAACACGGTCTATTTCCGCTACATGGAGCAGGCGCGGATCTCGTGGTTCGAGGAGCTCGGCATCGCCGGCGGCAATGGCGAGGGGCAGGGGCCCGTCATCGTCACGGCGTCGATGGAATTCCTCAAGCAACTGCACTATCCGGGCGACGTGATCGCGAAGATGTCGGCCGCGAAACCCGGCCGGAGCAGCTTCGATACCGGTTTCGAGCTTACGCGCGCGGATGATCCGCAGCACGTCTATGCGCGCGGCAAGGCGCGCTGCGTGTGGGTCGACTACGCGCTCGGCAAGTCGGTACCGCTGCCCCAGTTGCTGCGCGACACGATCGAGCGCGCGCTCGCGACGAAGGTCGGCTGAGCGTTGGTACGGCGAGGCCGGCGCCCGGGCGCCGGCGGCACGCCGTGCCTGCTGTTTCACGAATCGGCCGCCATGCGCGGCCGATTGTCATCCGGGAGCCGCCATTCACTGCCCGAGCAGGCGCTGCAGCAGCTCCGGCGTATTGTTGGTGCCGTATTTGCGCATCAGCCGCGCGCGGTAGATGTCGACCGTGCGCGAGCTGATGTCGAGCACGCGCCCGATCTGCTTGCTGGTCTTGCCGGTCGCGAGCTGGGCGGCGATCTCGCGCTCGCGCGGGGTCAGTTCGACGGCGACCCGGCGCGTCGCGCTCAAATCCTCGAAGGTCCAGACGCCTGCCGCGAGCGGTGCGGTGCGGTCGAGCGCGCGGCCGGTGACGTGGCACCAGAACAGCTCGCCGTCCGCGCGTTTCATGATTCTGTCATCCGAGTAGATGCCGTTCGCGGCCATTACGCGCGCGATACGTTCGCCGATTCGCTGGAATTCGTCCGTCGACGGGTAGAGCACCTCGTACGATTTCCCGATCAGGTCGGCCCGCACGCAGCGGAAGATCGACGCCAGCGCGTCGTTGCAATCCTCGATCACGCGGTCGCGCGACAGGACGAGGCCGAGCGGCGCGAGGTGGAAGGCGGTCTGGTAATCGAGAGCGGGCATGGCGCAGGCAAGCGGAGGCAAACGCTTATGTATTTTTGCGTATTGTGCCGCATCCGCGCCGCATCGTACCCTTTCAGGCATCTCGTGGCGGTTTGCCGCGGTATAAAAACAGCGCGCCTCGACGCAGGCATCGCCGTGCATGCATAGAATGATGCGGCGGGCTTGCGGGCCACGTGGCGCGTGAACCGGTTTCGCTGGTTTCCATAGAGGAGGGACAACTGATGAACAAAGTCTATCCAAGCGCGGCTGCCGCGCTGGAAGGGATCGTCCGTGACGGACAGACCTTCGCGGTGGGCGGCTTCGGCCTGTGCGGGATTCCGGAGGCGCTGATCGCCGCGTTGCGCGATTCGGCCGTCAAGGGCATCACCTGCATCAGCAACAACGCGGGCGTCGACGGTTTCGGCCTCGGCCTGTTGCTGGAAACGCGCCAGATCAAGAAGATGATCTCGTCGTACGTCGGCGAGAACAAGGAGTTCGAGCGCCAGTACCTGGCCGGCGAACTCGAACTCGAATTCACGCCGCAAGGCACGCTCGCCGAAAAGCTGCGCGCGGGCGGCGCGGGCATCCCGGCGTTCTTCACGAACACGGGCTACGGCACCGTGATCGCGGAAGGCAAGGAAACGCGCCAGTTCGGCGATCGTCATTACGTGCTCGAACCGTCGCTGACGGCCGATGTCGCGCTCGTGAAGGCCTGGAAGGCCGACAAGTCGGGCAACCTGATCTATCGCCGCACCGCGCGCAACTTCAACCCGATGTGCGCGATGGCCGGCAAGATCACCGTCGCGGAGGTCGAGGAAATCGTCGAGAACGGCGAGCTCGATCCGGATCACATCCACACGCCGGGGATTTTCGTGCAGCGCATCGTGCTGAACGCGACGCCCGAAAAACGCATCGAACAACGCGTCGTACGCGCGAAAGGAGACTGACATGGCCTGGAATCGTGACCAGATGGCCGCGCGCGCGGCGAAGGAACTGCAGGACGGCTTCTACGTGAACCTCGGCATCGGCCTGCCGACGCTCGTCGCGAACCACGTGCCGGAAGGTGTCGAGGTGTGGCTGCAGTCGGAGAACGGCCTGCTCGGCATCGGCCCGTCGCCGACCGAAGACGAAGTCGACGCCGATCTCATCAACGCCGGCAAGCAGACCGTCACGACGCTGCCGGGCTCGTCGATCTTCTCGTCGGCCGATTCGTTCGCGATGATCCGCGGCGGCCACATCAACCTCGCGATCCTCGGCGCGATGCAGGTCAGCAAGCAGGGCGACCTCGCGAACTGGATGATCCCCGGCAAGATGATCAAGGGGATGGGCGGCGCGATGGATCTCGTCGCCGGCGTGAAGCGTGTCGTCGTGCTGATGGAGCATGTCGCGAAGGGCGATCAGCACAAGATCCTCGAGGAATGCAACCTGCCGTTGACGGGTGTCGGTGTGGTCGACCTGATCATCACCGATCTCGGCGTGATCGAAGTGACGCCGTCCGGCCTGAAGGTCCTCGAGCTCGCCGATGGCGTGAGCGCCGACGAGATCCAGGCAAAGACGGGTGCGCCGCTCGACGTCAGCGCGGTCGCCTGAGTTTTTTTCATGTCGATTCGCCCCGCATGCCGTCAGGCACGCGGGGCGTTTTGTTTGTGGCATGCGCGCCCGGCCGCGTCAGACGGCGGTCTGCAACGATTCCACGCGTTGTTCGCCGGTGGGCGTGCCGTCGTCGGGCGAACCCAGCTGCAGCGCATGAAACAGGAAGCGTTGCAGCGTGACTGCCGCCGACGTGTGATCGCCGAGGTCCGCGCGGCTGAACAGCCCGAAATCCGCGGCGGGTGGCGCGGGCAACCCGGCTGCCTGCGGGTCGAGTGCGCGCATCGTGTCGCGACGCACGTTCCAGTCGAGCAGTACCGCGACGCCGAGGCCTGCCTCGACCGCCGACTGGATCGCGGACAGGCTCGTGCTGGTGCAGATGACGCGCCACGCACGGCCGGCGTCGCGCAACATCGCGAACAGCTTTTCCTGCCACGGGCAGGTGCCGCCGAACGCAACGATCGGTACCGGTTCGTTGCGAGGGAGGCGGTCGGCGGTGGCTGCGGCGGCCCAGTGCAGCGGATGCTGCCATGTCGCGAGCGGCTCGGCCCGGATCAGCGCGGGGTCGCCGATCACGAAATCCAGTGCGTGGCTCGCGAGTCGCTGCGACAGGACGGGGCTCGTATCGACGACGATCTCGAGCGCGACGTTCGGAAATGACGCCGCGAACTGTCGCAACGCGTGCGGCAGACGGCCGACGGCGATGTCCTCGAGGACACCGAGCCGTACGGTGCCCGAGATGTCGCCTGCGGCGAGCGCGGCACGGGCGGCGAGCCCGACGCCGAGCAACTGGTGTGCATACGGCAGCAGCACGTTGCCCGCGGCCGTCGGCGTGACGCCGCGCGGCGAGCGTTCGAGCAGGCGCTGGCCGACTTCATCCTCGAGCCGTCGCAGCGCCATGCTGACGGCGGCCTGCGTGCGATGCAGCGCCGTTGCCGCCGTGCTGACGCTGCCGGTTTCGACCACGGTGACGAACGTGCGCAGCAGGGTGCTGTCGAGATCGCGGGTCATCAATATTCCTGATGCGGACATAAGAATTATCAGCTTATATCAAGCCTGCGGCCGCGGTTAGCATCGGCGTGTCACTGAACCGGAGCGGTTGCATGAGCGAGGAATCGAGTACGGTACGACCGGGTGTCGCGCAGCGCGCGGCGTCACCTTTCACGAATGCGGTGGCGCCGCTGCTGGCCGTCGCGTCGATGTGCAGCGTGCAGCTCGGCGCGGCGCTGTCGAGGCCGGCGACGATCGAGTACGGCACCGTCAGCACGACCTGGCTGCGGCTCTGTTTCGCCGCGCTCGCGCTGGCCGTGGTCGTCCGGCCGCCGCTCCACACCTATTCCCGGCAGCGCTGGATCGCCGCCATCGCGCTCGGCACGGCGATGGCCGCGATGACGCTGTGCTTCTTCGAAGCCGTGCGTCGCGTGCCGCTCGGCCTGGCGGTGGCGATCAACTTTCTCGGGCCGCTGGCGGTCGCCACGATCGGCGTGCGCAAGCCGGCGATGCTGGCATGGCCGGCACTTGCGCTGGCTGGCGTGCTGCTGCTGGCGCGGCAGGACGGCATGTGGGTGACGGCGCCGGCCGCGCTGGTCTTTCCGGTCGGCTCTGCGCTTGGCTGGGCCGCCTATATCGTGTTGATGAAGCGTGTCGGCACGCTGTTCGACGGGCTGCAGGGGCTGTCCGCGTCGCTGTTCGTGGCCGCGCTCGTCACGACACCGTTCGGGCTGGCGCAAAGCGGCGGCCACTTGCCGGCCGGCCAACTGATCGATGCCGCGTATCTGGCGGTGCTCGTCCCGCTGTTTCCTTACGTGCTCGAACTGATTGCGTTGCGAAGGATGAGCGCATCGGCATTCGGCATCCTGATGAGCGCCGAGCCCGCGATCGCCGCGGGGATCGGTTATGTCGTGCTGGCGCAGCCGATGAGCACGCTGCAGGTCGCCGGCACGCTGTGCGTGGTCGGTGCGAGCATCGGCGCGGTCATGCAGAAATAACCGCGCTTTCCCGGCCATGACGGGCCGGTGCACGATGGTGCGTTCGCGGCGCCGTCGCCGCGGCCGCAACGGAGGCTGGATCGGCAGCCTGCTGAACACGGAACACCGCGCCCGATTCCGCACGGCCGCGTGACATTTCATTGGCGCTCGCACGAGCCGCAAGCCCGCAAGGGTGGTCAGGCGACTCGTGATCCGGAACGGGTTTACAATCGATCGCATCCCCCGGCTGCCCTGGCGGGCCGGGCCCACATGCCATCGCGCCGCACCGTTCGGCAGGACGCCTCCGATGCCCACTTCCCCCGTGAACTCCCCGATTCCCCGTCAGCGGCGCGTGCAGTGTGCGAGCGCGGCCGGCCTTCACCACGTCGCCTATACCGAGTGGGGCGATCCCGCGAACCCGCGCGTGCTGGTTTGCGTGCACGGCCTGACCCGTTCCGGGCGCGATTTCGACCGGCTCGCCACGGCGCTGTCCGATACGTATCGCGTCGTCTGCCCCGACATCGTCGGGCGCGGCCAATCGGACTGGCTGGCCGATCCGCGGCTCTACGCGATTCCGCAATACGTGGCCGACATGGTGACGCTGATCGCGCGACTCGACGTCGAATCGGTCGACTGGTTCGGCACGTCGATGGGCGGCCTGATCGGCCTGGCGTTCGCAGGGCTGCCCGGTTCGCCGCTGCGCCGGATGATCGTCAACGACGTCGGCCCGCGCATCGAACCCGATTCGCTGACGCGCATCGGCGAATATCTCGGCGTGCAGCCGCGCTTTGCGACCGAGCAGGAGGGTGTCGACTATCTGACGTCGCTGTCGCTGCCGTTCGGTGCGCTGACCGCCGACGAGTGGCGCGAGATCAACGGGCCGCTACTGCGCGAACTGCCCGAAGGTGGCTGGACGGTCCGCTACGATCCGCGCATCGCCGAGCCGTTCAAGGCAACCACGCCCGAGTTGGCCGCACTCGGCGAGGCCGCGCTGTGGCGCGCCATCGAGACGACGGATGCATCGCTGCTCGTCGTGCGCGGCGAGACGTCCGACCTGCTGTCGCGCGAGACGGTGGCCGACATGGTGCGTCGTGGCCGGCACGTCACGCACGCCGAGATTCCAGGGGTGGGCCATGCGCCGGCGTTCGTAGACGCAGGCCAGATTGCGCTCGCGCGGCGGTTTTTCATCGAAGGCGGCGCATAAACGCGTCATAATATGCGGTTCGACGGCACGCGGGCCGTGCCGCCACCCGAATCTCCATCCACTCACGACCGGAACATTCCATGGCAGTCATTCGTCACCACGTCGGGGCCCGACTCTCCGAAACCGCGATCCACAACGGTACCGTGTATCTGGCCGGCCAGATCGCCGAAGACACCACGCAGGACATCAAGGGCCAGACGCGCGAAGTGCTCGGCCACATCGACCGCCTGCTCGCCGAAGCGAACAGCGACAAGGCGCATCTGCTGTCTGTGCAGATCTACATTTCCGATCTGGCGAATTTCGACGGCATGAATGCGGAGTGGGATGCATGGGTCGCGCAGGGCAACACGCCGCCGCGCGCCACCGTCGAGGCGAAGCTCGCGGATCCGGCGCTGCTCGTCGAGATCGTGGTGGTCGCCGCACAGCGGAGCTGAACCGGACGCAACCCGACGATGATCGTATTCCGCCAGGCCAAGCAATGACCGAGTCCGTTTCCGCTTCTCCCGTCGCGGCACCGTCGTTCGACGACGTGCTCGCGTTCGTGCGCGAACGGGCCGGCGACGCGCGCCTGTCGTCGGGCGAACTGCTCGCCGATCACTCGGCGGGCACGGCGGCGATCATGCGCACGCTGAACGTCGATCCGCCCGCGATGCAGGCGGCCGCGCTGTTCGTGCTGACGCCGCACCTGAGCGACCCCGAGCGCGAACTCACCGAGCGTTTCGGCGACGAAGTGGCGCGGCTCGTGTCCGACGTGCGCAAGCTGTTGCGGCTCGGTACCGTCAGCCTGCGTGCCGCGCAGAACGCGGTGCCCGATGCGGGGCGTGACACGGCGGAAGAGCGGCGTACGCAGATCGAGGCGCTGCGCAAGATGCTGCTCGCGTTCGCGCAAGACATCCGCGTGGTGTTGATCCGGCTCGCGTCGCGCCTGCAGTCGCTGCGCTACTACGCGGCCGCGAAGATCGACCCGCCGCCCGACGTCGCGCGCGAGACGCTCGAGATCTATGCGCCGCTCGCGAACCGTCTCGGTATCTGGCAACTGAAGTGGGAGCTCGAGGATCTCGCGTTCCGCTTCGAGGATCCCGTCACCTACAAGCGGATCGCGAAGCTGCTCGACGAGAAACGCATCGAGCGCGAAGCGTACGTCACGCAGGCGATCGACCGGTTGCAGCAGGAGCTGGCGGACGCGAACATCCAGGCCGATGTGAGCGGCCGGCCAAAGCATATCTACAGCATCTGGCGCAAGATGCGCGGCAAGGAGCTCGATTTCTCCGAGCTGTACGACGTGCGCGCGTTTCGCGTGATCGTGCCGGACATCAAGGATTGCTACGCGGTGCTCGGCATCGTGCATCACCTGTGGCAGCCGGTGCCGAAGGAATTCGACGACTACATCTCGCGGCCGAAGCCGAACGGCTACAAGTCGCTGCATACGGTCGTGATCGGCGATGACGGCCGCGCGTTCGAAGTGCAGATCCGCACGCAGGAGATGCACCGTTTCGCCGAGTACGGCGTCGCCGCGCACTGGCGTTACAAGGAGGCGGGCGCGCGCGGCTACGGCGGCCAGTTCTCGGCGAACGACAAATACGACGAGAAGATCGCATGGCTGCGCCAGCTGCTCGCGTGGAAGGATGACGTCGAGGACGGCGCGGAAAAGTCGGGCGACAAGGCGTGGGCGCAATTGCGCGAGACGTCGCTCGACGACGACCACATCTACGTGCTGACGCCGCAGGCGCGTGTGATCGCGTTGCCGCAGGGCGCGACGCCGGTCGATTTCGCGTACCACCTGCACAGCGAGCTTGGTCATCGCTGCCGTGGCGCACGCGTCGACGGCGCGATGGTGCCGCTCAATACGCCGCTCGCAAACGGCCAGACGGTCGAGATCGTCGCGGTGAAGGAGGGTGGGCCGTCGCGTGACTGGCTGAACCTGCAGCTCGGCTACATGAAGAGCCCGCGCGCGCGTCAGAAGGTGCGTGCGTGGTTCAACTCGATCGAGCAGGAAGAAAACATCTCGCATGGCCGTGCGCTCGTCGAAAAGACGCTGCAGCGCGAGGGCAAGACATCGGTCAACCTGGACAATCTCGCCGCGAAGCTCGGCTTCAAGTCGCCCGAGGAGCTGTTCTCGGTCGTCGGCAAGGAAGAGTTCAGCCTGCGCAATGTCGAGCACGCGCTGTCCGATGCGCCGCCGCCGGAGCCGGCGCCCGAAGCGCCCGCCGATTTCGAGAAGCGCAGCAGCGGCGCGAGCGTGGCGCACGGCGCGTCGACCGGCGTGCTGGTGGTGGGCGTCGACGCGCTGCTGACCCAGCTCGCGCGCTGCTGCCGTCCGGCACCGCCCGATCCGATCAGCGGTTTTGTCACGCGCGGCAAAGGGATGTCGATCCACCGCACCGATTGCCCGACGTTCCGCCGGATGGTCGAGCGCGCGCCGGAGCGCGTGCTGCAGACGACCTGGTCGGCCGACGTGCTCGGCGG
The DNA here is from genome assembly GCF_019425585.1 of Burkholderia sp. COPS. NCBI lineage: Bacteria > Pseudomonadati > Pseudomonadota > Betaproteobacteria > Burkholderiales > Burkholderiaceae > Burkholderia > Burkholderia sp. COPS. Next base: position 170,691 of record NZ_WIXR01000010.1, on the reverse strand, counting down.
GCGCGGTGCGTCCGTCTATCCGGTCGACCTGATGATCGAGGCGAGCGACCGGCAAGGGTTGCTGCGCGATATCTCCGAAGTGTTCGCGCGCGAGAAGATGAACGTGGTGGGTGTGAAGACGCAGAGCCGCCGCAACGCGGCATTCATGCAGTTCACGGTCGAGGTGTCGAACTCGGCGCAGGTGCAGCGCGCGTGCACGCTGCTCGGCGAGGTGCAAGGCGTCGTGCGGGCGGGGCGGAAGGCGTGATATGGGGTTGGAGCCCCGTTATTTTGCTGCGACCGCATAAAAACACTTGCCAAGTCGGTAACGGCTCCATATAATCTTAGCTTCTCTAGGCTCGTAGCTCAGCTGGTTAGAGCACCACCTTGACATGGTGGGGGTCGTTGGTTCGAGTCCAATCGAGCCTACCAACGAATTGAGAATGCCCGGTCTCCGGGTGTTCGATGCAGTAAATAACTCAACGCGAACAAGGCGAATACGGTTATGACACCGCGAACGTTGACCGAAACCTTTTCGGAGCGACGCTAGTCGAGGAACCCTTTCGCCCTTTCAGTCTGAGTGAAGTATCGAATGCGGCCCCTCGAAAGCGGGGCCGCATTTTTTTTGTCGCGAAATTTTCCCGCGCGATTTTCATGTCGCGTACCTGGTCTGCCGCCCACTGTCGGCATCACGGAGATTGCTATGGTTTCGATACGCTTGCCTGACGGCTCAGTTCGACAATACGAGCATCCGGTGACAGTTGCCGAGGTTGCAGCCTCGATCGGTCCCGGCCTTGCGAAGGCTGCGCTTGGTGGCAAGCTCGATGGCGAGCTCGTCGATACGTCGGCCGTGATCGACCGCGACGCGTCGCTCGCGATCGTGACCGACAAGGATGCCGATGGCCTCGACATCATCCGCCACTCGACGGCGCACTTGCTCGCATACGCGGTGAAGGAACTGTATCCGGACGCGCAGGTGACGATCGGCCCGGTGATCGACAACGGCTTCTATTACGACTTCTCGTACAACCGTCCGTTTACGCCTGAAGATCTGGAGAAGATCGAAAAGCGCATGCAGGAGCTCGCGAAGAAGGACGAGCCCGTGACGCGCCGTGTCGTGTCGCGCGACGAAGCGGCGGGCTACTTCCGCAGCATCGGCGAGAAGTACAAGGCCGAGATCATCGAATCGATTCCGCAAAGCGACGAAATCAAGCTGTATTCGCACGGCGGCTTTACCGATCTGTGCCGCGGCCCGCACGTGCCGTCGACGGGCAAGCTGAAGGTCTTCAAGCTGATGAAGGTCGCGGGCGCGTACTGGCGCGGCGATTCGAAGAACGAGCAGCTGCAGCGTATCTACGGCACGGCCTGGACGAAGAAGGAAGACCAGGACCAGTACCTGCACATGCTCGAGGAAGCGGAAAAGCGCGACCACCGCAAGCTCGGCAAGCAGCTCGACCTGTTCCACATGCAGGAAGAGTCGCCGGGCATGGTGTTCTGGCATCCGAAGGGCTGGGCGCTGTGGCAGCAGGTCGAGCAGTACATGCGCCGCCGCGTGAACGAAGCCGGCTACCTCGAGATCAAGACGCCGATGATCATGGACCGCTCGCTGTGGGAGGCGTCGGGCCACTGGCAGAACTACCGCGAGAACATGTTCACGACGGAGTCGGAGAAGCGCGACTACGCGATCAAGCCGATGAACTGCCCGGGTCACGTCCAGGTGTTCAAGCACGGCTTGCGCTCGTATCGCGACCTGCCGCTGCGTTACGCGGAATTCGGTTCGTGCCACCGCAACGAGGCATCGGGCGCGCTGCACGGCCTGATGCGCGTACGCGGCTTCGTGCAGGACGATGCGCACATCTTCTGTACGGAAGACCAGTTCATCTCGGAGTCGATCGCGTTCAATACGCTGGCGATGAGCGTGTACAAGGACTTCGGTTTCGATCACATCGACATCAAGCTGTCGCTGCGCCCGGATCAGCGTGCGGGCACGGACGAGACGTGGGATCGCGCCGAGCAGGGCCTGCGCGACGCACTGACCGCCTGCGGTCTGACGTGGGAAGAGCTGCCGGGTGAAGGCGCGTTCTACGGTCCGAAGATCGAGTACCACATCAAGGATGCGCTCGGTCGTTCGTGGCAGTGCGGTACGCTGCAGCTCGACATGGTGCTGCCGGAACGCCTCGGCGCCGAGTATGTTGCCGACGACAGCAGCCGTCGCCGGCCGGTGATGTTGCACCGTGCGATCGTCGGTTCGATGGAGCGTTTCCTCGGCATTTTGATCGAGCACCATGCTGGTGCAATGCCTGCCTGGCTCGCGCCGTTCCAGGCAGTTGTGCTCAATATCGCCGAAAGTCAGGCCGAATATGCGCAATCTCTGGCCCAATCGTTGCAAAAACAAGGGGTTAGAGTGACGGCCGATTTGCGCAATGAGAAGATTAGCTATAAAATACGCGAGCACACGCTGGAAAAGGTGCCTTATCTCCTCGTCGTGGGTGATAAGGAGCGTGATGCGCAAACGGTAGCCGTGCGTGCCCGTGGCGGCGTCGATCTTGGCGTGATGCCGGTCGAAGCCTTCGTTGAGCGTCTGCAGGAAGACCTGCGCTCGTTCAAGTAACCGCCCTGGCAGCGCGGCTCGTTTTTTTAATTTTTAGAGGAAACGTAACATCGCTACTGATAAGTCGTCGCATCGCATCAACGGTGAAATCACTGCGCCGGAAGTGCGTCTGGTCGGGATCGAGAACGAACCGCTCGGTATCGTAAAACTCGCTGATGCTTTCCGTAAATCGGAAGAACTGGATGTTGACCTGGTGGAAATCGCGCCGCAAGCGGTTCCCCCGGTTTGCCGTCTGATGGATTACGGCAAGTTCAAGTACCAGGAATCGAAGAAGCAGCACGAAGCGAAGCTGAAGCAGAAGGTCATCCAGGTCAAGGAAGTCAAGTTCCGCCCGGGTACCGATGACGGGGATTACAACGTCAAGCTTCGCAATCTCGTGCGCTTCCTCGAAGAAGGCGACAAGACGAAGATCACGTTGCGTTTCCGCGGTCGCGAAATGGCTCACCAGGAAATCGGTATGCGGATGCTTGAGCGTCTGCGCACGGATCTCGAGGAAGTCGGCCAGGTCGAGCAGATGCCGAAGATGGAAGGGCGCCAGATGATCATGGTGCTCTCGCCGAAGAAAAAGAAGTAACGGGCCCGCGCGCTTCGCGCGCAGGTTCGCAGTGGGTCGGCGCGTTGCCCGGTCAGGGCAACGCGCCAGCAATGACGGCGGCTGCGCAAGCGGTTCGCCGTACACAAGTGGACTGGGTTTCGAAGGGCGGGTCAAGGGCGCAAGCCAACCGCACACCCATCGCCATCTAATAAACTGGAGTTGTTCGTCATGCCTAAGATGAAGACCAAGAAGAGCGCTGCAAAGCGCTTCGTGGTGCGTCCGGGCGGTACCGTCAAGCGCGGTCAAGCCTTCAAGCGTCACATCCTGACCAAGAAAACCACGAAGAACAAGCGCCACCTGCGCGGCGCAACGGCAGTTCATGATTCCGATCTGAACTCCGTCCGCGCGATGCTGCCGTTCGCGTAACCCCTCAATCGATACTCTAAGGAGAGAAACATGCCTCGAGTCAAACGTGGGGTAACCGCACGGGCCCGCCACAAGAAGATCATCAACCTGGCCAAGGGTTATCGCGGCCGCCGCAATAACGTCTACCGCATCGCCAAGCAGGCGGTGATGCGCGCTGGTCAGTACGCATATCGCGATCGTCGCAACAAGAAGCGTGTGTTCCGCGCACTGTGGATTACGCGTATCAACGCGGCGGTTCGTCAGCACGACATGACCTACAGCGTGTTCATCAACGGCCTGAAGAAGGCGTCGATCGAACTCGACCGTAAGGTGCTGGCTGACATGGCGGTGTTCGACAAGGCTGCTTTTGCTGCGATCGTCAAGCAGGTGAAAGCCGCCGTTGCAGCCTAATTGCGAAATTAGCACTGCGTGGTTAGTTGCAGCGATGCTCCGGTAGTTTCGGCCGCTGCAGCGAAAACGGGGCTCTTCCGAGCCCCTTTTTTGTTTGGTGTGCGATTTCGCTCGCCAAGACCGAATGACGTTGGAAATGATGGGATCTATGGATCTGGACCAGATTGTCGCCGACGCGCAGCAGTCCTTCGAACAGGCTGCCGACATCACCACGCTCGAAAACGAGAAAGCACGATTTCTCGGCAAATCGGGTGCGCTGACCGAGTTGCTGAAGGGCCTCGGCAAGCTCGATCCCGAAGCACGCAAGACCGAAGGCGCACGCATCAACGTCGCGAAGCAGCAGGTTGAAGCCGCGCTGACCGCACGCCGTCAGGCACTGGCCGACGCGCTGCTGAACCAGCGCCTCGCAGCCGAGTCGATCGACGTGACGTTGCCGGGCCGCGGCGCCGGTGCAGGCAGCCTGCACCCCGTGATGCGCACGTGGGAGCGTGTCGAACAGATTTTCGGCTCGATCGGCTTCGATGTGGCAGACGGCCCCGAAATCGAGACCGACTGGTACAACTTCACATCGCTGAACAGTCCGGAGAACCATCCGGCGCGTTCGATGCAGGACACCTTCTACGTCGAAGGCAAGGATGCCGACGGCCGCCAGCTGCTGCTGCGCACGCACACGAGCCCGATGCAGGTGCGTTACGCGCGCATGAACCGTCCGCCGATCAAGGTGATCGCGCCGGGCCGCACGTATCGCGTCGACAGCGATGCGACCCACTCGCCGATGTTCAATCAGGTCGAGGGGCTGTGGATCGACGAAAACATCAGCTTCGCCGATCTCAAGGGCGTCTATACCGACTTCCTGAAAAAATTCTTCGAGCGCGACGACATCCTCGTGCGCTTCCGTCCGTCGTATTTCCCGTTCACGGAACCGTCGGCCGAGATCGACATGATGTTCGAGCAAGGCAAGAACGCCGGCAAGTGGCTCGAGATTTCCGGTTCGGGGCAGGTGCATCCGACCGTGATTCGCAACATGGGCCTCGATCCCGAGCGCTACATCGGCTTTGCGTTCGGCAGCGGCCTCGAGCGCCTGACGATGCTGCGCTACGGCGTCCAGGATCTCCGGCTGTTCTTCGAGAACGACCTGCGTTTCCTGCGCCAGTTCGCGTAACGCCGCGCGCCGCGCCGACCTGTGCCCGTGCACGCCCCGACGGACGATCCGGCGGGGCCCGGGCGTCGATCTAACCTGTTTCGAACGTAGACATCCATGCAATTCCCTGAATCCTGGTTGAGAACCTTTGTCGACCCGCAGCTGACGACCGACGAACTGTCGCACGCGCTGACGATGGCGGGGCTCGAAGTCGAATCGCTGAGCAAGGCTGCGCCGCCGACGTCGAAGATCGTCGTCGGCCGCGTGCTCGAAGTCGTCAAGCATCCGGATGCGGACAAGCTCAATGTCTGCCAGGTCGATGCCGGCACCGGCGCGACGCTGAATATCGTCTGCGGCGCACCGAACGTCGCACCCGGCATCAAGGTGCCGGTCGCGCTGGTCGGCGCGGAACTGCCGCCGGCGGAAGAGGGTGGCAAGCCGTTCGCGATCAAGCTGTCGAAGCTGCGCGGCGTGGAGAGCCAGGGGATGCTGTGCTCGGCACGTGAACTGAAGCTGTCCGAGGATCACAGCGGCCTGCTGGTGCTGCCGGAAGATACGCCGGTCGGCCAGGACATCCGCGAGACGCTCAATCTCGACGACACGATCTTCGAAATCAAGCTGACGCCGAACAAGGCCGACTGCCTGTCCGTGTTCGGCATCGCGCGCGAGACGGCCGCGATCACCGGTGCGCCGCTGACGCCGGTCGATATCCGCCCGGTGCGCGTCGAACTCGACGAAACGCTGCCGGTGCGCATCGCCGCTCCCGATCTGTGCGGTCGCTTCTCGGGGCGTGTGATCCGCGGCGTGAACGCGCGTGCGAAGACCCCGCAGTGGATGGTCGAGCGCCTCGAGCGCTCCGGCCAGCGCAGCGTGTCGGCGCTCGTCGACATCTCGAACTACGTGATGTTCGAGCTCGGCCGCCCGTCGCACGTGTTCGATCTCGACAAGATCCACGGTGGCATCGAGGTGCGCTGGGGCAAGCGCGGCGAATCGCTGAAGCTGCTCAACGGCAACACGGTCGAACTCGACGAAACGGTCGGCGTCATTTCGGATGACCGCCAGGTCGAGAGCCTGGCCGGCATCATGGGCGGCGACAGCACGGCCGTCACGCTCGATACGACCAACATCTACCTGGAAGCCGCGTTCTGGTGGCCGGACAGCATCCGCGGCCGCGCGCGCAAGTACAACTTCTCGACCGATGCGGCCCATCGCTTCGAGCGCGGCGTCGATTACGCGACGACCGTCGAGCACGTCGAGCGCATTACGCAACTGATTCTCGAGATCTGCGGCGGCAAGGCCGGCCCGGTCGACGATCAGTCCGTGAACCTGCCGCAGCGCGCGCCGGTGAAGATGCGCGTGTCGCGCGCGAACCGCATCATCGGTGTGCAGATCGGCGCCGACGAGATCGCCAGCATCTTCACGCGCCTCGGCCTGCCGTTCGAGCGTGAAGACGACGCGTTCCTCGTCACGCCGCCGTCGCATCGCTTCGACATCGAGATCGAGGAAGACCTGATCGAGGAGGTCGCGCGGATCTACGGCTTCGAGAAGATCCCGGCGCGTCCGCCGGTCGCGACGAGCGAAATGCGCGCGACCAACGAGACGCGGCGTTCGATCCACGATGTCCGTCACGCGCTTGCCGCGCGCGACTACGCGGAAACCGTCAACTTCAGCTTCGTCGATGCGGAGTGGGAGCAGGATTTCGCGGGCAACGACCAGCCGATCCGCCTGCTGAACCCGATCGCGAGCCAGCTCTCGGTGATGCGCACGACGCTGTTCGGCAGCCTGATTTCCGTGCTGCGCCACAACCTGAACCGCCGCGCAGATCGCGTGCGCGTGTTCGAGGCTGGCCGCGTGTTCCTCGCCGATGCGTCGGCGAAGGCCGGTGAGCTGACGGTCGAGGGCTACGTGCAGCCGAAGCGCGTCGGTGCGCTTGCTTATGGCCCGGTGCTCGACGAGCAGTGGGGCGTGACGACCCGCCCGGTCGATTTCTTCGACGTGAAGGGCGATCTCGAGGCGCTGCTTGCGCCGGCAACTGCACGCTTCGTGAAGGCGGAGCATCCGGCCCTCCATCCGGGGCGCAGCGCGCGCATCGAAGTCGACGGCCGTGCGGTTGGCTGGATCGGCGAGTTGCACCCGCGCCTGATGCAGAAGTACGAGTTGCCGCACGCTCCGGTGATGTTCGAAATCGACGCGGACGCGCTGATTGCGCGTGCGTTGCCCACGCCGACCGAGGTGTCGAAATTCCCGCCGGTTCGTCGCGATATCGCCGTTGTCGTCGATCAGGCGGTCGAGGTTCAGGCACTTTTCGACGAAATGAAGAAGGCGCTTGCCGAAGAGGCCTGCCGATTCGTTCAGAAGGTTGTACTCTTCGACGAATTTCGTGCAAAATCAAATACTTCCGGTGGCCTTGCCGCGCACGAGAAGAGCCTTGCCTTCCGCGTGACGCTGCAGGACGCGGCTGGCACGCTACAGGACGAGGTCGTCGATCAGGCGATCCAGGCGCTGGTCGAGCGGATGGCTCGCGCCGGTGCGCGCCTGCGCGGCTAAGGAGGAGGTCCGCCCGCTCGCGGGCGGCCTTTTCCGATCGTAATTTGATTTAACGCGCTGTATGGCAGATATGAACGACATGACCTCGAGTGAATTCGAAGCCCTCCTGACGGCGCAACGCAGCGCCATGAACCGCGATGCTTCGGCGCCGGCGTCCACCGAGACGCCCACGCTGACGAAAGCGGAACTGGCGGAGTTGCTGTTCGACAGCGTCGGGCTGAACAAGCGTGAAGCGAAGGACATGGTCGAGGCGTTTTTCGAGGTGATTCGCGACGCGCTCGAAAACGGCGAAAGCGTCAAGCTGTCGGGGTTCGGTAATTTCCAGCTGCGCGACAAGCCGCAGCGGCCAGGCCGCAATCCGAAGACGGGCGAGGCGATTCCGATCGCGGCCCGCCGGGTGGTAACCTTCCACGCGAGCCAGAAGCTGAAGGCGCTGGTCGAAAACGGCGCGGAGTAAGCCCCCGCGCGCTGACGTCCCCGCGCGGCCGCCGCGCACCCTTTACCGACGGTTAACCGACGATGACCACTACGGTTGAGAAAGTCGTCTTGCCTCCGATTCCCGCGAAGCGCTACTTCACGATCGGTGAAGTCAGCGAGCTGTGCGGGGTCAAGCCGCATGTGCTGCGTTATTGGGAACAGGAATTTACTCAACTGCGGCCGGTGAAGCGGCGTGGCAATCGTCGGTATTACCAGCACCATGAAGTGCTGCTGATCCGGCGGATTCGCGAGTTGTTGTACGAGCAGGGATTCACGATCAACGGCGCGCGCAACCGGCTCGATTCGCCGGGCGGCGAGCGGGCCGCGCCGGTACCCGTCGAGCCGGAGGCCCAGGCCGCCGATGCGCGCACACCGGGCAAGCCGGGCGCAACCGTCGACGTAATTGCATTGCGGCAGGCGCTGCTCGACGTGATCGACGGACTGAAGCACGACTGAGCGCGAAGTCCGAAGGATGAAATGAAAAGCCCGGTTGGCGACGTGCCACCGGGCTTTTTGCATGCACGTCTTATATGCACATCAACGCGATGCGAGCGGATTCTTTTGGCCCATGTCGACGACCAGCGTGCCGTCCGGCAGCATCCGCACGGAACCTTGCGCGACCTGGCTGCGGTAGCCGTACAGGTCGAAACGCATTGGGCCGGCCTCGGCCGAATTCCTGATCAGCGCGCGCACGTTCAGTTCGAGCACGTTGAACATCTTCATGTCGCCGCCTTCCATCCACATGTAGCTCGGCGCATCGATCTGCGGCCGTTGCGGGGCAGGCGAGCCCGCCTGACGCCTGAACGTGAGGCGCAGCCCGTCGCGCTCGACGGTTGCCTGGCCGAGCTTGCCGTTCAGCACGGGGGGCGGGAACACGGTGTACTGGTCGAGCACGAGCGTGTCGCCGCGCAGTTCCGCGCCGCGACGCTGCAACGGCGTCAGCGAAGCGAGTTCGATGCCGAGCGAACGCAGCAGCTTCGCCTGCGGAATCCCGAGCACCGACACCTGGGATGGCTTGAACGCGAGATGCCGGTCGTCGAGCACGGACAGCGTGCCCTTCATGTCGGTCGGCAGCCAGACGCCGGGCACATGGTTCCACAGCTTGATGCCGCCCTGGACACGCAGGTTCGTGCCGTCCGCGCTCAGTTGCAGGTCGTTGAGCGAGCGCGGCGAGTAGTCGAGCAGATAGTTGTTGAAGAGCGCGGACATCGCCTTCCACGATTCGACCACCGTGCCGCCGAGAATCCGGATGTCGTACTGGTTCGGGTCGTCGAGATCGACGGGTTCGCCGGGCCGCTTCGATACGAGTTCCACGTCGAGATCCTCGACGTGAAAGCCGATATCCCCGGACAGGTTGAAATCGACGTTGCGCAGATGGATCGTCGGATTGCGATTCGACACGTGCCGCTCGTTGAATGGCGTGGTCGACGTGCGCCGCATGGCGACCCTCTGCATGCCGGGGTGAGTGGCGTTCGCCGCGAGTGCGTAGGCTTCCCAGTGCTGGCGTATGTCACGCAGCGCAGTCTGCTGCGCGGCGAGGAAGCTGTCGTTCAGGCGCGCGGCCGCGTTGCCGAGCAGCGCGCCGCTGGCCGGGCCCGTGTACGAAGGCATCCGGATCGCCATCGCACCGCTTTCGTCGAAATTGAAGTAGCCGGCCGACACCTGGTCGCGATAGTGGTACAGGTCGAACACGAAAGTCTGGTCGCGCTTCGCCGGATCGACCGGGCCGATCAGGATGTCCGCGTTCATCGGCATCGAGCGCATGAACTTCACATCGCCGCCTCGAATGTACATGGCCTGCTGGGGCGCATTCGCAGGCATCGCGAAGCCGGCGTGCGTGCCGTCGTCGAGCTTCAGGTCGAGGCCGGCCGGTGTCACGCGCACCGCGGTGATCGTGAGTTTCAGGCGCGGCGGCGGCATCAGCTTGTCGACCGACATCACGAGATCGTCGCCGGCGAGTTGCGCGATCGGCGTCTGGATTTTCAGCAAGTCGGCCATCTTCACGTTGGCCGCGCGCATCACCGGCTGCGCGTTGATGCCCGATACGCGCACCCCCGTCGGATGGAACACGAGCTGGCTGCCGTCGCGGATCGCGAGCGTGCCGGTCAGCGAGAACGGCACCCAGCCGTCGCGCTGCATCTCGCCTTGGAGGTGAATCACGCCGTCGCCGGCCGACACGGCGAGCTTGCGCAGCGGCGCGTTGCGGTAGCCGAAGATGTAGGTGTTGAAGAGCGCGGTCAGCTTCGCGTTGTCGAGCGTGACCGTGCCTTCATGCACGTCGATCTCGAAACTCGTCGGATCGTCGAACACGATCGGCGCGCCGGCCTGCGTCGGCACGAGCGTGGCGGACAACTGATGGATGAAGAAGCCGAGGTTGTTGACGATACGGAAATCGACGTCGCGCAGGAACGTCATCGCGCCGTTCTGGCCCGAGTCGCGCAGCGTGAACTGGCGCGGTTGCGTCAGGCTGATCGATGCGAGCGACGGGACGGTACGTGCGAGCTGCTGCTCGCGGGCGAGGCGCTCGGCCTTGGTGCGTTCGATCTTCGTCGACGCGACCGACGTGTTGCCGTCACGCTGCGCCGACGATTCCGCGCAACCGGCACAAAGCAGCGCGAGCGCCAGCATGCCGCAGCCGAACACGCGGGATGGTCCGGGCGAGACGGGCCGGGCCGCGTGTTGCGGGCTGGAAATCCAGTCGAAAATTGCCAAAGGCGAGCGATGGCCGCGCCGGACCGCATTCCGCATCGTCTGTCTCCATGTCTTGTCGTGATCGACGGCGGTGCGCGGCACTACACGGCGCGAGCGTCGATGCCGTGCAGTGTGGCATAGCACGCTAGAGCGGCGTTACCAAACAACGGGCGCCCGGGCAGAGTGGGCCAGCATGCTGCGGGACAACGGATTCGGGGTGGTCGGGCGCGCGGATCAAACGGTCGTTTGGTTCGCGCGGTCCGCCCCAGGCGGCTTTCGTTGCGACCGGGAAAACCGCCCAGGCCTTGGCTGGTGAGGGTTCCGCCGGATACGAGGTACCGCGGCCGCTCCGATCGAAGCGCAGATGCGATCCGGCCCCGTCGAAGCGGCCCGCGGGTGGATCAGACCAGCATGTGCTGCCGGATGGCGTTCAACGTCGTCTGGTCGAGTTGCAGGCCGTTCGCGATATACGACGTCATCGAGCCGTACGACGCGGTGACCTGATCGAATGCCGCCTGCAGATAGTCAGCGTGCGCGCCCTGCAGCGCGGTCATCATGTCTGCCGCATTTTGCCCGCCGGCTTTTTGTGCCTGGGCAATCGACGCAGAGATTTCCGACGCGCTGTAGGCGTTGGTCAACAGGTAGTCGGCGAGTATCGTCTGCCCGGAGATGCCGAGGATCGTGTGCAGAATGGCGGTGGCCCAGCCGGTGCGGTCCTTGCCGGCCGTGCAGTGGAACACCAGGTTTTCGCCGGAGGCAGCGAAGTCGGTGAAGAGTGCACGATAGCTGGCATGCGCGGAGTCCGACGTGACGAACGCACGATACATGCTCAACATGAACGCTGTCGCGGTGGCGCCGGTCGTCGGGATCGGGGTGATGCTGGCGGCTCCGAGCACGTTGAGGTTTTGCCATGTGGCACCGGCCAGCGGCGCATCCGGTTGCGTCTTGATCTCGGCGGGCGTTCGCAGGTCGCAGACCTGCCTGATGTCGAGCGTGCCGACGGTGGTGATGTCGGCGGCGGACAACGCGAGCGCGGATGACCGGTAGATCACGCCTTTCTTCATCTGTGCGCCGCTCGTCGTTACATAACCGGTTCCGTCCGGGCCGGCCGTGTCGCGAAAATTCGAAGCGGAACCCAGCCGCGGCGTCGCGACCGGCGCGACCGAAATCGAGTCGCCTCCGCATGCCGACAGAAATGACGCGCTCCCGAGCGCCGCACCTATCGTGCCGGCACCCAGCCGGAGAAAATGTCGACGTGAAATTTCGTTTTTCTGATGCATTCAAAGTCCTTTGTCGGAGAAGGTTGCAAGCGGTCGCGACCGCGGTGGTGACCGACGCCGCCTCTTGTCTCGCGTGCGACGCGGCAAAGCCGGGCAGGCCGGATCGATCGGCATGCAGTCGAGCGGACGGCCCGCGCGCATCGGTCTCGCGCCGGGTAAGCGCACGGTAGCGACTTGCGGCGAATCGGCCATCGTCCTTTTCGATTAGGGCGGAATGCGGGGTACCGATAGCGGATGTGCGTCGTCGACGGGTAGGATCGGTGGCAGCGGCGAGGTAAGATCGGCAACAGTGGCTGTATCGACCAAAGTACAAGTAGCCATCACGGGGAAGCGTCATGGATCTCAAGGAAGTCGACGTACTGGGCGCGGGCGTGGGCGATCACTGGTACTACGCGTCGAAGGCGCGTGCGATCCGCCGGTTCCTGGGTGCATCGGGCGCGAACCGGATACTCGATGTCGGTGCAGGCTCCGGCTTCTTCTCGAAGCACTTGCTCGAGCGTACGCAGGCGTCGGAGGCGTGGTGTGTCGATACGAGCTATGCCGACGATACCGACGCGGAGGCGGCCGGCAAGCCCATCCACTTTCGGCGCTCCGTCGAACGATTCGATGCCGATCTCGTGTTGCTGATGGACGTGCTCGAGCATGTCGACGACGACGTCGGGTTACTCGCACGTTATGTGGCGGGCGCGCCTTCCGGAAGCCGGTTCCTGATCACGGTTCCCGCGTTCCAGTTCCTCTGGAGCGGCCATGACGATTTTCTCGAGCACAAGCGCCGATACACGCTCGGCAGTCTCGAGGACGTGGTGCGCCGCGCGGGGCTCGACGTCGAGCACGGCGCCTATTATTTCGGTCTCACGTTTCCGCTTGCGGCAGCGCTGCGGCTGGGTGAGCGGGCGCGTCGGCATCCGCGCGAGCCGGCGTCGCAATTGCGCCGTCACCATCCGTTCGTCAACGGCTTGCTCAAGACGATCTGCCGGATCGAGTTGCCGATGTTTCGCTTCAACCGCGTCGCCGGCCTGACGGTCATCTGTCTCGCGCGCAAGCGCTGAATGCGATGCGCGGGGCCGTGCAGCCGGTGCGAAGGTCGCCATGTCATGCACGTCGTTGGCTGCATCGGAGGCGTCACGCCAAAAAATTTCACAAGAACGTTCACAAAATGCATGTGACCCGTTCTAAATCGGAAAACTGTCTGTTATAATTTTTTTCTTTCGGGGCGTAGCGCAGCCTGGTAGCGTACCTGCATGGGGTGCAGGTGGTCGGAGGTTCAAATCCTCTCGCCCCGACCAGACAAGAACCCGCGTCAGCTTGGGCTGACGCGGGTTTTTTCTTGCCGGTCGCTTTTTTGCACATCGCGGCGCGGCCCCGGTAAAATGCAAGGTTGATCCACGGAAAGCGCCGTGATTTAGCGGAAGAGGATTCCCCGAACATGACTGATCTTCGTCTTACCATGCGGTTCGCTGCAGTGCTCGCCACCGGCGCGCTCGTCGCCGGTTGCGGTACGTCGTCGCCCACGAAAGTGGACTACAAGAGCGATTCGAAATCGAAGGAAGCGTCGCTCGCAGTGCCGCCCAACATGCTCGACGAGACGGCCGATCAGCGTTCGCTGCCGCCCCAGGGCGGCGCGACTTCCCTGTCCGCGCTTCAGCAGGTCCAGCAGGCGGCACCTGCGCTGGACACCGTTGCTCCGGCCGTGGCCGGCATGCATATCCAGCGCGACGGCACCGAGAGCTGGCTCGTGATCGACGGCAAGCAGCCGGCCGACGTCTGGACGCAGGTCCGCCGCTTCTGGCAGGAGCAGGGTTTCCTGCTCGTCGTCGACCAGCGCGACAAGGGCGTGATGGAAACCGACTGGAACGAAACCCATCCGCAGATCAACGACGGCCTGATCCGCAGCGTGATCTCGAAGGCGATGGGCAACTCGTACGTGACGGCCGAGCGCAACAAGTACCGTACGCGTCTCGATTCGGCGCCGAATGGCGGCACCTACGTGTTCATCAGCCAGAAGGGGATGCGTGAGGCGATCACGGGCGCGAACAACGATTCGAGCAAGTGGGAACCGAAGCCGAACGATCCGGCGCTCGAGACCGAATACCTGAAGCGGTTGATGGCCGTGCTCGCACAGAACGAGCAACGCGCGAAGAACGGCGAGCCGCCGATCGCGAACATCAAGGACAACACGATCCCGAAGGACAAGAAGGCGGACACCGATGCGTCGTCGAAGGCGGCTGCCGCGATTGCCGCGCAAAACGTCTCCCGCACGTCGGCGCAAGGCAACGATACGGCCGACGCGGCCGTGCCGTCGGAAGTCACGCTTGGCGAGCCGTACGACCGGTCGTGGTTGCACGTCGGTCTCGCGCTCGATCGTGCGAACTTCACGGTCGACGATCGCGATCGCACGAAGGGCCTGTATTTCGTGCGTTATGTCGATCCGAAGGATCTGACTTCGGCCGAGCAGGGCTTCTGGAGCCAGCTGTTCCACGGCAAGAAGGAAAAGCAGGCGAAGCAGTACCGTGTCAACGTGAAGGCGCTCACGGCCGACCAGACACGCGTGGCGGTCGTTGACGATTCGGGTGCGATCGACACATCGTCGCCGGCTCGCCAGATCATGGGGTTGCTCGTGAATCAGCTCCGCTGATTTCCGCGGTTTCTCCGCACCAATGAAAAGCCCGCCACATGGCGGGCTTTTTCATGGCCGCTCGCCGCGCACACATGAGAAGAGTGGTCGGTCCCTTCTCGTGACGTTACGTAACATCCGCGTGTTACGGCGGCAGAACACATGCAGCATCGTCGTCCGGATAAATTTTGTCCTTATAAATCAATGAGGTGGTTCGCGTGTGATGGCTGGCACGCAACCTGCTTTATATGTTGGAATCGTTGAAACAGGGAGGATGGCGTCAGATACCGGGGGTGCGCCGCGAGCGCCCGATCAACGGTATCGACGTCTTCGAATGCCGATGCGACAAGTGTCGGCACAACTGATGATGATCCGCGCCAGCGTGCGGATCCCGATGGCCCCGTCGCCTATCCTCGTAGGGCGACGGTTTCGCCCGCGCTTCTCTGAAGCGCGGGCTATTTTTTTGGCCGTCGTCTGGGGCCGAGCCGGCGCAGCCGGTACACGATTCGCGTATTCTCGGACTTTTCCAGATGAGAGGGTGGAATGGCGGAAATTGCAGTCGTGGCGCTGATCGTGGCGAAGCCGGGCGCCGAGGAAAAGTTGCGCGTCCAGCTCGAAGGGATCGTCGAGCCGACCCGCAACGAAGCAGGCGCGCTGCAGTACGACCTGCATCGGGATCTGAAGGAGCCCGCGCGGTTCGTATTCATCGAGCGTTGGGAAAGTGAGGAGGCGCTTGCTGCCCATGCGCGTTCCGCGCACATTCTGGCTTATCGCGAAGCGGCCGCGGACTGGATCGAGCGTTCCGAAATCCGCGTGCTGTCGAAGCTCGTTTGAGCCGGGTGGAGCGACCGGACGTGTCCGGTCGCGGGGTGCGTCAGTGCGACGTGTTGGGGACGTCGAGGATCAGGATGATCGTCCAGTCGGCGTCGCCGTCGTGATGATACTGGCGCTCGGCGACGATGAACGGTTGCTGTTTGCCTTGCGGGCCGAGGAAGAGCACGTCGCCCTCCATCGGCAGGCACTCGATCGGCGGCAGCGCGAGGAACGCGTCGGCCGAGCCGCGGGGCATCAGTTGCTTGATCTGGCGAGTGGCGGCTTCGGTCCACTCGATGTCGAGTTGAATGTTGCTCATGCTGTCCTCCGCACCGGGGTGCGCACGGGTGGAAAAATTCGGTGCGCGACTTTAGCACAGCGCACGCGCGCCGCAATCAAAAAAGCCGAACCCGGTTGCCCGGATTCGGCTTTTTCTTGTGCGGTACCGCCGAACTTACTGGCTGGCAGCGTCTGCGGCCTTGGCAGCCTTCTTGCCGGCCTTCTTCGCGGCAGCCTTGTGGTGAGCAGCCTTCTTGCCGTGGTGATGCTCTTCCTGCATCGCCGGCTGTGCGGCATCGGCCGCTTGCTGCTGCTGCAGCGCCTGCGCGCGCTGCTCGATCTCGGAGATCTTGGCCGGATCGGTAATCGTCTTGATTTCCGTGCTCTCTTGCGCATACGCTGCGCCAGTCAGCGCCGACATCGCTACCAGGATAGCCAGGGACGTCTTCTTCATTGCTTTACCTCCGCTAAGTGGTGATGAACCCGAGTGTTGCCGTTTTGTCTGGCGACTGCAATCGAGTGCGTGTCGAGTGTAACAAAAGTGACGGATCAATGTGCATCGGATCGCGGCGGGACGCAAGGCCCCGTTGAAGTCGCGCAACACTTCGCACACATCGTCACGCGCCTGCCATCGTCGTCGGCGCAATCATTCCCGCTCGGATTTCCCGCAGCCGTCAGTCAGAACCACCCGAGCCATCGATAGACGTGGAACTGCGCGATACCGACCAGTTCATGCAGCGCCTGTTCGGCGTTGGCCAGGTTGCGCCAGCGCGGCAGCCAGCCCGTTTGCGCGCGCCGGCGGTTCGCATAAACGGGCTGCGGGTCGATCCCGAAGTGGCGGAAATCGAGCAATGCGCGACGCATCTGATATGACGAAGTGACGAGAATGCGCGCGTCGTCATGCTGTGAGCGTAGTATAGGAGCGGTGAATTTCGCGTTTTCGTAGGTTGTGCGGCTATCTGGTTCCAGAACGAGGTTCGCGGGAGCGACGCCTTCGGCGACGAGCTGGCGCCCGTAGACGGCCGCTTCGGTTTCTCCGTGATGCTGCGGGTCGCCGCCCGACATCACCACGGTGCAGTGTGCGGCCTGCTGCCGGCACGCGTGGTAGAGCGCCGCGACCTTGTGGATGCGGGCGGCTCCGTCAGGCGGGGGCTGCAGCCCGGCATCGGTGCGCCGTGTTCCGGCGCCGATGAGAATCAGTGTGGTCCGCCCATGCATGTCCGGGTGCTCGACAGGTACGACTCCCGCTTCGGTCCACGCGATCAGAGGGGCGGTGAGCCAGCCTGTCGCGAGCAGCCAGAGCAGCGCAACGGCGGCCATCGAGATGATTTGCCGCCGCTTGCGGCAGAGCATGAAACAGATGAAGAGAAGTACAAATGAATCGAACAGAATCAATTTGATTGGGGTATGGTGTCTTTTTATGGACGGCTGACGATCCGGCCCTGACGCGACGCCGAACGTCGGCCTCCAGAATCGGTGGCGGTATCGGCGGGCGGAGACCCCGCCCGGCGCGCCGCTTCGCATTGTCGCTGCACTTTAAGAAAGAATCGAGATGGCCACGTATTCCAACGAAGCGGTGCTCGACGCATTGAGACGAGTGCAGTACCGCCAGGTACCGTGGGCACGCCGCCCGGGCGTGTTCGAGTATCTCCGTTCGCTTGGGCTGATGGACACGGTCAGGCAGAAAACCGTCGCCCCTGCGCCGGGCTTTCACGCACCGGTCGACATTGCCGTGCTGACCGAAAGCGGCCGAGCCGAGTTCTCGCGCCTCGAGCGCGACGAGAAATTACTTTCCTGGACCGATCGCCGCATGGCCGACTACGCATTGAGCGAAGCGAGTGCCGTGGCGATTCTCGAAAGCCGCCTGTAGCGGCCGATCATTTCTCCGCACCTATCGCCCGCGCGGCAGGCGATAAAAAAAGCCCGTATCGCGAGGATACGGGCGGACCGGATACTTTTGCTGTTGCCACGCTGTGCTCATGGCAACGTTGTGACTCGCCGCATGCGGCGCAGTTCCCGGCAGCGGGCATTTTCTTTGGTGAATCCTGACATCGGCAGGACTACGGATGACGCGGTACGTCCGACGGCTGCGAGCCGATGCGCGCTCGCGCATTGCTGGCGATGTCGCCGCGCAGGTCGCCACGCGGCACGGTCTGCCGGCCGGGCGGATTGGCGGAGGGTGGCTGCCGGAGCGTGTTCCGGTGATCCTGCTGGCGATGGGGCGGTTTCGCGCGATCGTCGGCGCGGGCTGGAGCGGACAACGCCAGGGAAATGACAATGCCGCATGCAACGAGCAGTGACATTGGTTTCATGGCGGGGCTCCCTTCAAGCCACGCGGCTTGTTGATATGTCGCTAAGGTAAGCGTGGGAGTGCAGGCTTGCTGTAAATATTGGTAAATAGATGTATCGCGCCACGACAACGGTAATCGACGGCACCGTAGGCGTCGCGAACAGATCGCGTCGCGGAAAGAAACCGGGCGGCCGAAGCCGCCCGATCGAGCATTCGTTACGCCATCTTGACGGGCGCGCGCCAGGATTCCGGATTGGTCCAGAAGGCGCCGCGCAGCCGGTCGCGGCTCGGCGGGGCGGGCGGCTTCGCAGCACTCGCGCCGATGCGCCCGCGCAGGGAGATCTGCCGGCCGCTCGTGCCGAGTCGCTTCACGATTTCGGCGAGCGTGCCGTCCGCCTGCCATTCGTCGAAGCGACGGCGGCAAGTCGGCGGTGACGGATAGCGGCCCGGCAGCTTCGACCAGCCTTCGCCCGTCGACAGCACCCACAGCACGGCGTTCACCACCGAGCGGGCTTCCACGCGGGGGCGGCCGCGCCGCTCACTCCGTGCGGGTTCCGAGCAAAACAGACCTTCGACCAGCGCCCACTCGTTATCTCTCAAATCGTCGAACAGCATCATGTCCTCACCTCAGCGAAGCTAACTCCGGTGCGCTGCCCTGCGCCGCGCACTCTTCAAGCACTCGATCGTCGAGTGCCGGGTGGGGGCGTCCGGTTGGCCGGCAGCGGCGTTTCTGCTCTTCCGTCCGACGAAACCTGCGCCCTGTGCGCCAGGTGATGCACGAAGCGTGCCATGTCGGAGGTAATTCCCTCGAGAGCCGCTTGGCAGCGAGCTAACGGCTAAGTCAGCTAGGGGCGTATAAGACGCCAAAATAACCCGCCAGCAAATCGGGACAATCACCAATCTTGTGCAGTTCGCCCGCACCGCGTGCGTTCGCATCGGTATTGCACCGCAGCGAAACATGGGGGCAGGTGTCTGATTCGCACATCGACGCCGGAATCGCGCATTAAAATCGCGCATCGATATCGACGATTGATGAGGTCAGGAAATGAACGTCACGCTGCGCCAGCTTCGCGTCTTCATCGAGGTCGCGCGGCTCAGGAGCTTCAGTCGCGCGGGCGATGAAATCGGGCTCACGCAGTCCGCGGTCAGCCGCTGCGTGCGCGAGCTCGAGGCCGAGCTCGGGTTGAAGCTGATCGACCGCACGACGCGCGACGTGCAGCTGACCGATGTCGGCGCGAACCTGATCGCGAGTGTGTCTCGTCTGCTCGACGATCTCGACGACACGCTGCGCGAGATTCGCGAAATCGGCGAGCAGCGCCGGGGTCGCGTGATCGTCGCGGCCAGCCCGACGATCGCATGCCGGCTGATGCCGCGCGTGGTTGCGTCGTGCGAGCGCCAGTTCCCGTTCGTGACACTGGGCTTGCGCGACGACGTGCAGAGCGACGTGTTGCGCAAGGTGAAGTCGAGCGAGGTCGATTTCGGCGTCGTGATCGGGCCGCTCGCGGTTGGCGATCTCGTCTGCGAACCGCTGATGACCGATTCGTTCTGCCTTGTCGCGCGTGCCGACCATCCGCTCGCGGCGCGTGCCGAGGTGCCCTGGACGGCGCTGGACGGCGAGCGCCTCGTGCTCCTCGATCATGCGTCGGGAAGCCGGCCGCTGATCGATGCTGCACTGGCCGCCCACCGTGTCAACGCGACGGTCATGCAGGAGCTCGGGCATTCGGCGACCGTGTTCGGCCTCGTCGAGGCCGGCGTCGGTGTGAGTGTGCAGCCGTGGTTGTCGCTGCCGCTGCCGGCCGGCTCGACCCTCGTCGCGCGGCCGCTCACGCCGCGCACCGAACGCACGGTCGAGCTGGTGCGCCGCCGCGACAGGTCGTTGTCGCCTGCCGCTCAGGCGATCTGGGAGCTTGTGCGGCAGATGCCGGCGAGGGCGGAGGACCTCGACTGACGCGCACCGACGTGCGTCGGTCCGGCTTGGGGCCGGTACACTACGCGGATCGTGTTCCTCGATGGTGGTGCTCGATGGCGCATTCTGCAGATTCTCTTTCGGTGTCTGGCGCGCTGGCGGCGCGCGATGTGGTGCACGCGCTGCGTCCGTCGCTGATCCGGGAAGTGGCAAACGCCGGCTTCGGCGTGCCGGACATGCTGCCGTTCTGGTTCGGCGAATCCGATCGCGTGACGCCGGACTTCATCCGCGACGCCGCGACGGCGGCGCTGCGCGACGGCGAAACCTTCTACACGCACAACCTCGGTGCCGCGCCGTTGCGCGACGCAATCGCGGCCTACGTCAGCGCCCGTCACGGTGCGACGGCGGCCGACACCGTGGCCGTGACGAGTTCGGGCGTGAGCGCGCTGATGCTGGCCGCGCAGTTGCTGGTCGGTCCGGGCGAGCGCGTCGTCGCGGTTACGCCGCTGTGGCCGAATCTCGTCGAGATTCCGAAGATTCTTGGGGCGCGGGTCGAATGCGTACCGCTCGGCTATGGCGAGGCAGGCTGGCAGCTCGAGATCGGGCGGCTGCTTGCGGCGCTGACGCCCGATACGCGGATGCTGCTGATCAACTCGCCGAACAATCCGACCGGCTGGACGATGTCGCGTGACGACCAGCAGGCCGTGCTCGCCCATTGCCGCCGCCACGGCATCTGGCTGGTTGCCGACGAGGTGTACGAGCGGCTTGCGTTCGGTGCGGACGGCGCGCCGTCGTTCCTCGACATCGCGTCGCGCGACGAGCGGGTCGTTGTCGTGAATTCGTTTTCGAAAGCGTGGGCGATGACGGGCTGGCGCCTGGGATGGCTCATCGCGCCGGCAGCGGTGATGGGCGACCTGTCGAAGCTCGTCGAATACAACACGTCGTGCGCGCCGGGTTTCGTGCAGGCCGCGGGTGAGGTCGCGCTGCACGATGGCGAGCCGTTCGTGCGGTCGTTCGTCGCGGCGCTGCGTGATGCGCGCGATCACCTGGTTGCCGCGCTGCGCACGCTGCCGGGTGTCGAGGTGCCGCCGCCGCCGGGTGCGATGTACCTGTTCCTGCGCCTGCCGGGCGCGGCCGACAGTCTGGCGTTCTGCAAGACGCTGGTGCGTGAAGCGGGGCTCGGCCTTGCGCCCGGGCGCGCATTCGGTCCGGAAGGCGAAGGGTTCGTGCGCTGGTGCTACGCATGCGATCCGGCACGACTCGACGCGGGCGTCGAGCGGCTGCGCAGCTTTCTCGCGCGCGGAACGGCCACCCGTTGAAGCGGGGCCGGAGCGGATTCGGCGCGCTGGCGGCAGCCGGTTCGGCTCATCTTTACGCACCGGGCAATTTTGCGTAATATGGCGCTCAGTCACGCGGTTCCGTCGTTGAGCCGTGCTGTTCCGTCCGGTTTGGGCCTGGCCTGAAGTTGGTTCGCCGCCCCCGGTTCGTGCTCCCATCAATATGACCGATCAGAATCGGGCGAGCGCGTCTTCCGTTCCTTTCGTCTGTTTGTTGATCCGGTTCGTTTGACCACAGGGTCTGGCCTAGCTGCATGAATACCCAAGAGGCGAAGATCGTCCTCGAGACTGCTTTGATCTGCGCGCAGGAACCGCTGAAGCTCGGCGATTTGCGCAAGCTCTTTGCCGACGGCGTGTCGGCTGACACGGTCCGCACGTTGCTCGAAGATCTGAAACAGGATTGGTCCGGCCGCGGCGTCGAACTGGTGGCGCTGGCGACCGGATGGCGCTTCCAGAGCAAGCCGGCGATGCGTCACTATCTGGATCGCCTGCATCCCGAGAAGCCGCCGAAATATTCGCGCGCGGTGCTTGAGACGCTCGCGATCATCGCGTACCGGCAACCCGTCACGCGCGGCGACATCGAAGAGATTCGCGGTGTCACGGTCAATACGCAGGTGGTCAAGCAACTCGAGGATCGCGGCTGGATCGAAGTGATCGGTCATCGTGACGTGCCGGGGCGCCCGGCGCTGTATGCGACGACCAAGCAGTTTCTCGACGACCTCGGCCTGAAGGCGCTCGATGATCTGCCGGCGCTCGAAGAGCCGGCCGCGAACATCGAGGCTGCGCTGCTGGCGCAGCAGGCGATGGATTTCGACGGAGACATGTCGATTGCCGACGACGCAGCGGGCGACGCCCCGCAGGCGGACGAGGCATCGGCCGGCCAGCCGGCAGGAGTGCCGGGCGATTCCGCGGCGGACGTCGTGCCGACGCAGGAAATCGCGAGCCGCGATACGCTCGAGGCTGATCGCGGGCAAGCGGAACAATTGGAACAGGCTGGCGCCGAAGTAGTGCCGGCCGGTGTGCAGCCCGAGCCGCTGCGCGCGGATTGGAGCGAGGAAGATCGCAAGCCGGCCGCCGAAGCGGTTGCCGGAGACGGAACGGAAGCGGCCGGCGACATGCCCGGCGAGGCTGGCCAGGCCGACGCCTCCCGTTCCCGTCCCGCGGACGGCGAGATGCTGGACGACACGTCCGACAGTCTCGCCGATGCCGTACGAAGCGCCAGTGCACCCATCGGTGTCGACGCGCTGCCGGACGACGAAGCAGAACCCGAACAGCGTCGCGCCTGAACGCGGCCAACTTCTTGCCGCGCCCGCGCCGGGCGCGAGACCTGACATTTTGAGGTTGTTTTGACAGATATCCACGATATTGAATCGTCCGCGCCTGCCGTGCAGGCAGCGCGTGCCGACGATGCACCGGAGCAGGGCGCTCCGGCCGAGGGTGGCGACGAGCGTCCCCGCCGCGGTCTGCGGCGAGGCCCGCGCAGCCTGATCGCGCGACGTCGCGCGGCGGCCAAGTCGAAGGGCGCCGAAGGCGAGCCGCAGGGTGGCGAAGACGCTGACGCGCAGCCGGCCGAAGCCGCCGAAGCGCAGCAGCCGGCACGTGCGCCGCGCAAGGAAGGCGCGGCCAAGGGCGGTCGCAAGCCGGCCGGCAAGCGCGAAAGTGCGCCCAAGGCTCAGGGCGGTCAGGGCCGTCGCGGCGGCGCATCGAAGGCTGAAGGTGGTGCGGCGAAGACGGAAGGCGATGCGTCCCAGGACGAACTGTTCGCCTACGTGACGTCGCCGGCATTCGACGCCGACAATTCCGCGGGTGGTAGCGGCGTGCGTGCGCCGATGCTGCGTCGCGGCCGCAATCAGCCGGCGAACAAGCGCGTGCTGTCGCCGGACGACGACGCGCCGAAGCTTCACAAGGTGCTGGCGGAAGCGGGCATGGGCTCGCGCCGTGAGATGGAAGAACTGATCGTCGCCGGCCGCGTGTCGGTGAACGGCGAGCCGGCGCACATCGGCCAGCGCATCATGCCGACCGACCAGGTGCGGATCAACGGCAAGCCGGTCAAGCGCAAGCTGCCGAACAAGCCGCCGCGGGTACTGCTGTACCACAAGCCGACGGGCGAGATCGTCAGTCACGCGGATCCGGAAGGCCGTCCGTCGGTGTTCGACCGCCTGCCGCCGATGAAGACGGCGAAGTGGCTCGCGGTCGGCCGCCTCGACTTCAATACCGAAGGTCTGCTGATGCTGACGACTTCGGGTGACCTCGCAAACCGCTTCATGCATCCGCGCTACAGCGTCGAGCGCGAATACGCGGTGCGCGTCGTCGGCGAGCTGGCCGAAGGCATGCGTCAGAAGCTGCTGCATGGTGTCGAGCTCGATGACGGCCCGGCAAACTTCCTGCGCATCCGCGACGGCGGCGGCGAGGGTACGAACCACTGGTATCACGTCGCGCTGGCCGAAGGCCGCAACCGCGAAGTGCGCCGGATGTTCGAGGCGGTCGGCCTGATGGTGAGCCGCCTGATCCGCACGCGTCACGGCCCGATTCCGCTGCCGCGCGGCCTGAAGCGCGGCCGCTGGGAGGAGCTCGACGACACGCAGGTGCGCAAGCTGATGGCGACCGTCGGCCTGAAGGCACCGTCCGAGGAGAAGGGCAAGCGCGGTGGTGCCGGCCAGGCCGAGCGTCGCCAGCCCGATCCGATGCAGACATCGATGGGCTTCATCAGCCGCGAGCCGGTGCTGACGGCGCACGGGCAGCTGGATCAGCCGCGTCGCGGCGGCGGTCGGCGCGGCGGGCCGGGGCTGCCGGGCCTGAGCGGCTACGGCAGCCTGCCGGTTGCGCCGTCGGGTTATGGCAATCGTGCCGGCGGCGGCCGCGATGGCAACCGCGCGGGCGGTGGTCGCGACGGCAATCGCACGGGTGGCGGCCGTGATGTCGACGGCAACCGCGCGTCGTACGGCGCAGGCCCCAAGCGCGAAGGCGCGGGCGCCAAGCGTGGCGGCAGCAAGGGCGGCGGCAATCGCAATCCGAACGGCAATCGGGCCGAAGGCGCCGGCAACGGCGGCGGTCCGCGCGGCGGCGGCCAGCGTCAGCAGCGCAGTCGTACGCGCAGCCGCTAAATACATATTGGCGCACGGCGGCACAAAGCCGCCGGCGTGCCGGCCCGATCGGCATCCCGCCGATTTTTGCCGGCACGGCGTATTGCGCTGATGGCTTTCGACTATATATAGTCGCGTGCCGCTGCGTCGCAGCCGGCATGACCGATCTCCGGCCTGGCAGGATGGTGCCGGCTGATCGGATAACCCGATTTCGCATTTTTGGGTCGGTAAAGGCAGGCGACACGCTGCATTTACCGGCTGGCTTGGCGTTTGCGCCAAAAATCGCTATAATCGCGGAGTCGCTGGGCGTACGGATTCAATGTGCGGCTCAGGTGCGACCACCAGTAAGAAGATGGGCGTTCCGCCCATTTTTTTTTGCTGAAACGGTTAGGCATCTCGGGTAGCGCTTCCTGCGCCGGCTAAGGCGCGCGCCCGCGGGTGAATCGCGAGCGGCGGGCGCGAACACCTGAGAGGACACTGTGCAACTGACGGAACTGATAGAAACCACGGTCACCGGGCTCGGCTACGAGCTGGTGGATCTCGAGCGCACTGGGCGCGGCATGCTTTGCATCTATATCGATCAGCCTGCCGGCATCTCGCTCGAAGATTGCGAAAAGGTCACGCGTCAGCTCCAGCACGTCTTGACGGTCGAAAACATCGATTACGAACGGCTCGAAGTCTCGTCCCCGGGGCTCGACCGCCCGTTGAAGAAGCTGGCCGACTTCGAGCGCTTCGCCGGCAGCGAAGTTTCCGTGACCTTGAAAAAGCCGCTGGACGGGCGCAAGACGTACCGGGGCATTCTGCACGCGCCGAATGGCGAAACGATCGGTTTGGAATTTGAGAGGAAGAAGGGCGAGGCGGCCATGCTGGATTTCACGCTGGCCGATATCGACAAAGCCCGCCTGATTCCGCAAGTTGACTTTAGGAGCCGCAAATAATGAGTCGCGAAGTGTTGATGCTGGTGGATGCGCTGGCGCGCGAGAAAAACGTCGACAAGGATGTGGTGCTGGGCGCCCTCGAGGCCGCGCTCGCATCTGCTTCCAAGAAGCTGTTCGACGAAGGCGCCGAAATCCGCGTCCATATCGATCGCGAAAGCGGCGAGCACGAAACCTTCCGTCGCTGGCTCGTCGTGCCCGACGAGGCAGGCTTGCAGGAGCCGGATCGCGAGATCCTGCTGTTCGAAGCACGTGAGCAGAAGCCCGACGTCGAAGTCGGCGAGTATGTCGAGGAACCCGTTCCGTCGATCGAGTTCGGTCGCATCGGCGCGCAGGCCGCGAAGCAGGTGATCCTGCAGAAGGTGCGCGACGCCGAACGCGAGCAGATCCTGAACGATTACCTCGAGCGTGGCGAAAAGATCATGACGGGTACGGTGAAGCGCCTCGACAAGGGCAACTTCATCGTCGAATCGGGCCGTGTCGAGGCGCTGCTGCGCCGCGATCAGCTGATTCCGAAGGAAAACCTGCGCGTGGGCGACCGCGTGCGTGCGTACATCGCGAAGGTCGACCGCACCGCGCGCGGCCCGCAGATCGAACTGTCGCGTACGGCGCCCGAGTTCCTGATGAAGCTGTTCGAGATGGAAGTGCCGGAAATCGAGCAGGGCCTGCTCGAGATCAAGGCGGCTGCCCGCGACCCGGGCGTGCGCGCGAAGATCGGCGTCATCGCGTACGACAAGCGGATCGATCCGATCGGCACCTGCGTCGGTATCCGCGGTTCCCGTGTGCAGGCCGTGCGCAACGAGCTCGGTGGCGAAAACATCGACATCGTGCTATGGTCGGAGGATCCCGCCCAGTTCGTGATCGGCGCGCTCGCGCCGGCAGCTGTCCAGTCGATTGTCGTCGATGAAGAAAAGCACTCGATGGACGTCGTCGTCGACGAGAACGAGCTGGCTGTCGCGATCGGCCGCAGCGGTCAGAACGTTCGTCTTGCTGGCGAACTGACCGGCTGGCAGATCAACATCATGACGCCGGACGAATCCGCCCTGAAGCAGGGTGAAGAACGCGACCGGCTGCGTGCGCTGTTCATGGCGCGTCTCGACGTCGACGAAGAAGTTGCCGACATCCTGATCGACGAAGGCTTCACGAGCCTGGAAGAGATCGCGTACGTGCCGCTCAACGAAATGCTCGAAATCGAGGCGTTCGACGAGGACACCGTGCACGAACTGCGCAACCGCGCACGCGACGCGCTGTTGACGATGGCGATCGCGAACGAAGAAAAGGTCGAGAACGCAGCGCTGGATCTCAAGAGCCTCGACGGCATTACGCCGGAGCTGCTCGCGAAGCTGGCCGAACACGGCGTGCAGACGCGCGACGATCTCGCCGAGCTGGCTGTGGATGAACTGGTCGACATGACCGGGATGGAAGAGGATGCCGCTAAGGCGTTGATCATGAAAGCACGTGAACACTGGTTCCAGTGAGAAATGACCATGGCGCACTGATTTGATGGCGGCCGTATGGCCTGACCCGATGCTAACCGCAAGGAATCGGTCCTTGCACTAAGAGGAATGAATGGCGAGTAACAACGTAGCCCAATTTGCCGCGGAACTGAAAATGCCTGCTGGTGTGCTGCTCGAACAGCTGCAGGCAGCGGGCGTCCAGAAAGCGAGTGAAGACGATGCGCTGTCCGAAACGGACAAGGCGCGTCTGCTCGATCATTTGCGCAAGTCGCACGGCGCAACCGACGGCGACAAGCGCAAGATCACGCTGACCCGCAAGCATACGTCGGAGATCAAGCAATCTGACGCGACGGGCAAGGCTCGCACCATTCAGGTCGAGGTCCGCAAGAAGCGTACGTTCGTCAAGCGCGACGACGTGGCCGAAGGTGCGGAACAGGGTCAGGCGCAGGTCGCCGAAGCGGACGACGATGCAGAACTGAAGCGTCGCGAGGAAGAAGCGCGCCGCGAGGCCGAGCTGCTCGAGAAGCAGGCGCAGGAACTGCGCGAGCGTCAGGAGCGCCTCGAGCGCGAGGAAGCGGAACGTCGTGCCCGCGAGGAAGCGGCCGAAGCCGAGCGCCGTCGCGCCGAGGAAGAAGCGGCGGCGAAGCGTGCCGCGGCCGAAGCTGCGGCGGCACAGCAGCAGGCAGCCGCGCAGCAGGCTGCTGCAGCCGAACAGGAAGCGGAGACTCCGCAATCGACGCAGTCCGCGCAGGACGAAGCGCGCGCAGCCGCCGAACGTGCGGCGCAGCGCGAAGCGGCGAAGAAGGCTGAAGACGCTGCCCGCGAGGCAGCGGACAAGGCGCGCGCCGAGCAGGAAGAGATCAGCAAGCGCCGTGCGGCGGCAGAAGCCGAAGCGCGTGCGATTCGCGAGATGATGAACACGCCGCGCAAGGCCGTCGTCAAGGCAGTCGAGCCGCCGAAGCCGGTCGAGCCGCCGAAGCCGGCCGAAGCGAAGGGCACGCTGCACAAGCCGGCAAAGCCGGAAGGCGCGCAGGCGCGTCCGGCCGTGAAGAAGCCGGCCGGTGCCGCACCGGCAACGACGCAGGCGCCGGCAGGCGCGGGCGACCGCAACAAGAAGCCGGGCGCAGGCAAGGGCGGCTGGCAGGACGACGCGTCGAAGCGTCGTGGCATCAAGACGCGCGGCGATTCGAGCGGCGGCGTCGACCGCGGCTGGCGCGGCGGCCCGAAGGGCCGTGGCCGTCACCAGGACAGTGCATCGTCCTTCCAGGCGCCGACCGAGCCGATCGTCCGTGAAGTGCACGTGCCGGAAACCGTGTCGGTTGCCGATCTCGCGCACAAGATGTCGATCAAGGCCTCCGAAGTCATCAAGGTGATGATGAAGATGGGCCAGATGGTCACGATCAACCAGGTGCTGGACCAGGAAACGGCGATGATCGTCGTCGAGGAACTGGGCCACCGCGCGGTTGCCGCGAAGCTGGACGATCCGGAAGCGCTGCTCGTCGAAGGCGAAACCGGTACCGACGCAGAGCAACTGCCGCGTCCGCCGGTCGTCACGGTGATGGGTCACGTCGACCACGGCAAGACCTCGCTGCTCGACCACATCCGCCGCGCGAAGGTTGCCGCAGGCGAAGCGGGCGGCATTACGCAGCACATCGGCGCGTATCACGTCGATACGCCGCGTGGCGTCATCACGTTCCTCGATACGCCGGGTCACGAAGCGTTCACGGCAATGCGTGCACGCGGCGCGAAGGCGACCGACATCGTGGTGCTGGTGGTGGCAGCCGACGACGGCGTGATGCCGCAGACGAAGGAAGCCATTGCCCACGCGAAGGCGGGTGGCGTGCCGATCGTCGTCGCGATCAACAAGATCGACAAGCCGGAAGCGAACCCCGATCGCGTCAAGCAGGAACTGGTCGCGGAAGGCGTCGTGCCGGAAGAATACGGTGGCGATTCGCCGTTCGTGCCGGTGTCGGCAAAGACGGGCGCGGGTATCGACGATCTGCTCGAGAACGTGCTGCTGCAAGCCGAAGTGCTGGAGTTGAAGGCACCGGTCGAAGCGCCGGCCAAGGGTATAGTGATCGAGGCGAAGCTCGACAAGGGCAAGGGCCCGGTCGCGACGATCCTCGTGCAGTCCGGTACGCTGAACCGCGGCGACATCGTGCTGGCGGGTACGGCCTACGGCCGCGTGCGCGCGATGCTCGACGAGAACGGCAAGCCGACGAAGGAAGCCGGCCCGTCGATCCCGGTCGAAATCCAGGGTCTGTCGGAAGTGCCGGGCGCAGGCGAGGAAGTGATCGTGCTGCCGGACGAGCGCAAGGCGCGTGAAATCGCATTGTTCCGTCAGGGCAAGTTCCGCGACGTGAAGCTGGCGAAGCAGCAGGCCGCGAAGCTGGAAAGCATGCTCGAGCAGATGGGCGAAGGCGAAGTGCAGAACCTGCCGCTCATCATCAAGGCGGACGTGCAGGGCTCGCAGGAAGCGCTCGTGCAGTCGCTGCTCAAGCTGTCGACCGACGAAGTGCGCGTGCAGATCGTGCACAGCGCGGTGGGTGGCATCAGCGAAAACGACGTCAACCTCGCAACGGCATCGAAGGCTGTCATCATCGGCTTCAACACGCGTGCGGATGCACAGGCGCGCAAGCTGGCCGAAGCGAACGGCATCGACATCCGCTACTACAACATCATCTACGACGCAGTGGATGAGGTGAAGGCGGCAATGTCGGGCATGCTGGCGCCGGAGAAGCGCGAAGTCGTCACCGGCATGGTCGAGGTGCGCCAGGTGTTCAAGGTGCCGAAGGTCGGCACGGTCGCCGGCTGTATGGTCACGGACGGTATCGTCAAGCGCTCGTCGTCGGTTCGCGTGCTGCGCAACAACGTCGTGATCTTCACGGGCGAACTCGAATCGCTGAAGCGCTTCAAGGACGACGTGAAGGAAGTGAAGCAAGGCTTCGAGTGCGGTATGTCGGTGAAGAACTTCAACGACGTCATCGAAGGCGACCAGTTCGAAGTCTTCGAAGTGACCGAAGTCGCGCGTACGCTGTAATCCTCGCGCATCGGCTCATGGGCGGGGCAGGCTTGGGCCTGTCCCGCCCATTTTCATGGTGGCGCGCCAACACTGGCCGCCGCTTCATCCTGATAAACGGATCACGGATCGATCATGTCCAGGAAACGTACTTCCCCCAATCGCAACGTGCAGATCGCCGACCAGATTCAGCGCGATCTGTCCGAACTCATCATGCGCGAGGTCAAAGACCCGCGCATCGGCATCGTGACCATCCAGAGCGTCGAACTCACGCCGGATTACGCGCACGCGAAGGTCTACTTCACCGCGTTGACCGGCGATCCGGCCAAGACGCAGGAAGCGCTGAACCACGCGTCGGGTCACTTGCACAACCTGTTGTTCAAGCGCCTGCACATCCATACGGTGCCGACGCTGCATTTCCACTACGACCAGACGATCGAGAAGGCCGTGGAAATGTCGCGCCTGATCAAGGAAGCGAACTCGACGCGCGCGAAGGACGACGACGAGGCCGACGCGGCTACCAAGGACGACTGAGCTCGACCGGCCTATGACGACTGCAGCATCCCAACGTCCGCGCGTGCCCCGGCGCGTGCTGGACGGCGTCCTCCTGCTCGACAAGCCGGTCGGCCTTTCGAGCAACGATGCACTGATTCGCGCGAAGCGCCTGCTGCTCGCGAAGAAAGCCGGTCACACCGGTACGCTCGATCCCCTGGCTTCGGGTTTGCTGCCGCTGTGTTTCGGCGAGGCGACGAAGTTCTCGCAGGATCTGCTCGAAGCGGACAAGACCTACGAAGCGACGATGCGTCTCGGCCAGCGTACGGCTACCGGCGACGCGGAAGGCGAGGTGATCGACACGCGCCCCGTCGAATGCGACCGTGCGGCGGTGGAAGCCGCGCTGGTGCGCTTCACCGGCGAGATCGTGCAGGTGCCGCCGATGTATTCGGCGCTCAAGCGCGATGGCAAGCCGCTGTACGAATATGCGCGCGCGGGGCAAACCGTCGAGCGCGAGGGCCGCAACGTGACGATCCTCGCCCTCGACCTGCTCGCGTGCGACCTGCCTGACGTGACGTTTCGCGTGACCTGCACCAAGGGCACTTACGTGCGCACGCTGGCAGAGGATATCGGCGAGGCGCTCGGTTGCGGCGCGCATCTGACGATGCTGCGGCGCACGGGCGTCGGTGCGCTGACGCTCGAGCATGCGGTAACGCTCGATGCGCTGTCCGATGCCGACGAAGCGGCGCGTGATGCGTGGCTCCAGCCGGTCGATGCGTTGCTGTCGACGTTTCCGTTGGTTCGTCTCGATGAAACCAGCGCGAAGCGGTTCCTGCACGGCCAGCGTTTGCCGCTGTCGTCGCTCGACCCGATCGATGCGGCCGAAGGCGGGCGCGTGCGCGTCTACGACGCGACTCGCCTGCTCGGCGTGGCGCGCAAGGCAAACGGCGTACTGGCGCCGGAGCGGCTCGTCGTCACGGCAGCCTGACGCAGCCGCGCGAACGCGCACCCGTCGGAATGAAAAAGCCCCGCTTCACGAAGCGGGGCTTTTTGTTTGCGTCCAGGCACCGTGTTCAGTGTGCAGCCGATGCCGCGGCACCTGCATCGCCACCGCCCGAGCGCTCGGGCTTCGTGATCCAGATCAGCCCGATCAGCAGCACGAAGATCGCCGCCGAGATGTAGAACAGGTCGTTCACGCCGAGCTGCGCGGCCTGCTGCGTGGCCAGGTTGTTGATCAGCCCGTGTGCCTGGTCCCGCGTCAGCCCGAGGTTGCCCATCTGCGTGACGGCCTGGTTGAACGTCGGGTTGTAGACGTTCGCCTGCTCGACCAGTTGCGCGTGATGGAAGTTGTTGCGATGGTCCCAGGCCGTCTGGAAGATCGACGTGCCGATGCCGCCGCACATGATCCGCACGAAGTTCGACAGGCCCGATGCCGCGGGAATGCGGTGGCCGGGCAGGCCCGACAGCGTGATCGATACCAGCGGGATGAAGAAGCCGGCCATCGCGATGCCCTGTACGAGCGTCGGCAGCGTCAGCGACCATTCGTCGACCCCGGTCGTGTAGCGCGACCGCATCCAGAAGCACAGCGCAAACGTCAGGAACGACGCCGTCGAGATAAAGCGCGGATCGGTGCGCGGCAGGTACTTCCCGGTGAGGGGCGATAGCAGGATCGCGAACAGCCCGACCGGCGCCATCACGAGACCGGCGTCGGTCGCCGTGTAGCCGATCTGCGTCTGCAGCCACAGCGGCAACAGCACGAGGTTGCCGAAGTACAGGCCGTACCCGATCGACAGCGCGACGGTGCCGCCGGTGAAGTTCCGCATGCGGAACAGCGACAGGTCGACGACCGGGTGCTCGGCGGTCAGTTCCCAGATGACGAAGAACGCGAACGCGATGACCGCGGTCAGCGCGAGCACGATGATGGTCGTCGACGCGAACCAGTCGAGATCCTTGCCCTTGTCGAGCATGATCTGCAGCGAGCCGACCCAGACGACCAGCAGCGCGAGGCCCACGCCGTCGATCGGGGCGCGGCGCACGGCCGATTCCCGATTGCGGTAGATCGCCCACGTCGCGGCGGCGGCGGCGATGCCGACCGGGATGTTGACGTAGAAGATCCACGGCCACGAGTAGTTGTCCGAGATCCAGCCGCCGAGGATCGGGCCGGCAACGGGCGCGATCAGCGTCGTCATCGCCCATAGCGCGAGCGCCATCGGCGCCTTGGCGCGCGGATAACTCGACAGCAGGAGCGCTTGCGACAGCGGAATCATCGGGCCTGCCACCGCGCCTTGCAGCACGCGCGACGCAAGCAGGAACGGCAGGTTGGGCGAGAGCCCACACATCCACGACGAAATCACGAACAGGATGATCGACGCGAGGAACAGGCGAACCTGCCCGAAGCGGTCGGTCAGCCAGCCGGTGAGCGGCACGGAGATCGCGTTCGCGACTGCGAACGACGTGATGACCCACGTGCCCTGGTCGGACGACACGCCGAGGTCGCCCGAGATGGTTGGGATCGCGACGTTCGCGATGGACGTGTCGAGCACGTTCATGAACACCGCGAGCGATACCGCGATCGTCCCGATCACGAGCTGCCCGCCCTGCAAGGGCGGGTGAGAGACAGGTGCCTGTGCCATGTCGGTTGTCTTTCCGGAGTCGGAACGGTTACATCATCTTCGCGACGGCGTTCGACTTCGCCGCAGCCGGCGCCGGTGCGTTGCCGCCGGCATTCTCGGCGACGATGCGGGCGATTTCGGCGTCGGCTTCGTCGCCGTACTTCGCGAACACGTTGGTCTCGTAGACGGTGTTCGGTGCGTTCACGAGCTGGTCGCCGCGTTCGTCCTTGATGTCCACGTCGACCTGCATCGACAGGCCGATGCGCAGCGGGTGCTTGTCGAGATCCTTCGGATCGAGTTCGATACGCACCGGCAGGCGCTGCACGACCTTGATCCAGTTACCCGTCGCGTTCTGCGCCGGCAGCAGCGAGAACGCCGAGCCCGTACCTGCCGAGAAGCCGACCACCTTGCCGTGGTAGACCGCCGACGAGCCATAGATGTCTGCCGTCAGTTCGACCGGCTGGCCGATGCGCATGTGCTTGAGCTGGACTTCCTTGAAGTTCGCATCGACCCACACCGCGTTCAGCGGCACCACCGACATCAGCGGCGTGCCCGGCGACACGCGCTGGCCGACCTGCACGGAGCGCTTCGCGACATAGCCGGTGACCGGTGCGGGCAGCACGTTACGCGCGTTCGCCAGGTACGCGTCGCGAACCTTCGCGGCTGCGGCCATCACGTTCGGATGCGATGCGATCGTCGTGTTTGCGGTCAGCGCGCGGTTCGACGCGAGTTGCTGCTGCGAGGCGTCGAGCGATGCCTGGGCGGCGCGCACGGCGTCGCGTGCGTGCGAGATTTCTTCCTGCGACACGGCGCCCGTCTGCGCGACGGCCATGCGGCGACGGAGGTCGTCCTCGGCCTTCGACAGGTCGGACTGGCGCAGCGCGACTTGCGCGCGATACTGGTCGTCGTTGACGAACAGGCCGCGCACCTGGCGCACCGTCTGCGCGAGGTTGGCTTCGGCCTGCTGCAGCGCGACCTGCGAGTCGGCCGGGTCGAGCACGACGAGCGGATCGCCGGCCTTCACCGTCTGCGTGTCGTCGGCCTTCACCGCGATCACGGTGCCGGTGACCTGCGGCGTGATCTGCACGACGTTGCCGTTCACGTACGCGTCGTCGGTCCCTTCATGGAAGCGGGCGACGAGGAAGTAGTACAGGCCATACGCGATGGCCGCGATCACGATGACCGCGACGAGCAGCGTCATCATCCGTTTGCGCTTGCCGTTGTTCTGCGGCTGCGCGCTGGCGGCGTTTTGTTGGTCGCTCATGGCGATTTTCTCCGTCCGTTATTTCGAGTGTCTGCGTAGTGGTGGCGCCGGATCAGTTGGCGGCCTGTTTTGTCGGCTTGTCGGCGTCGGGCGCGGCAAGCGGCGTGCCGGTCGCGTCGAACCCGCCGCCCAGCGCCTTGATCAGGGCAAGCTGCATGTCGCGCCGGCGCATCTTCAGGTTGGTCACCGTCTGCTCCGATGCGAGGCGGTTGCTGTCCGCGGTCAGCACCTGCAGCTGCGGCGACAGGCCCGCCTTGTAGCGGATGACCGCGAGGTCGTATGCGCGCGTCGATGCGTCGAGGGCACGTTGCGCATCGCCCATCTGGCGATCGACTGCGCGGATCGACGCGACCTGCGTCGCGACGTCGTTCAGCGCGCTGATCAGCGTCTGGTTGTAGTTCGCCACCGACAGGTCGAAGTCCGCATAGCGGCCCTTGAGCTGCGCGCGCAGCGCGCCGGCGTCGAAAATCGGCAGGTGGATCGCCGGGCCGAACTGTGCCTGGCGGCTCGCGAAGTTCAGGAATTTGCCCCAGCCGAACGCATCGAAGCCGAAACCGGCCGCAAGGTTTACGTCGGGGTAGAACTCGGCCTTCGCTTCCTTCACGTCGTGCATCGCGGCTTCGACCTGCCAGCGCGCGGCGACGATGTCGGGGCGGCGCGAGACGAGATCGGCCGGCAGGTTGCCGGGCAGTGCGACTTCGCCGCTCGGGTTCATCACGGGCGCCGCGATCTGCAGCCCGCGATCCGGGCCCTTGCCGAGCAGTGCCGCGAGCTGGTAGCGCACCGTCGTGATCTGCCCATCGAGATCGGACAGCGAAGCCTGGGTCGTCGCGATATTGCCGCGGGCCGTCTGGCGTTCGACGTTGGTGTCGAGGCCGGCCGACACGCGGCCGTCGGTGATCTTGCCGACCGTCTCGCGGTTGGTGATCTCGCGTTGGGCGATATCGCGCAGCGCATAGAGCTGCGCGAGCGAGTTGTAGGTGCGTGCGACCGACGACGCGAGCGTGATGCGTGCCTGCTGCATGTCGGCTTCGGCCGCCTTTTCCTGCGACACGGCGGTGTGCAGGCGCTCGCGGTTCTTGCCCCACAGGTCGAGTTCCCACGATGCGCTCGCGAGCGCGTTGTTCTCGCTGTACCACTGGCCGCCGTACGGCGGCGGGAACAGCGCGTTCGACGAATACAGCTCACGCGTCCACGAATAGCTGGCTTCCGCCTTGGGCATCAGGTTCGAGCGCGACGATTCGATGTACGACGACGCCTTTGCGATGCGCGCCTGTGCCTGCGCGATCGACGGATTGCCCTGCAGCGCTTCGTCGATCAGCTTCGGCAGTTGCGGATCGCCGAACTGGCTGGCCCAGTCGAGCGCCGGCCACTGGCCGCCCTGGGCCGGCAGGCTTTGGGCGGATTCGAATTGCGACGCGGGGGCGATCTGCTTGTCGCTCTTGATGCCGATGTAGTTCGCGCAGCCCGCCAGCGCCAGTGCGGCGACCGCGACGGCGACGGCGGTGCGGCACGACCCGGCGCGCACGGACAACGGGGAGGATTTCATCGCGCTGATCCCTGACTCGGAATGAATGATGGACACTGCAAGGATTTCCTTACATTAATCTGTCAAAAGTAATTGTTATGGCAACTATTACGTGATGCTGCCGCCGGCGGTCTCGCAATAGTTGCTGAGAATGCGGCGCAGCATGCTCTTCAGGAACCCGACTTCTTCCGGCGTAAACCCGTCCAGCACCTGGTCGAGCACGCTGCGGAAAATCGGCGGCAGCCGTTCGGCGAGTGCGCGGCCTTCGTCGGTCAGCTCGAGGCGCACGACACGTCGATCCTCGATGCTGCGGACACGGGACAGCAGGCCGCGTTTTTCGACCCGATCGAGCAGGCGCGTGACTGCGCTGGCGTCGATCCCGTACTCGCGGGCAAGCTCGGCGGCCGTCGAGCACTTGCCGACCGCGATCATGAACAGCATGCTCGCCTGCGTGCCCGTGATGCCGAGCTCTTCCTGCGTGCGTTGCGTGACGAGGTTGGTCATCACCGACTTCACGCGCGACATCAGATAACCGACGCTGTCGTTCATCTGATACGTGGACAGCGGCGAAACGGGGGATGAGGTAGAAGAATCCGACATAAAACCCTGAAGCTGCAATAGTTGACTAGGCAGCAGTATAGGCACAGTTGTTTGCCGCGGCAAATGTTAATCGAACGGCAACGGGCGCGCTTTGCGTCGCAAAAATCCCTCATATCAATAAGGTTTTTGTGCCCGACGGCGACATGGGCTTCGACAGATTGGCGCGTTCGAGGGGAGGGTGTGTTGGCCAGCCTGCTGCGTTGCAACGTGCCGGTCGGTTGCCGACATTCTCACGTGCTATAATTTGTGGCTTTCCAAGCTGCAATGCGCGCGCCCGTGAAAAACGAGCGGGCGCTTTTGCGCGTTCAAACGATTTCCAGGTTTCTATGACCCGCGCCCTTCGCAATATCGCCATCATCGCCCACGTCGACCACGGCAAGACCACGCTCGTCGACCAACTGCTCCGCCAGTCCGGCACCTTCCGCGAGAACCAGCAGATTGCGGAGCGGGTGATGGACTCGAACGACATCGAAAAGGAGCGCGGGATCACGATTCTCGCGAAGAACTGCGCGGTCGAGTACGAAGGCACGCACATCAACATCGTCGACACGCCGGGGCACGCGGACTTCGGCGGCGAGGTGGAGCGCGTGCTGTCGATGGTCGACTCGGTGCTGCTGCTCGTCGACGCGGTCGAGGGCCCGATGCCGCAGACGCGCTTCGTCACGAAGAAGGCGCTGGCGCTCGGCCTGAAGCCGATCGTCATCGTCAACAAGATCGACCGTCCGGGTGCGCGGATCGACTGGGTCATCAACCAGACCTTCGACCTGTTCGACAAGCTCGGCGCAACCGAAGAGCAGCTCGATTTTCCGATCGTCTACGCATCGGGCCTGAACGGCTATGCGTCGCTCGACCCGGCTGCGCGCGAAGGCGACATGCGCCCGCTGTTCGAGGCAGTCCTCGAGCACGTGCCGGTCCGTCCGGCGGATCCGGACGCGCCGCTGCAACTGCAGATCACGTCGCTCGACTATTCGACGTACGTCGGCCGGATCGGCGTCGGCCGCATCACGCGCGGTCGTATCAAGCCGGGTCAGCCGGTCGCGATGCGCTTCGGCCCGGAAGGCGAAGTGCTGAACCGCAAGATCAACCAGGTGCTGTCGTTTACGGGCCTCGAGCGCGTGCAGGTCGAATCCGCCGAAGCGGGCGACATCGTGCTGATCAACGGTATTGAAGACGTCGGCATCGGCGCAACGATCTGCGCGGTCGATACGCCGGAAGCGCTGCCGATGATCACCGTCGACGAGCCGACGCTGACGATGAACTTCCTCGTCAATTCGTCGCCGCTCGCCGGCCGCGAAGGCAAATTCGTCACGAGCCGCCAGATCCGCGACCGCCTGATGAAGGAACTGAACCACAACGTCGCGCTGCGCGTGAAGGATACCGGCGACGAAACGGTGTTCGAAGTGTCGGGCCGCGGCGAACTGCACCTGACGATTCTCGTCGAGAACATGCGCCGTGAAGGCTATGAGCTGGCCGTGTCGCGTCCGCGCGTCGTGATGCAGGAAATCGACGGCGTGCGTCACGAGCCGTACGAGCTGCTGACCGTCGACGTCGAGGACGAGCACCAGGGTGGCGTGATGGAAGAGCTCGGCCGCCGCAAGGGCGAGATGCTCGACATGGCATCGGACGGCCGTGGCCGCACGCGTCTGGAGTACAAGATCTCGGCACGCGGCCTGATCGGCTTCCAGAGCGAATTCCTGACGCTCACGCGTGGCACGGGCCTGATGAGCCACATCTTCGACTCGTACGCACCGGTCAAGGACGGTTCGGTCTTCGAGCGCCGCAACGGCGTGCTGATCTCGCAGGACGACGGCGCTGCCGTGGCCTACGCACTGTGGAAGCTGCAGGATCGCGGGCGCATGTTCGTGAAGCCGGGCGATGCGCTCTATGAGGGCATGATCATCGGCATCCACAGCCGTGACAACGACCTCGTCGTGAACCCGATCAAGGGCAAGCAGCTGACCAACGTGCGTGCGTCGGGCACCGACGAAGCCGTGCGCCTGGTGCCGCCGGTCCAGATGTCGCTCGAGTACGCGGTCGAATTCATCGACGACGACGAGCTCGTCGAAGTGACGCCGCAGTCGATCCGCCTGCGCAAGCGCTTCCTGAAGGAGCACGAGCGTCGCCGCGCGAGCCGCGAAGGCGCGGTCGACTAAGCATCGATCGTTCCCGTGCAGGACGAAAAGGCCGCCTTCGGGGTGGCCTTTTTTGCATCTGAACGATGTGCAACCGGATGCGCTGCAAAACACTGTTCCCGCGGGTCGTGGCAATCCGGCAAAACCCCGTCGCGCGGTGCTTTCAGGCACATTTCGCCGTGAACTCCGGTATCGGTTCTGTGATATGCTGCGCGCACGCAAGTTTTAGGTCCTTCCAAGCAAGACTTGATTCGCAATCCGCTAAACGGTCAGGCCGTGTCGCGGAAGGTTGAGTAACCCGCTATTTCTCGAGAAGCTCGAAGAAAGGTGAGCGTAAAATGTCAGATGTAATGAAGCAGTTTCAGCTGAACTCCTATCTGTTCGGCGGCAATGCTTCGTACGTTGAAGAACTGTACGATGCATACCTCAACAATCCGGCATCGGTGCCGGAGAACTGGCGAGAGTATTTCGACGCGCTGCAGAACGTGCCTGCAACGGACGGCTCGAATGCCAATGACGTCGCTCATTTCCCGATCGTCGAATCGTTCGCCGAGCGCGCGAAGGCCAATGCCTTCATCCCGCGCGAAAGCAGCACCAACCTTGCTGCAGCGCGCAAGCAAGTGCACGTGCAGTCCCTCATCAGCGCTTATCGCTTCCTCGGCTCGCAATGGGCCAATCTCGATCCCCTGAAGCGTCGCGAACGTCCCGCCATTCCCGAACTCGAACCCGCGTTCTACGATTTCTCCGAAGGCGACCTCGACCAGACGTACAGCGCAAGCAACCTGTATTTCGGTTTCGACCAGGCTTCGCTGCGCGACATCGTCAAGGGCCTGCGTGACACGTACTGCGGCACGATCGGCGCCGAGTACATGTACATCAGCGACCCGGAACAGAAACGCTGGTGGCAGGAGCGTCTGGAATCGACCCGCGCGACGCCGAACTTCTCGGCTGACGAGAAGAAGCACATCCTGAATCGCCTGACGGCCGCCGAAGGCCTCGAGCGTTACCTGCATACCAAGTACGTCGGCCAGAAGCGCTTCTCGCTCGAAGGCGGCGAAAGCTTCATCGCGGCGATGGACGAAGTCGTCCAGCACGCGGGCAAGCGCGGCGTGCAGGAAATCATCATCGGCATGGCGCACCGCGGCCGTCTGAACGTGCTGGTCAACACGCTGGGCAAGATGCCGGCCGACCTGTTCGCCGAATTCGAAGGCAAGCACGTCGACGACCTGCCGGCAGGTGACGTGAAGTACCACAAGGGCTTCTCGTCGGACGTGTCGACGGAAGGCGGCCCGGTCCACCTGTCGCTCGCGTTCAACCCGTCGCACCTCGAAATCGTGAACCCGGTGGTCGAAGGTTCCGCGAAGGCGCGGATGGACCGTCGCGGCGACGAAGACGGCCTGCAAGTGCTGCCGGTGCAGATCCACGGCGACGCGGCCTTCGCTGGCCAGGGCGTCGTGATGGAAACGCTGAACCTCGCGCAGACACGCGGTTACGGCACGCACGGCACGCTGCACATCGTCATCAACAACCAGATCGGCTTCACGACGTCCGACCCGCGCGACGCGCGCTCGACGCTGTACTGTACCGACGTCGTCAAGATGATCGAGGCGCCGGTGCTGCACGTGAACGGCGACGATCCGGAAGCCGTGATCCTCGCGACGCAGATCGCGATCGACTACCGGATGCAGTTCCACAAGGATGTCGTGATCGACATCGTCTGCTTCCGCAAGCTGGGTCACAACGAGCAGGACACGCCGGCGGTCACGCAGCCGCTGATGTACAAGAAGATCGCACAGCACCCGGGCACCCGTGCGCTGTACGCCGAGAAGCTCGTGCAGCAGGGCGTGATCACCGCGGAAGACGCCGACAACTACGTGAAGGCGTACCGCAAGGCGATGGACGACGGTCACCACACGGTCGATCCGGTCCTGTCGAACTACAAGAGCAAGTACGCGGTCGACTGGGTTCCGTTCCTGAACCGCAAGTGGACGGATGCGGCCGACACGGCCGTGCCGCTCGCCGAACTGAAGCGCCTGGGCGAACGCATCACGACGGTCCCGGAAAACTTCAAGGTTCACCCGCTCGTCGAGCGCGTGATCAACGACCGCCGCAACATGGCGCGCGGCGACCAGCCGCTCGACTGGGGCATGGGTGAACACCTCGCGTTCGCGTCGCTCGTCGCATCGGGCTACTCGGTGCGCCTGACGGGCCAGGACTCGGGCCGCGGCACGTTCACGCACCGTCACGCGGTGCTGCACGACC
The DNA here is from genome assembly GCF_019425585.1 of Burkholderia sp. COPS. Taxonomy (NCBI): domain Bacteria; kingdom Pseudomonadati; phylum Pseudomonadota; class Betaproteobacteria; order Burkholderiales; family Burkholderiaceae; genus Burkholderia; species Burkholderia sp. COPS. The sequence goes on along the minus strand of NZ_WIXR01000010.1, from coordinate 129,991 downwards.
AGAACCGCGAGCGCTGGAACGACGGCACGTACGTGCCGCTGCAGAACATCGCCGACGGTCAGGCGAAGTTCACGGTGATCGACTCGGTGCTGTCGGAAGAAGCGGTGCTGGGCTTCGAATACGGTTACTCGACCGCCGAGCCGAACACGCTCGTGCTGTGGGAAGCCCAGTTCGGCGACTTCGTCAACGGTGCGCAGGTCGTGATCGACCAGTTCATCTCGTCGGGCGAAGTGAAGTGGGGCCGCGTGTCGGGTCTGACGATGCTGCTGCCGCACGGCTACGAAGGCCAGGGTCCGGAACACTCGTCGACGCGTATCGAGCGTTTCCTGCAGCTGTGTGCCGATCACAACATGCAGGTCGTTCAACCGACGACGCCGGCGCAGATTTTCCACCTGCTGCGTCGCCAGATGATCCGCCTGTTCCGCAAGCCGCTGATCGTCGCAACGCCGAAGTCGCTGCTGCGCCACAAGGAAGCCGTGTCGGACCTGTCGGAGCTCGCGAAGGGTTCGTTCCAGCCGGTGCTGGGCGAAACCGACGGCGGCATCGACGCGAAGAAGGTCAAGCGCGTGCTGGTGTGCTCGGGCCGCGTGTACTACGACCTCGTCGCGCACCGCCGCGAAGCGAAGGCGAACGACGTCGCGATCATCCGTATCGAGCAGCTGTATCCGTTCGCGCACAAGCAGTTCGAAGCCGAAATCAAGAAGTACGAGAACGCGACTGAAGTGGTCTGGGTGCAGGACGAGCCGCAGAACCAGGGCCCCTGGTTCTACGTCGAGCACCACCTGAAGGAAGGCATGAAGGAAGGGCAGAAGCTGGCATACAGCGGCCGTCCGGCTTCGGCCTCGCCGGCGGTTGGCTACTACGCGAAGCACTACGAGCAGCAGAAGGCCCTCATCGAAGGTGCATTCGGCCGCCTGAAGAGCGCATCGATCGCGAAATAACCGACGGAAGCGAAACGGGAAGGCGCAGCGCGCTTTCCCGTCTCCTTTGGCCCGCCGGGCGCGCTGCGCGCCGCACCGGCCGAAGGAATCGCACGAACCTCGTCACACCCCAGATTAAGCATCCAGGAAAATCACATGGCTATCGTAGAAGTCAAAGTCCCCCAGCTTTCGGAGTCGGTTTCGGAAGCCACCATGCTGCAGTGGAAGAAGAAGCCGGGCGAAGCAGTCGCGCAGGACGAAATCCTGATCGAACTCGAGACCGACAAGGTCGTGCTCGAAGTGCCGGCACCGGCCGCGGGCGTGCTCGCGCAAGTGTTGCAGAACGACGGTGACACCGTCGTTGCCGATCAACTGATCGCTACGATCGATACGGAAGCGAAGGCAGGTGCAGCCGAAGCTGCTGCGGGCGCGGCCGAAGTCAAGCCGGCCGCAGCGCCTGCTGCAGCCGCACCGGCAGCACAGCCGGCTACCGCAACGGCATCGAGCTCGGCTACGGCATCGCCGGCCGCATCGAAGCTGCTGGCCGAGAAGGGCCTGTCGGCAGGCGACGTCGCAGGTTCGGGCCGCGACGGCCGTGTCACGAAGGGCGACGCGCTGGCCGCGGGCAGCGCACCGAAGGCCGCTCCGGCTGCCGCACCGGCAAAGGCCGCGGCGAAGCCGTCGCTGCCGGAAGTGAAGGTGCCGGCGTCGGCGACGACGTGGCTCAACGACCGTCCGGAACAGCGCGTGCCGATGTCGCGTCTGCGTGCGCGTATCGCCGAGCGTCTGCTCGAATCGCAGCAGACCAACGCGATCCTGACGACGTTCAACGAAGTCAACATGGCTCCGGTCATGGAGCTGCGCAACAAGTACAAGGACAAGTTCGAGAAGGAACATGGCGTGAAGCTCGGCTTCATGTCGTTCTTCGTGAAGGCCGCTGTCCACGCACTGAAGAAGTTCCCGCTCGTGAACGCGTCGATCGACGGTAACGACATCGTCTACCACGGCTACTTCGACATCGGTATCGCCGTCGGCTCGCCGCGCGGCCTGGTCGTGCCGATCCTGCGCAACGCGGATCAGCTGAGCCTCGCCGAGATCGAGAAGAAGATCGCCGAATTCGGCCAGAAGGCCAAGGACGGCAAGCTGTCGATCGAGGAAATGACGGGCGGTACGTTCTCGATCTCGAACGGCGGCGTGTTCGGCTCGATGCTGTCGACCCCGATCATCAACCCGCCGCAATCGGCCATCCTCGGCGTGCACGCGACGAAGGAGCGTCCGGTCGTTGAAAACGGCCAGATCGTGATCCGCCCGATCAACTACCTCGCGCTGTCGTACGACCACCGCATCATCGACGGCCGCGAAGCCGTGCTGTCGCTCGTCGCGATGAAGGATGCGCTGGAAGATCCGGCACGCCTGCTGCTCGACCTGTAAGCCGAGTCTCACTGCATCGACCCGTTCTGCACGTTCGCGCCCGCGCGCGAACGTGCAGGCGTACAAGTAGAAAGGATTGTCATGTCCAAGGAATTTGACGTCGTCGTGATCGGCGCCGGCCCCGGCGGCTACATCGCCGCGATTCGCGCCGCGCAGCTCGGCAAGACCGTTGCCTGTATCGAGAAGTGGAAGAACCCGGCCGGCGCGCTGAAGCTCGGCGGCACCTGCCTGAACGTCGGCTGCATCCCGTCGAAGGCGCTGCTCGCGTCGTCGGAAGAGTTCGAGAACGCGTCGCATCACCTGACCGACCACGGCATCACGGTCGACGGCGTGAAGATCGACGTCGCGAAGATGCTCGGCCGCAAGGACGCGATCGTCGAGAAGATGACGAGCGGGATCGAGTTCCTGTTCAAGAAGAACAAGATCACCTGGCTGAAGGGCCATGGCAAGTTCACCGGCAAGACCGACGCCGGCGTGCAGATCGAAGTGAGCGGCGAGGGTGAAACCGAAGTCGTCACCGCGAAGAACGTGATCATCGCGACGGGCTCGAAGGCGCGTCACCTGCCGGGCATCCCGGTCGACAACAAGATCGTGTCGGACAACGAAGGTGCGCTGACGTTCGACTCGGTGCCGAAGAAGCTCGCCGTGATCGGCGCAGGCGTGATCGGCCTCGAGCTCGGCTCGGTGTGGCGTCGCCTGGGTGCCGAAGTGACGGTGCTCGAGGCGCTGCCGGCATTCCTCGGCGCAGCCGACGAAGCGCTCGCGAAGGAAGCGGCCAAGCTGTTCAAGAAGCAGGGCCTCGACATCCATCTCGGCGTGAAGATCGGCGAAGTGAAGACGACCGCCGACGGCGTGTCGATCGCCTACACGGACAAGGACGGCAACGCGCAGACGCTCGACGCCGACCGCCTGATCGTGTCGGTCGGCCGCGTGCCGAACACCGACAACCTCGGCCTCGAGGCAATCGGCCTGAAGGCGAACGAGCGCGGCTTCATCGACGTGGACGACCACTGCCGCACGGCGGTGTCGAACGTCTACGCGATCGGTGACGTGGTGCGCGGCCCGATGCTCGCGCACAAGGCGGAAGACGAAGGCGTGCTGGTCGCGGAAGTGATCGACGGCCAGAAGCCGCACATCGACTACAACTGCATTCCGTGGGTGATCTACACGTACCCGGAAATCGCATGGGTCGGCAAGACGGAGCAGCAGCTGAAGGCGGAAGGCCGCGAGATCAAGTCGGGCAAGTTCCCGTTCTCGATCAACGGCCGCGCGCTCGGCATGAACGCGCCGGACGGTTTCGTGAAGATGATCGCGGATGCGAAGACCGACGAACTGCTCGGCGTGCACGTGATCGGCGCGAACGCGTCGGACCTGATCGCGGAAGCCGTGGTGGCGATGGAATTCAAGGCGGCGTCGGAAGACATCGCCCGCATCTGCCATCCGCACCCGTCGATGTCGGAAGTGATGCGCGAAGCGGCGCTCGCCGTCGACAAGCGCTCGCTGAACAGCTGAGCGCGGTATAGCGCCGGCCGGCCATCGGCCGGCGCAGCCGTCTCATGACGAGGGCGGGCGGGGTTTCCCGTCCGCCTTCGTTTTTTCCGGTTTGCCCGATGAACGTCACCGAATACTACACGCGCGAACTGACCACGCGCGGCTATCAGTCCGATCCCGCGCAGCGCGCGGCCGTCGATCGCCTGCAGCAATGTTTCGACGAGTGGGTCGAGTACAAGGCGCGCCGCTCGAACGCATTCAAGAAGCTCATCAATCATCCCGACCTCCCGCGCGGCGTCTACATGTGGGGCGGCGTCGGTCGCGGCAAGAGCTTCCTGATGGACAGCTTCTACGCGGTCGTGCCCGTGCAGCGCAAGACGCGCCTGCATTTCCACGAATTCATGCGCGAAGTCCACCGCGAGCTCGAGGAACTGAAAGGGCAGGCCGATCCGCTCGACGAACTCGCGCGGCGTATCGCGAAGCGCTACCGCCTGATCTGCTTCGACGAGTTCCACGTGTCGGACATTGCCGATGCGATGATCCTGTACCGTCTGCTCGACCGCCTGTTCAACAACGGCGTGCAGTTCGTGATGACGTCCAACTACGATCCCGACGACCTGTATCCGGACGGTCTGCATCGCGACCGCATGCTGCCGGCGATTGCGCTGATCAAGGACAAGCTCGACGTGCTGAACGTCGACGCGGGCGTCGATTATCGCCAGCGCACGCTCGCGCAGGTGAAGATGTATCACACGCCGCTCGGCGCGGACGCCGATCGCGAACTGCGCCATGCGTTCGGCAAGCTTGCGGCGGTACCCGATGAAAGCCCGCTCCTGCATATCGAGAAGCGTGAGCTGAAGGCGCTGCGCAAGGCGGACGGCGTCGTATGGTTCGATTTCGCGACGCTGTGCGGCGGCCCGCGTTCGCAGAACGACTATCTCGAACTCGCGAGCCGGTTCCACGCGATCGTGCTGTCCGAGGTGCCGCAGATGTCGCCGCGGATGGCGTCCGAGGCGCGCCGCTTCACGTGGCTGATCGACGTGCTGTACGACCACAAGGTCAAGCTGCTGATGTCCGCGGCGGTGCCGGCGGAGCAGCTGTACGTCGAGGGCCCGATGGCCAACGAATTCGCGCGCACGGTGTCTCGAATCGTCGAGATGCAGTCGAAGGAGTACCTCGAAACGCCGCGCCGCATCGTCGATACGTCGCTGACCTGAGGGCGATTTCCGGCAATTGACGGTATTCAAACGTCAATTCCGGTCAAATTCAGGCGATCTCGGGGTATTTTCGGACTTGTCTTATATTCATCGTTGAGGTGAGCCGATATCGTTGTGTCATGGTTACCAAGGCTGGAGATGTCCATGACACCGTATCGCGATCTGACCGACCACGAGTGGCGCCGCGTCGCGCCGCTTCTGCCCGAAATGCAGCCGCGCACCGAGTTGCGCGGCCGGCCGCTAGCCAATACCCGTGCCGTGATGAACGGCGTGCTCTGGGTCATCTACAGCGGCGCAACGTGGTCGGCGATGCCGCGCCGTTACCCTTCGTATCAGACATGCCATCGCCGCTTCAAGGTCTGGCACGAGACGGGCACGCTGATGAGCGTGATGCGTGAACTCTACGGCGACTCGGGCGTGAACCTGTGCAATGAATTGTCGGTGCGGATGCGCAAGCATACGCAATCGAAGGCGGCGGAGGCGCGCAGCGGCGTGGTACCCGTGGGTCGCACACCGGGCAGTTATGCGCCGGGTACGATGAAGCACGCAGCCTGATGTCCGCTGTTTACTGCGTTGTTTGCGCCGACGCGCGCACCAAAAGAAAACCGGCCTGACGAATTCATCGTCAGGCCGGTTTTTTTCCATTAAGCCGCGCGTTTCAGCGCGCGCCGCGCGTCATTGTTGGCGAACCCAGGTCTGCGACCGGCCGAGCAGCGATACACCGATATAACCGCGCACGACGAGTTTCTGGCCGCCGTCTTCAAGCGTCATCTTGCACTTGTACACCTTGCCGTTCTCCGGGTCGAGAATGTTGCCGCCGTCCCAGTGGTCGCCTTCCTTCTTCATCGCCTTGATGATCGTCATGCCCTTGATGAGCTGATCCTTGCGCTCGTCCGTGCAGGCGGTGCAGCGGCGATCGGGCGTATCGTTCGCGCCGAGGCCCTTGACGACCTTGCCGGTCAGCGCACCGTCGCCGTCCTCGGCGATCTGCACGAGTGCCTTCGGCTGATGGGTGTTGTCGTCGATCGTCTGCCACATGCCGATGGGGCTGTCTGCCTGTGCGAACGTGGGGGCGGCGCAAGCGAGCAGTGCGCCGGCGAAGGCGATTGCACGCAACGGGCGGGTCAGTTGAATCATTGTCGTCCTCCTTGTTTTGCATGTCGTGTTCGATTTGCCCGCACGACCGTCTGCATGGGGCGGGCATGTTGCGAGCTTCGCCAGAATACGTGAAACCGCGCGCCACGTTTGATAGAGGGGGCTCTAATCGAAACAGCCCGCATGGCGCGGGCTGTTTGGTGACCGATCAGTTGAGCTGATACGAGAATGCGGCGTTGATGCGCGGGCTGCGTGATGCGCTTTCGACTGGCGCGTCACCCACCGGCTTCGCGACGTTCAGGTCGAGGCTGTAGAAGCGGCTGTCCGTGAAACGCACACCGATGCCGACCGACGACATGCGGTTGGGCGACGGCGTGCCTGAATGCAGGTACACACGCGCCATGTCGTAGGCGATGTACGGCGTTACAGACTTCATATACGTCCAGCCCGGCGTGAAGCCACGGTTGACCTCCAGCGACATCCCCCATCCCGAGTCGCCCGACGCTTCGCCCGGCTGATAGCCGAGCGCGTAGCGCGTCGAGCCGAACGAGATCTGCTCGGACGTCGGCAGTGAGTCAGGGCTGTATTGCCCGGTCAGCGAGACTGACGTGCCGATCCGGAACGGCCATTCGTTGGTTTGCGTGAAGGTCGCGCCGGTACGGACGAAGGTCAGCGACGTCGGGTCGGCGTATGTAACCCCCACACCGTTGACCACGCCAGTCTGCGATTTCGATGCACCGAGGATGTCGAATGCCTTGGCGACATTGACGCTCAGTTTTCGTACCTGCTTCGGTTCGACGCTCGTGTAGTCGAGCTGCAACTGCATCACGCGGACCTGTGACCGGTTTTCGAGGGTATTGCCGTTGGTCTGGCTTTGGTAGTGGTCTTCGTTGTGTGCGGCATAACCCGACACGGTGCCGAGCAGGCTGCGCTGGTTGTTCAGCAGTATCGGATAGGACGCCGAAAGACCAAGCTTCTCGTTCTTGACGGTGCGTTGGACGGACGACGGCAGGCCCGGATTGTCAGTAGGCTTGCCGCGATAGGTGCTTGCATCGAGGCGCGTGATCAGGCCGCTGCTGCCGACGGGCACCGCGCCGCTGAACGCGAAGTAGGTCTGCTTGTCACGCCCTGGCGGCGCCAGTGCGGAGATGCTCAGCTGCTCGCCGAACTTCGTGAGGCCGTTTTCGGTCGCGGTGATGAGGCCCTGTACGCCCGGGTGGTTGAAATCGATACCGGTGCTGACGTTGAATGCCTTGCGGTCGACGGCAAGTTCGAGCGTCGTGGCGCCGTCGGTGGTTTGCGGCGGTGGTACGTTCGCCTTCACCGTGAGGCCGGGCAAGAGGCCGAACGTGTTCACGTAGCGCTCGAACGTTGCGCGGCGCAGCGGGCGATCGTCGGTGATATGCGCTGCGATCGCGCGAATCTTCGATTCCATTGCCCCGGGTTTGCCGGTGACCTTGACGTCCGACACATAGCCTTCGACAACCGTGATGCGCACGACGCCGTTCTCGAACGTTTGCGCGGGAACAAACGCGAACGACAGCGCGTAACCGCGTTCCTGGTAAAGCTTCGTCACGCCGTTGGCGGTTTCGATCAGATCGCCGATCGTGATGTCCTTGCCGACGAGGGGGGTGAAGCGACGCGAGATTTCCTCGAACGGTACCGACTTTACGCCTTCGACCTGGAAGGTCGTCGGTGTCAGGTGGCGCGACAGCAACTCCTGCAGTTGCGGCGCCTGGGGCGCGACCTGCACGGTTACGTTCGGGCCGGTTTTCGGCGCGTTGATCTGGGGCAGGGAGTCGAGCGGGTTACCGCCGACGCGCGTTTGTGCCTGTGCCGTGCTGGCTGCCGCGATGGCGGCGAGCAGCATCATCCATCTGTCGAGTCTGGATTTCATTGTTCTTCCTCGTAGGCCTTGCTTTTCGTCTTCTTTGTAATGCCGGCGCGCGACACCAGGGTGCCGCGCGCCGCGTGCCGCAATGCCGGTTGTGTTTGTACGGTCGCACCCTCCGCTCCGGCTGCGAAGGTGCGACCGTCCTCCTTACTTGCCAACGCTACCCAGCGTACCCAGCAACCCCGTTACCGGTGCCAGCAGGCCCGTCGAGCCGCCGCCCGACGTTGCCGTTCCCGTGACGCTGCCGACCAGCGACGTGACCGGTGCGAGCGGGCTCGCTCCCCCGGATCCCGCTGCGCCGCCAACTGCTCCGGTGACAGTATTCAGCAAACCGGTGACAGGCGCGAGAGGGTTTGCACTGCCTGCGCCACCCGTTGCGCCGCCGAGCGTGCCCGTGACCGTCGACACGAGATTCGTGACGGGGGCGAGCGGGCCGCCGCTACCGCCCGCCGCACCGCTCAGTGCGCCGGTAACGGTGGAGACGAGGCCCGTGACGGGCGCGAGCGGGCTGCTGCCCGAACCGCCGGTCGCGCCGCCGAGTGCACCCGTGAGCGAGCCGAGCGGCGTCGAGCCGAGACCCGACAGCAGGCCGCCGAGCGGATTCGTCGAGCCGGAACCCGACGACGTGCCGTTCTGCACGGTCGCCGTCGAGCCGCCGACGAGGCTCGTGATCAGGCCGGGGATCGGCGCCGCGCCGTTCGGGCCGTTCGGGTTGACGAGGCCGCCCGCGTTGGTCACGGTGTTGCCGACCGCCGTCACGAGCTGACCGACGTCGCCGACGAGCGGCTGGCTCGACGTGCCGCCAACCTGCTTGCCGGCCGAGCTGATCGCGCCGCCGACCTGGCCGAGCAGACCCGAGACGGGTTGGCCGAGGCCGGTCGTCGTGCCGACCTGTTGCGTGACCTGGCCCGCGGTGATCACGAGCGGCGTGATCGCCGAGCTGAGCGGCTGCGTCACTTGCTGCACGGCGCCCGACGACAGCGTCGAGCCGATCGTCGTGCCGGCAGCCGTCAAGCCATTGGCCACCGTGTCGAGCACGGTGCCGACCGGGGTCGTGACGGGCGCGAGCGGCGCGAGTTGCCCCGTGCCGAGCGCCTTGACCGTGGAGCTCAGGCCGGACACCGTGTTGCTCGTCGCGCCGACCACGTTGCCGAGGCCCGCGACGGTCGTGCCGACCGGATCCTTGGTCGTACCGATCTGTCCCAGCCCGTTGCTCACGGCATCGGCAGCTGCGCCGACGATCGTGCCCGTGCTGGAGAGCGTGCTGCCGACGCCCTTCGTCACATCGTCGCCGAGGCCGGGCACGGTGATGTTGCCGACCGTGCTGCCGAGGTCGGTGGCCGTCTGGCCAACCGTGCTGACGACGCCCTTGGTGCCGGTGGACGTGCCGCTGGTGCCGCTCGTGCTCGGTGTACCGCTCGTGCTGCTGGGGTTGTTGTTGCTGCTGGTCGGCGGCGAACTCACGCCGCCGCCGCCGCAGGCGGCCAGCAGGCAGGCTGCGGCGAAGGCCGTGAGGGGCACGCGCCACTGGTGCAGGGCGGCTGTCGTGAGAGAACGTTGCTGGGACATGATTGACTCCTCGCTGTCTTGTCGATTGATGGATGTTGGTTTACTTGCCGTGCGTGCCACCGAGCAGGCCGCCGATCAGCGACGTGACTGGTGCGAGCGGATTCGACGCCGAGCCCGAGTTCGTGACGGCGCCCGTGCCGCCGGTCAATGCCGGGGCGCCGACCGCGCTCGTTACCGTGGACACGACGTTCGTCACCGGGGCGAGCGGGCTGCTGCCGCCTGCGCCGCCTGTTGCGCCGCCGAGGGCGCCCGTCACGGTACCGAGCAGACCCGTGACCGGTGCGAGCGGGCCGCCGCTGCCGCCTGCTGCGCCGCCGAGTGCGCCCGTGACCGTCGAGACGAGGCCGGTGACCGGCGCGAGCGGGCCGCCGCTGCCGCCTGCTGCGCCACCGAGTGCGCCCGTGACCGTCGAGACGAGGCCGGTGACCGGTGCGAGCGGGCCGCCGCTGCCGCCTGCTGCGCCGCCGAGCGCGCCCGTGACTGTCGAGACGAGACCCGTGACCGGTGCCAGCGGGCCGCTGCCGCCGCCTGCTGCGCCGCCGAGTGCGCCCGTGACCGTCGAGACGAGACCGGTGACCGGTGCGAGCGGGCCGCTGCCGCCGCCTGCTGCGCCGCCGAGTGCGCCCGTGACCGTCGAGACGAGACCGGTGACCGGTGCGAGCGGGCCGCTGCCGCCACCCGTTGCGCCGCCGAGTGCGCCGGTGACCGTCGAGACGAGGCCGGTGAGCGGCGCGAGCGGGTTGGTTACGCCGCCGGTGCCGCCCGTGAGCAGGCCGCCGACGGCCTTCACGGTGTTGCCCGTCGACGAGACCGTGTTGCCAAGACCGGTCGTGACGGGGTTGCCGCCCGTCGACGCGAGCAGGGCGCCGGCCTGGTTCAGGCCGTTGCCGACCGTGCCGAGCAGCGTGTTGACGGGCGCGCCGAGGCCGGTTGCCGTGCCGATCGTCTGGGTCGTCTGGCCGACCATCGTCGTGATCGGCGTGATGGCCGAGCTGACCGTCTGCGTGACCTGCTGGATCGGGCCGGTCGACAGTGCGTTGGTGAGGGTATTGCCGCCGTTCGAGACGGCACCGCCGAGCGTCGACACGAGGCCGCCGACGGCGCCCGTGACCGGTGCGAGCGGCGAGAGCGGGCCGCTGCCGAGGCTCGAGACCAGGGTCCCCGTTTGCGTGACCGCGCTGCCGAGCTGGTTGACCACGCCACCCGTGCTGGCGAGCGTGGTGCCGACCGGGTCCTTCGTCGCGCCGAGCTGGCCGAGACCGTTGCCGAGGCCATTGCCGAGTGCAGTCACTGCGCCGCCGACGCTTTGCACGATGCCGCCCGCGGCTTGTGTGGTGGCCGGGTTGACGCCCGGCAGCGTCTGGCTGCCGATGACGGAACCGAGGCCCGAGACGGTTCCGCCGACACCCGTCAAGATGTTGCTGCTGCTTGCGAGGACAGTTCCCACTGGGTTCGACGACACACCCGACGTGCCGGACGTACCGGACGTGCCGCTCGTGCCCGACGTACCGCTGGTACCGGAGGTCCCGCTTGTGCCGGACGTACCGCTGGTACCCGAGGTGCCGCTGGTGCCGCTCGTACCCGAAGTTCCGCTCGTGCCCGACGAGCCCGAAGTTCCGCTCGTGCCGGACGTGGAGATCGTATCGCCGCCGCCCGAGCTCGAGCCGCCGCCAAGACCCTGGCTGATGGAACCCGAGCCGCCGCACGCGGAGAGGGAAAGCATGGCTGCAACGGTGGCCGCGATCAGAGTCGTCCGGAACACGCCATGAGGGATAACCTTAATGTCCATTTTGTCCTCGCATTAACATGTGTTGTGAACTGCGTTGTGTTGAGTGGTGCGAGGACTACTCTGCAACTGTCGTGCCATTTCGATGCCAGACGGTTCGGCAACAGGTTTTAAACGAGGCAATTCCTTGTCGGAAAAGGAAGTTATGGGAATTGAAAGATTGTTGAATCTGTTTAAGTGCAGACGAATGAGAACGATTTCGATCGTTTCGTAACGTAACGTCACAACATTGGCGTTACGCGTGCAACGTAACGTGGGAGGCCGAGCAGGCTTGGTGGACGAGGCAACTGTTTTACAGATGGATTAGGTGTGCACATCTAACCTATCGTAAATCCTATGTGTAAGTCGTACCGAAACGCCGTACAAATACGTTGTGCTCCTGGTCATTTTTTTCGATCCAAGTCGTTAAAAGAGGTTGGAACTTAAATAGGATCGGATATAGAATCCGAAGCAGATGTAAGGAAATGTACGGTTCGGTACACAACGTTCGAGGAGGGTTGCTATCGCGAATGTTAACTTGCATCAAATGGTGAGCCATGCCCCTCGGGGCAATCTATAAAGAAAGTGCACCTGGTTGTCGTTACAGCAGATGTGGCGAACAGCGCGGGGCAACCGGCCAGATATGCGGGGATGTATACGTATAAAAGGCCAACGAACGTAAATACAGGCACGAGGAATAAAATGAAAGCACTCATCAAGCGCTTCCTTAAGGAAGAAGACGGGGTTACCGCGATCGAGTATGGTCTGATTGCGGGGCTGATTGCTGTTGCAATCATTGCGGGCGCCTCATCGGTGGGAACCAATCTCAGCAGCACCTTCTCGAAAATCGGAACCTGCGTCTCGACGCCGAGCGCCACATGCTGGTCGGCGGCGGCTGCCGCTTCTAGCTGATAGGAAAAAACTGCCGGTTCCGAATATCGTCTGGCGGCTTTGCAGCGGGCGGATTATTGGCGTAACTCGCCCGCTGTCCTGGTCGCGGTAGATAGCGACGTGATGGCTCGTCTTTTCTTCATCGGGGTATTCCTGGGCTGGGCTGCGTTCGTCGCGTCTAGCGATATCCGCTTTCGGCGAATTCGAAACGCGCTTGTCGTCGCGGGGTTGGTCGGTGCCTTGGTGGCTGCGGCCCTCGATCGCAATCCATTCGGAATATCGCTCACCCAATCTCTGGTCGGTGCGGCTGTGGGGCTGCTTTGTTTTATTCCCTTGTTCGCATTGCGTGTGATGGGTGCAGCCGACGTCAAGGTTTTTGCCGTTCTGGGTGCATGGTGCGGTGCGCCGGCGCTGTTGTGGCTTTGGATCGTCGCGAGCCTCGCCGCAGCCCTCCACGCGCTCTGGGTGATGCTTCTGTCGCGGACGTCGGTCTTCGCGCTGTACAAACGCGCGACACCCACGATGACGCTCGGTGGCCGCCGAGCGACGCCATACGCGGCGTTTCTTGTGATACCCGCGGCTGCGTGGCTTCTGCATCTTGTGTATGTGAGGGGAATGTGATGGCTCGGGGGACGCAAGCGCGCCAGCCGTCCGCATGGCGGCGGCAACGGGGAGTGGCGGCGGTCGAGTTCGCTGTCGTGTTTCCTTTGTTCTTCCTGATCTTCTACGCGATCGTCACGTTCGGGATGGTTTTCATCATCCAGCAAAGCCTGACATTCGCGGCATCCGAAGGTGCGCGTGCCGCGTTGAATTACACGTCTGCGCCGTGTGACCGGCTGCAGGTCAATGCGCGGAACGCCGTTGCGCAAGCATTGGCCGGCACGCCTTGGTCGAACAATGTCAGTTTCGCCGCGCAGGTCTCCACGTCGGTGCCAACACCCACATCGACGCCCGGCGTGACCTGCGGCACGACATTTACGTCGACGTCCACGTCGGCCTTCAACGTGATGGTGACGATGACCTATTCATATGCGGCGAATCCGCTGATTCCGTGGATATTCCTGTTCAATGCGCCGCAGTTGCAAAGTAGCGCGACCGTACAGGTTCAGCCCAGCATGCTTTGAAACTGAAAGTAGTCCCCCGATCGTTGCACGCTCCAGAACCCGATTCCGGCATTCCCATATCAACATGGCCAACAATCTGACAAAAATCATCGCGGGGTTGCTGATTGCGATCGCTGTTCTTCTCGGCATCTACGCGTGGTTGCTCGGGCGCAGTCCCTCGGGCCCCGTCCCTGTACAACAGACCGTCGCTGCTAACCCGGTGCCGGTGGTCGTTGCGACGCGCGTGCTGCCGGTCGGTCAGCCGATTCCCGCCGATGCATTGAAGATTCAGTCGGCCGCACCGGTGCCAACAGGTGCGTTTGCTGATCCGGCGGTACTGGTGGGCCGCGTTCCGGCGAGGGACATCCCGGCGTCGGCGCCGGTCGTGGCGGACGCATTGGTGTCGGGGCTCGCCGAGGATGTTCAGCCGGGCGAACGGGCGATTGCGGTTCGCGTCGACGAGACCAACGCGGTCGGCAACCGTCTGCGACCCGGCAACTTCGTCGACATATTCGTGAACCTGAAGCGTGAAGCCGGCGGCGGGATGCTCGACGGCGAAGTTTCGCAGACGCAGGCGAGGCTCCTGATGTCGAAGGTTCGCGTACTGTCGTTCGGAGATGCGACTGCGGAGCGCGACAGCGGCAGCAACACGAACGGTAATAACGGCCAGCCGAGCAACACGCGCATCGCGGTACTCGCGGTGCCGACCGCGCAGGTCGATGCACTGACACTCGGCGAGGCGAGCGGGCGGCTGACGCTCGCGCTGCGCAATCCGCGCGACGACGAGCTTGCGATGCAGACGGTGGCGGTGCGCACCGACAACAAGCTGTCGCCGTCGGCACTTGCCGCGGCAGGCGTGTCGCTGCAACAACTGTCCGGCACGCCGAGGATCGCAGCGGCCAGCACGAACATACCGCCGCTGCCGTCGCGCCTGCCGCCGGTGGCGCGGCCAGGCGGCAACGGTGGCGGGGGCGGCATCGAGGTGATCCGGGGCGGCCGGTCGGAAACGGTTGCATATTGAACAACATCGATGGCCATCGATATCAGCGACGACAAGTAAAGGCCGTGCGACGGTCCAACAAACAATGAAAAACACACTGATTGCATTCGCGATTGCTCTCTGGGCCCTGACATTCGCTTCCTTTGCAAGCGCGAGCGGCACGATCGAGCTGGCGGTCGGGGCGCAGCGGCAGATTTCCGCCGGCCGCGCGCTGCAGCGGGTCGCCGTCGGCGATCCGGCGATCGCCGATGTGCTGATCATGAAGGGCAGTCGGTCCGGTTCGGTGCTGCTGACTGCGAAAGCGCCGGGGGTGACGAACGTGATGTTGTGGGAGCGCGGTAAAGACGAGCCGACGGTCTGGAGCGTCGAAGTCGTCGACGCGGCTGCGCAAGCGGTACTCGACGGTTCGACACCGCAGGTGAAAGCGTATGGCGGGACGTCGGTGCTGCGGGGAACGTCGGCATCGCTCGATGCGCACGAGCGGGCCACGGCGGTTGCCAAAAACATGAGCCCCAAGGGGGCGGTGATCGATCGCTCGACGCTGGCCGGCAAGAACGTCGTGCAGGTCGACGTGAGGGTGGTGGAATTCAGCCGCTCGGTGCTCAAGCAAGTAGGCTTCAACTTCTTTAAGCAGAGCAACGGCTTTTCGTTCGGCTCGTTCTCGCCGGGTGGTGTGCAATCGTATAACGGCGGGTCTGGGCCGGGCACGGGTGGGTATATTCCGACGCTCGGCGCACCGGTTGCCTCTGCGTTCAATCTGGTTGTGAATGCTGCGGGGCGTGGCATCTTCGCCGACCTGTCGTTGCTTGAGGCGAACAACATGGCGCGCGTGCTCGCCGAGCCGACGCTCGTCGCGCTGTCCGGCCAGAGCGCCAGCTTTCTCGCAGGTGGCGAGATTCCGGTGCCGTCGCCGCAGGGACTCGGATCGACCGCGATCCAGTGGAAGCAATATGGCGTCGGGCTGTCGCTTACCCCGACGGTGCTGGGTCCGAACCGGATCGCGCTGAAAGTCGCACCGGAATCGAGTCAGCTCGATTTCGTGAACAGCGTGACGATCAGCGGCGTTGCCGTGCCGGGTATCACGACGCGCCGCGCCGATACAACGGTTGAACTCGGCGATGGCGAGAGCTTCGTGATCGGCGGTCTGATCGACCGCCAGACGATGTCGAACGTGAACAAGGTACCGCTGCTCGGCGACCTGCCGATCATCGGCACGTTCTTCAAGAACCTGAACTACCAGCAGAACGACAAGGAGTTGCTGATCATCGTGACCCCGCATCTCGTCGCACCGATTGCGAAGGGGGCGGTACTGCCGGCGACACCCGGCGAGTTGTCCGAGCAACGTGACGGGCCGGTCTGGCGATCTTATCTGGGCGGCGCGGTGTCGCCTGATGCCGCCCCGGGTTTCTCGAAATGAATGTGAAGCATTGCGCGTTGCGGCACATCGCCACGCCTTGCGTAATCGGGGGTGTTCGACATGAATGCACGAACTCAATCATTGTGTGAACCCGCCGTGACCGACTACTTCGTTTGCGCATCGACAAAAGAAGCGCATGTGCGCTGGCTGGCCGATACGCTGGTGTCGGCCGGAGCGGTCGAGGCTGCGTCGCTGGAGCCGGGTGGGCTTGCGCAACGCATCACGGGACTCAATCCGGCGCTGGTGTTCATCGATTTCTCCGAACGCAGCGACCTGGCGAGCGTTGCCGCCGCCACGGTACGCGCTGCGTGTCCTGGGTTGCCGATCGTTGCGCTCGGCTCGCTTGCTCAGCCGGAGAGCACGCTGGCCGCGCTGCGTGCGGGCGTGCGCGATTTCATCGACGTATCGGCCCCGGCCGAGGATGCACTGCGGACGACGCGTGGTTTGCTGTCTCACGTCAGCGAGCCGACGAGCCGCCACGGGAAGGTCGTCGCGCTGCTCGGGGCGCGTGCCGGCATGGGCGTCAGCACGCTTGCCGCGAATCTCGCGGTCTGGCTGCAGAAGCGGGCGCTCGGCCCGGGTGCGGCGGGCAGTCCGGACGGCGGCGCGCCGGCCGGCCGCCAAACCGCGCTGATCGATCTGGGGTTGCCGGCCGGTGACGGCGCGCTGTTCCTGAACACGCGCTGCGAATTCCATTTCATCGACGCCGTGCAGAACCTGCGCCGCATCGATCGCACGTTTGTGAACACCGCGCTCACGCGGCACCAGAGTGGCGTTGCACTGACGACTTTGCCGCCGGATCTCGGTGCATTGCGTGACGTGTCTTATGCGTCATGCATCGGCTTGCTGAACAGGTTTCGCGCGTTTTTCGACCAGCAGGTCGTCGACCTCGGCGGGTTCTCGAATCGCGAGTTCGTCACGCAGATCGCCGCATCGGCCGACGAGGCATGGCTTGTCTGCGATCAGGGTGTCGCATCGATCGTGTCGGCAGCCGATTTGCTCACCGGGCTGCGTGATGCGGGCGTCGATACCGACCGTGTCAAGCTCGTGGTCAATCAGTACGATCCCGCGCTGGACCTGATGCCCGGGCAGATCGCCGAGCGTCTCGGCTTGTCGCTGGTCGGCACCTTGCCCGCGCGTCGCGTCGCGATCGGCCATGCCGCGAACCAGGGACGGCTCATCGTCGATGCAGCAGAGCGCGATCCTTATGTGCGTGCACTCGAAACCCTCGCCGCGCGGCTGCCCGGTGTATCGGGCATGGCGGGCGCGTCGCGCGCCGCGCCGGGCTTGTCCGCGCTCAAGCGTTTCATTCAACCCTCGTCCAGGCGGTCGTAACCGATGGCACACGACATTCAATTTGCCGACGGCGCAGCGCCGTTTTCGCAGACGCAGCAATTCCACGACATCAAGAATGCTGCGCACGAGCATTTGCTGACGCGTATCGAGGAACTGGGAGCCGAGTTCGGCCGATGGTCCCGCCAGGCGATCAATCAGTTCGTCGATCTCGAGATTGACAGCTTCGTGCGCCTGCGCCGCATTCCGCTCAACGAGAGCGAGGTGCGTGCGATCGCCGAAGCGCTGACGAAGGAACTCGCGGGCTTCGGGCCGATCGAGGATCTGCTCGCGGACCCGGCGGTCGAGGACATCCTGATCAACGGCTACAACGACGTGTACGTGTCGCGTCACGGGATCCTCGCGAAGCTGCCGGTGCGTTTCACCGACAACGCGCATTTGCTACGCATCGTGCGACGGATTCTCGCGCCGATCGGACGTCGTCTCGACGAGTCGAACCCGATGGTCGATGCGCGGCTGCCGGACGGCGGGCGCGTGAATGTCGTGATCGAGCCGCTTTCGATCGATGGCCCGATCGTGTCGATCCGGAAGTTCCGCAAAGATCCGCTCAAGCCCTCGGACCTGCTCGGTAACGGCACGTATAACCAAGAGATCGGCGCGCTGCTTGAGGCAGCGGTCGAGGCACGCTGCAACGTTCTCGTGTCGGGCGGCACGAGTTCCGGAAAGACGTCACTGCTTAACGCGCTCGCGTTCCACATTCCAGAGGCCGAACGTGTCGTAACGATCGAGGATACGGCCGAACTGTCGCTGAATCACCCTCATGTCGTGCGGCTCGAAAGTCGCCCGGGCGGGTTCGATGGTACCGGCGTCGTGACGATTCGTGACCTGTTGCGGAACACGTTGCGGATGCGTCCGGACCGGATCATCGTCGGCGAAGTGCGCGGCGGCGAAGTGCTCGAAATGCTGCAGGCCATGAACACGGGCCACGACGGCTCGATGGGCACCGTGCACGCGAGCTCGCCGCGCGAGTGCCTGTACCGTCTTGAGATGCTTGCCGGTTTCGCTGGTTTCCAGGGAACCGAGTCGAGCCTGCGTCGCCAGATTGCAAACGCGATCGACTTCATTGTGCAGATCGGGCGACTGTCGAATGGACGCCGCCGGATTCTGTCGATCACCGAGGTGACCGGGCTGTCCGACAACATCATCGCGACGCAGGAACTGTATCGCTACGAAGCACGCGTGACGCCGGAGGGGGAGGAGGTCGATCACTGGGAGTCGCTGGGTATCCATCCGCACTCGCCGAAGCTCGCGCGGTTCCGCCAGGCGTTAACGAACAGCGGACTGGGCGGCGGGTTCGGCGGCGACGGTTTTGGTCGCGGCGGGGGCTTCAATGTTTAGCGCGACGGTCTGGATGCTCGCGGTCGCGATGCTGTGCGTGGCGTCGGCGCTGATGCTGTGGCGGCATGCGGAAACCCGGCGCGTGCGCACCGATGCGAAGCGCTTCATTGACAGCCGGCTTGAACCCGGAGCACGCGCGGCGTCGTCGTCCGCAAGGCCGGCGGTATCCGCCGCGCCTCGGGCTGTAGCGTCGTCCAGTGGCGTGCGCAATGCGGTATCTCGTGCTTTCTGGGCACACTGGTATGCGGTTGCGAAGGAGTATCTGATCAACCTCGTGAACCGCGCCGGGATCGAAGGCGCACGCGGCAAGGCGATCATTGCGCTGGCCGTGCTTGTCGCGATTGCGTCGATCGCGGGTAACCGCGGCGGCGCGCTCGCGTGTTTCGCTGCGCTGGTCTGCGGGAGCGCGATTTTTTGCATCTGGCTCACGTCGCGTATCCAGCGGCGGCGACTGAAGATCGTCCGGCAGATCCCGTCGTTTCTTGACGGGATCGTGCGACTGGTGACGCTCGGCAACAGCGTGCCGGCCGCATTTCAGGCAGCGTTGCTGACGACGGAGGAGCCGCTGCGAGGGTGCCTCGATCACGTGTCCCGGATGTTGCGCACGGGTGTCGAAATCGATCGAGCGATGCTCCATATCGCGAAGATCTACCGGGCGCAGGAATTCGAGCTGCTCGGATCGGTGCTGCGGCTGTCGGTCAAGTATGGTGGTCGCGCGGACGTGATGCTCGAACGCATGGCCGTGTTCATGCGCGACCTCGAGCAGGCGGAGCGCGAGCTGACGGCCATGTCGGCCGAGACACGACTATCGGCGTTCGTGCTCGTGATGCTGCCGATCGCGATCGGCAGTTTTGTCGTGATGACCAATCCGAAATATCTGGAAGGAATGTGGATCGATCCGCGCGGACAAATGCTCCTTATCGTCGCGTTCCTGATGCAGGTTGCGGGGAGCGTGTGGTTGTATCGGATGGCTCGACTCAGGTGATGCGATGACGGCAACTCAGATCGGATCGGTTGCTCTGGCGCTTGGTGCGCTAGGCGTGCTGCTGTTTGGAATGATCGCGTTGCTGCGTGCCAGCGCCACGTCGCGTGCTGAACGTGCGCTGGCCGAGGCGCTCGACCAGCGCATGGCAGCACTCGAGGCGGCCAAGAAACGGGCCACGGCGGAGAGTGCGGCAGAAGTGAGACGGGTTGCGCCCGGCCGTCAGCGCATCGAGCGCATGCTTACGCGATTGTCGGCGGCGGGGATGCGACTGCTCGATACCGGATTCGGCAAGCACATTGTCGCGGAAGAGGATCGCCGCATTCTTGAGCAATGCGGCTATGTCGACACGCGCACGCGCGGACTGTTCCTGAGCGCGCGGATCGCTTGCGGGATCGGGTTGCCGCTTCTGTTCGCGGTATTCGCCAGCGGACGAATGAAGGGCGGATACTGGATGATCGGGATGTTCGCTGCATTCGCGTTCGGCTTCATGCTGCCGAAGCTATACGTGCAGCGGCGTGCCGCCGCTCGTCGCCAGAGCGTCGTCGATGAACTGCCGCTGTTCGTCGACATGTTGCGCTTGCTGCAGGGCGTTGGGTTGTCGCTGGATCAGAGCCTGCAGGTCGTGACCAACGACTTCCGAGGGATGATGCCGGTGCTGTCGTCGGAGGTCGGAATCGCGCAGCGTCAGTTCGCAGCGGGCCGCACGCGCGATCAGTCGATGCAGAGGTTGTCGGGCGGTTTCGACAACGAGGATTTGCGCGCGATTACCCGATTAATGGTGCAGGTCGACAAGCACGGTGGCGCGGTACAGGAGCCGCTCAAGCAGTTCGGCGACCGGCTGCGGGAGACGCGCCGCGCGATGCTTCGCGAAAGGATCGGCCGACTGACCGTGAAGATGACGGGCGTCATGGTCCTGACGCTGCTACCCGCGCTGCTGATCGTGACGGCGGGACCCGGGTTGCTGGCAGTGACGCATGCGTTGTCGGCGCATCATTGATGGGTGGAAGGGAAGACGATGAAGCGGATCACCAGGATGGCCAGGTACGCAGGTGTGGCGGCAGCGGTGCTGCTTGGTGCTTGCGCGACCAAGGAAAGCGGGTATGGCGTTGGCGCGCAGACCGAACGCGCGGCGCTGATTCAGGCTGCCGATCAGAAGCAGGCGGTGCCGGATACGCCCGCGATGTATCTCGGCCTGATTCAGCGGATGCAGGCACAGGGTCTCTATTATGCGTCGCTCGCGCACATCGACGCTTACGACAAGGCGTACGGCGTGTCGCCCGACACGATCCTGCTGCGTGCGGACGCGTTGAGAATGACCGACCAGCCGGCTGCAGGTGCAGCGGCCTATACGCAACTGCTGAAGACGCCGCTCTCCGCGCGCGGATATCGGGGCCTTGGGTTGATCGCCGGTGCGGCAGGCGATTTCGGTCAGGCGGTACAGGCACTGACACAGGCGTCCGAGCTCGCGCCGACCGATGCGTCGCTGCTATCCGATCTCGCCTATGCGAAATTGCGTAGCGGCGATGTGGTCGGCGCGCGGGTGCCGCTGATGAAGGCGGCGGAACTGGATCAACGCAATCCGAAGATCGTCAGCAATCTCGTGCTGTATTTGCTCGCCGCCGGGCGCACGCAGGACGCGCAGCGGTTGATGAACCAGCAGCATTTGCCGCCGGATATCCGCAAGGACATCGTCGGCGATGCCGCAAGAATCGCGGCCGCTGCGCGGGCGCAGCAGCGTGCAGTCGCGACGCCGCCGGTGGTGTCGCGCCGTGCAGCGACTGTGCCGATCACGCCGATGGCAAACAATTTCGACTATGACCAGACCGTGCCGTTGCTGCAACGGTTTGCACAATAAACAGACAGGTGGGGAACAACATGAATAACAACCATCATCGAGCCGCGCGCGCGGGGCGGATCGCGCTGTTGGGCGCGATCGTTTGCATGGCAATGAGCACCGCAGCCGTACGTGCGCAACAGGCAGCGGCGCCAGCCGCATCCGACGTCGATCGCTCGACGAAGGAATGGCTTTCGATGCAGCGAGACAACCGCGCGGCGGCACCGGTGCAGCCGATGCTTGGCGATGTCGCGTCGCTCGTTTATCAACGCTATCTCGATTCGTTCAAGAACAAGATTCCGCAGTCGATGAGCACGCTTGGCAGTTCGTCCGGCGGCATGTCGGGTAGCGGGCAGAGTGCGCAGTAAGCGAGATGACGATGCGGGCAGATCAAGCACATGGGGCTCGGTGGCGCGGCGCTCGCTGGCCGGGCAAACAACGTCAACGCGGCTCCATATTGGTCATGGCAGCGATCTGGCTCACGATCGCGATCATCGTGCTCGGGGTGATCGACATCGCGAATCTGTATTTGCAGAAGCGGGATCTGCAACGGATCGTTGACCTGGCTGCATTGGCGGCAGTGCAGCCGATGACGAGCGATCCGAGCGGGTGCCTGAACGATGCAAAAAACAATGTGACGGCGAGTGCGAACATCAACGACAAGGGTTATGCGTTCACGTTGATCAGCGCGACGGCGACGGCAAGTCCTTCCACGGGAAACGATCAGATTGCCGTCAGCTGCGGGAGTTGGGATTCGTCGACTGCCTATGTGACGCCCGCGTCGACTGCGGCGAATGCGGCGCAGGTGACGGCGTACCGGCAGGTGAACTACTACTTCCTGGGGCTCCTGAACCAGCTGAGCGGGCGGCAGGCGATTGTCTCCGCGACGGCTACCGCACGTGCGGCGGCGATCGACACGTTTAGCGTGGGTTCGACGCTTGCGAGCCTGAATTCCTCTACGTCCGCGATACTCGATCCGCTACTCACGGGGTTGCTGGGTGCCTCGGCCAACGTCAACGTCGGTCTGGCCAATTACCAGGCCTTGGCCGGAGCGAACGTCACGCTGGGGCAGTTGGCGAATGTCGCAACCCAACTCGGCACGGCGGGCATGTCGAGTCCAGCCAGCGTCGGGAAGTTGCTCGGCCTCAACCTGACCGTCTCGGACATCCTGAATCTCGCCGCCACGGCGGTGGGCAGCAATACCACGGTGGGCACGGTGCTCACCGCGCTAAGCAATAGCGTGGGCGCCAACGTCAATCTCAATAAGATCTCGCTTGGGAGCCTCCTCCAATACTCGGGCAGCAATGCGGAGGCGGCGGCGAATGCGAGTATCAATGTGCTGCAGTTGTTGCTCACGACAGCTCAGATCGGTGCATATAACAGCGCGCTGACGCTATCGGTCGGTCAAGCAAGCTGCCCCGGCAGTGCGTTTTGTCCGCTCATTTCGGCGGTGTCGACGCTGGTTCGAGTCAATAGTCTGCAATTGCAGGTGCTGGCGCCGCCGTCGATCGGAATTGGCGAAGCCGGACAAGTGAACGGCATATGGCGCACGCAGGCGTCGCAAGCGGAGATCGGACTCTACGTCGATGTGCAGGTGCTGTCGGATCCGCCCCCGCTGGGCATTCCCGGCCTGTTGACGCTTCAGCTTTCGGGACCGCATTTGCCGCTCTACGTGATTCTGGGCGGGCCGGGTCGCGCCTGGTTGGCCAATACGAGTTGTAAATCGACACCGGCGTCGAGTACCGCGACATTTGGCGTATTGCCGGGCGTGGCGATGATTTGCGCCGGACAAAATACGGGGGGAACGCTGAACCTCAATTCCCCGAGCTGTGCGTCCAGCACCGGCACGATTCCCGTGGCGAAGCTGTCGGGAGCAGGGCTACTCGGGAATTTTTCGCTTCTTCAACTCAGCCTATCGTTGTCGAACCCCGTTGCGTACGTTGGGAGTAGCACCAGCACGCCGATCTACAGCGGTCCGCCATTGCCTTCGACCCCAGGCGCGCTGAGCGCCAGCCTGCCGTTGTCGGGGACGGGCGTCTTGTATCAGAACAATTCGCAATACTCGTTCTGCAACACCAAGCCGAGTAACGGTGCATGCACGTCGTCCGCATGGTCTCCGGGACCCAATTGGACCACATCGTCGACAGCGACCAACTCGCTCAACGTGCAGTTGGCCAATCTCTTGGGGGGGACGTCGATCCAGCTCAACGTCGCCGGACTGGATCTATCGATCTTGACGCTGATTCTTCAGCCTCTCACGGGGCAGCTCATTCCTTTGCTGGTCGGGCTCGTCAATCCGTTGCTCAATCTGTTGGTCACGCCGTTGTTGACGGCATTAGGATTGCAAATCGGCCAGGTGACCGTGATTCAACATGGCCTGACTTGCAACGCCCCGCAAATCGTTCATTGAAAGCATCAACAATGAGAACCACGCCCGCAATCGAAGAGCTCGACCTGTACGTCTGGGAAGGCAAGGCGGACATTGTCGACCGCGTCGCCCGGTGCATGGCGAGCTTCGACGTCGAAGTGATCCGCGCCGACAACGCGGAGATCTCGCCCGAGCGCGCCGCATTGCGGCCGTCACTGGCGATCATCAGCGTGACGATGATCGAAATCGGCGCAGCGTTCCTGCGCGACTGGCAGGCCAACATCGGCATGCCGGTCGTCTGGGTCGGCGCGGCGCGCGATCACGACGCTTCGCAGTATCCGCCCGAGTATTCGCACATCCTGCCGCTCGATTTCACATGCGCCGAGCTGCGCGGCATGATCGGCAAGCTCGTCACGCAACTGCGGGCGCATACGGCCGAAACGTCGCATCCGACCGAACTCGTCGCGCACTCGGAATCGATGCAGGCACTGCTGCACGAAGTCGATACATTCGCCGACTGCGACACCAACGTGCTGCTGCACGGAGAAACCGGCGTCGGCAAGGAGCGCATCGCGCAACTGCTGCACGAAAAGCATTCGCGCTACCGGCACGGCGAATTCGTGCCGGTGAACTGCGGTGCGATTCCCGACGGCCTGTTCGAATCGCTGTTCTTCGGTCATGCGAAAGGATCGTTCACGGGCGCGGTTGTTGCGCATAAAGGTTATTTCGAGCAGGCGGGCGGCGGCACGCTGTTCCTCGACGAAGTCGGCGATCTGCCGCTGTACCAGCAGGTCAAGCTGCTGCGCGTGCTCGAGGACGGCGCGGTGCTGCGTGTCGGCGCAACGTCGCCGGTCAAGGTCGATTTCCGCCTGGTCGCGGCGAGCAACAAGAAGCTCCCGCAACTCGTGAAGGATGGCCTGTTCCGCGCCGATCTCTACTACCGGCTCGCGGTGATCGAGCTGAGCATTCCGTCGCTGGAAGAGCGCGGTGCCGTCGACAAGATCGCGCTGTTCAAGTCGTTCGTCGCACAGGTGGTCGGCGAGGCACGGCTCGCGCAGTTGTCCGATCTGCCGTACTGGCTGACGGATTCGGTCGCGGACAGCTATTTCCCCGGCAACGTGCGCGAACTGCGCAACCTCGCCGAGCGCGTCGGTGTGACGGTGCGGCAGACGGGCGGGTGGGATGCCGCGCGGTTGCAGCGGTTGATCGCGCACGCGCGCAGTTCGGCGCAGCCGGTACCGGCGGAAAGCGCGGCCGAGGTCTTCGTCGATCGCAGCAAGTGGGACATGAACGAGCGCAACCGCGTGATTGCGGCGCTCGACGCCAACGGCTGGCGGCGTCAGGATACGGCGCAGCAGCTCGGTATCAGCCGCAAGGTATTGTGGGAAAAAATGCGCAAATATCAGATCTTTGACGAGGAGCCCGAGACCCGCGAAAGTGAGTAATTAATGAGATAAAATCGCGCTGAATTACAACGACACGGGCGGGAATAGAACTTCATGAGCCATATGACGGGGTTGGGAAAGGCGTGCGTGTTGCTCGCCGTGGTGGGAGGCATGCAGGGCGCTTATGCGCAGAGCCTGGCGGACAGCGGGTCGCCGGCAGTACAGCAGGCGTCGGCGCCGGTGGCTGCGATTCCGGTGGTCGATCCGCAGGTCCAGACGTCGGTGCAGCCGCAGGCAGGTGAGTCGACGGGGCCGAGCACGGTCGACGACCTGCAGCGCCAGATCCAGGCGCACTCGCTGACGGAAATGCGCACGAGCTACAACGGCAGCTACGGTGCGAGCCTGCTGTTCAACGTAAAGGACGGCGCGTATTTCGTCGCGCTGTTCCAGCAGAAGGCGTTCTGGCGCGTGATCAAGACTTACGACGAATCGCGTGCGGAAGCGATCTACCGCGATTTCTCGCGCCAGGCGGAGCGGCTGGCCGTAAACGAACTGCGGGCAGCGAAGCTGGAGTCGCAGAAGGCGCAGATGGACAAGCAGATCGAAGTCACGCAGGATCGCGCGCGGCGTCTGCAGGCGGATATCTCGATCGCACGCCAGCAGCAGGCGGCAGTCGCGGATCGTCAGAAGAGCGTACGTAACGAGACGGCCGCATTGCAGGCGCAGCAGGCCGAGCTTCAGTCGCAACTGCGGGCGTTGCAGCAGCAGGTGCGTTCGTTGCAGCGGGAGGCCGACGCCGGTTTGCCGACGACGGCACGCTGAACCAGGCAGCGGTGCGGCGACATGCCGCGCCGGCCGCACAAGTGAGAAGGGCAAGCCGGTTGGCTTGCCCTTTTGTTTTACTGGCCGTCCGGCACGATTCGCCGGCGGCGCGTCACGATCACTGGCCCGTTGCCGCCGCGGGAATCCGACGGCGAAGCGTTGCCGGATGCGTCGCCGGCATCGCGCGGTGCGCTGTAGTTTTCGCGCGGTTCACGGGGTTCGCGCGGGGCGCCGTAGCCTTCACGCGGCTCACGCGAGCCGTAACCCTCGCGCGGTTCGCGCGAGCCATAACCTTCACGCGGTTCGCGGGAGCCGTAGCCGCCGTCGCCGCGCGATTCACGCGGGCCGCCGTGCGAGCCGTACGGGCTGTGACCGCCGCCTTCACGGCCGCCCGGGCGCCCGCCGGTGCGCGGCCCGCGGGGGCCGCCGCTGCCGCCCGGGCGCGAGCCGCCCGTGTCGAGCTGGATCGTGGAAATCGCGCGCTTGTAGATGCCTTGCAGACCCACGGGGGTGCGCAGCATCACCAGGTACTGGTCGAACGACTCGATACACCCCGTCAGACGAATGCCGTTGACGAGATAGATTTCAACGCGCTTACGTTCCTTGCGCGCCGAATTGATGAAGTCGTTTTGCGGATGGGATTCTGCGGGATTGGCCATTGAGGTGCGGCAGGAGCCTGCGTCAGAGAATATGTTGTGCGTGTGTGTGGCGTGTTCGTCCACAAGGTGTTTGGCGGGATTCTACCCTGTTCAATCGGGAAACGCGCAGTCGTGATTGTGTCGAACCGTAACCCACTATAGACGTTCCAGCGCATTTTCGCGATTCGGCCGAACGGCCAATGCCATTTCGTTACGCCGCGTTACGACTCTCGCAGCGCCGTAGCACCTTGGTCTCCGCGCGACGCGTACATTGGCTGCGCGAGCCGGGCAGGCCGGCATATCAGGGATTCGGAACATGAGCAAGGGACGATGGGCAGGGTGGGTCGGGGGCGTGGCGTTGCTGGCTTCCGGCAGTGCGATGGCGGGGCATGTCGACCTGTCGGTCGGCATCGGCGTACCGGTCGCGCCGGTCTATGTCGAGCCGGCGCCGGTCTATGTGGCGCCGCAGCCGGCCGTGGTCGCCTATCCGGGCTATGGATACGGCTACTACGGCGACGAGGACGACGATCGCTATCGCAAGTGGCGCAAGCACTATTACAAGCATTGGCACAGGCACCATGGCGACGACGATGACGATTGAGCCCGAGGCCAGCCCCGCCGGCGCGCGTCAGAACGCGTAGTCGGGGTTTTTCGGGTCGAATGCGGTGTCGTCGAGCGTCGCCGGCGCGATTTTCTCGATGACGATCCGCTCGAAGATCTTGCCGTCGTTGTCATAGGACTCGACGGTCCGGAAATAGGGCGCGTGCAGATCGAGCCCGAGGACTTCCTTCTTCGCGTAGAACTGCGGCCGGCCGGTCGGTGTTTCGTAGGTGAGCGCGACCACGCGCACGCCGCCGATCGTCCTGGCCTCCACATCGGTCGGCCGCTGCACGCCGGCTTCCACGTATTTCTTCCCTTCGGTCAGGTACAGGTTCGTGATGAACTCGGTACCGAGATCCTTCACCTGGTGATTCGACTGCGCGCGTGCGAGTGCGCCGTCGAGTGCCGTCCACAGCGGAATCTTGCCGAGCAGGCCGCCGAGGTGCCCGTACATCTCGTCCTTGCGCTGCGTCGTGTCGTAGATGGTCTCCTGTCCGGCATGTGCACCGCCCGGCAGCCATTTCGCATAGACGCGCAGCGGCTCGCGGGTGGTCTTTACGAGCATGCGGTCGGGCGTATCGGACCACTTTCCGCTGATGCGCTCCTGGCGCACCATCGTGAACTGGTACGACGGATAGCCGTTGGGGCCGTTACGGATATAGAGCGGCACGGCGAGCGGATCGAGTGCCTTGAAGAGTGCCGTGAGCGTCGCGTCGTCGAGTTGCGCGAGTGTGCCGCGCTGCGCGGCCGTGCGCAGCCAGCGCGCCTGCTGCGCAACCGGCTCGCGCGCGACCTTCGCGAGGTCCGCCGGCAGCGCGACGCCAGCGGCCGCGCTTGCGGCGTCGGCCGTTTCCTGTGCATGCAGGCCCGCCTGTCCGAGCGACAGCAGGCAGGCGACAGCCACGGCGGCGGCATGCCGCGCGTGGTGCTTCTTTCCTTCGTTCATCGACGGCGTCTCCCTGGGCGGCGGATCGTTCAACCTTGCTTCGCGGCCTTGATTTTGGCGAGTTCCTCGTCGCGCAGCGCGCGGCGCAGGATCTTGCCGACGTTCGTCTGCGGCAGCGCGTCGCGGAACTCGACGAATTTCGGCATCTTGTAGCCGGTGAGGTTCTTGCGGCAGTGCGCGAGCACATCGTCGGTCGTCAGCGACGGGTCGCGGCGCACGACGAACACCTTGATCCGTTCGCCCTGTACCTCGTCCGGAATGCCGATCGCCGCGGCTTCGCTGATGCCCGGATGCATCACCAGCACTTCCTCGATCTCGTTCGGATACACGTTGAAGCCCGACACGAGGATCATGTCCTTCTTGCGGTCGATCAGGCGGATGAAGCCGCGTTCGTCCATCACGCCGATGTCGCCGGTGCTGAGCCAACCATCGGCGTCGATCACCTTGGCCGTCTCGTCGGGGCGCTGCCAGTAGCCGCGCATTACCTGCGGGCCGTGCACGCACAGCTCGCCCGGCTCGCCGACGGGCGCCCAGGTGCCGTCCTCACGGCGAAAGCGCACGACGGTGGACGGCGCGGGCAGGCCGATCGAACCGCTGAACGCGGCCATGTCGTTCAGGTCGACGGGGTTCATCGTGACGATTGGCGAGCATTCGGTCAGGCCGTAGCCTTCGACCACCGGCCGGCCCGTCACCTGCTGGAAGCGCTCGGCGACCGCCCGCTGCATCGCCATCCCGCCCGCCATCGCGAGCTTCAGCTTCGAGAAATCGCGCTTGCGGAATTCCTCGTTGTCGAGGAACGCGTTGTACAGCGTGTTGATGCCGGTGATCCCGGTGAACGTCTCGTTGCGGATGATCTTCATCACCATCGTCATGTCGCGCGGGTTCGCGATCAGGATGTTGCGCCCGCCGAGCCCCATGAAGATGAATGCGTTCACCGTCAGCGAATAGATGTGATACAGCGGCAGCGGCGTGAGCACGGTTTCGACGTCGCCCGATACCTGGTCGGCGATCCAGGCCTTCGCCTGCAGCAGGTTCGCGATCAGGTTGCCGTGCGTGAGCATCGCGCCTTTCGCGACGCCCGTCGTGCCGCCCGTGTATTGCAGGAATGCGAGGTCGTCGCGTGTCGTCTGCACGGGCTGCGGCTTGCTTCGCGCACCGAGCGCGAGGGCGGAGCGCAACCGGATGGCCTGCGGCAGGTGGTAGGCCGGCACGAGTTTCTTCACGTGCTTCAGCACGAAATTGATCAGGCGTCCTTTCGCATTGAAGCCGTCGGCGAGGAGGTCGCCGAGCGCGGTGACGACGATGTTCTTCACCTGCGTTTCCGGCAACGCGTCCTGCAGCGTGCGCGCGAAATTCTCGAACACGACGATCGTCTGCGCGCCGCTGTCCTTCAGCTGATGCGCGAGTTCGCGCACGGTATAGAGCGGATTGACGTTGACGACGATTGCACCGGCTTTCAGCGTGCCGAACAGCGCGACCGGGTACTGGAACGTGTTCGGCAGCATGATCGCGACGCGGTCACCGGGTTTGACGCCGAGGCTTTGCAGATACGACGCGAACGCGTCGACTTTCTGCGCGAGCGTGCGATAAGTCATCGATGCGCCCGCGCTCACATAGGCGACGCGCTCGGCGAAGCGGCTCGTGCATTCGTCGAAGAACTGCACGAGCGATGCGTATTGCGTGACGTCGATGTCGTGCGGGACGCCGGGCGGATATGACGCGTACCAGATGCCGTCGGTGTTCGGCGGAACCTGGGCCGCTGCGGTTGCTGCGGAAGATGACATGACATGTCTCCGGTCTTTGCTCTCGGCGAAGGCCGGCGCTTCAGCGCCGGTCCGTGCCCCGTGCCGCACGGTCGATCGACGGCGCGCCTCGGCGCTCCGCATGACCGCGCGTTTCAATCAAATCGTGAACAGGAAGCCGCGCGTGGCCTCGCGCGCTCAGTTCGTGGAATGCAGCGTCGCCGTATCGGCGGCGGCCGCGCCCGACGACGGCAGCCCGAACGCTTCGCTTGCGCCTGCATCGTCGAGCACGGCCGCGAAGATCGACAGTTGCGCGCTGTCGGGCATCGGCGCTTTCAGCGCGGCGACGATCAGTGACGACAGCCGCGCGATCATCTGCACGTCGTTCATCGTGCGGCCTTGCGAGAACTCGTCGATCAGGCTTTCCGTTTCGGCACCTGCGAGCGCGCCGGACAGTGCGCCGATCGCGAAGTGCAGCCGCCAGCCGAGCTCCGTGCGCGGCAGGTGCGGCAACGCGCGCTGGAACGCGTCGAAGAAGCGGCCCGCGACGCTTGCGTAGTGCGCGGTCAGGAAGTTGCGCACGAACGGCGACGGATCGGTGTACGCGCGGCCGATCAGCCGCAGGAACCCGGGCCCGCCGCGTTCGGGATTGCGCGATGCCTTCAGCGCGGGAATGAACATCGCGCCGAGCACGTGCTCGCAGGTGATGTGCGTGCCGAGTTGCGCGTCGAAGCGGTCGAGGATACCGAGGCGTTCCTGGTTGAGCTGGTCGAGCCGGCGCGACAGCATCGCGTGGATCAACGCTTCCTTGCTGCCGAAGTGGTAGTTGACCGCGGCGAGGTTGACCGCCGCGCGCGAGGTGATCTGGCGCATCGACATCGCCTCGAAGCCATGCTCGATGAACAGGTCCTCGGCCGCATCGAGGATGCGCGCCTTCGTCCCGCCGGTCTGCCGAGTGCCGGATGACCGTGCCCCGGACGGCCGTCCCGCGGATGGCCGCCCCTCCTGACTTACTGCCATGTCCCGCCTCCCATGCCGGTCGCCCGGCCGCGAACTGGTGATTTGATTATCTGATTCAAACAGTCGTTTTTATTAAGATAAAAAAGGGCGAGCGGAGCGGGCAAGCGGGGAATCTGGACAAATTCCTCTAGTTCGATGTGCGAATGCGGAAAGTATCGCGCGCGCCTTCGACAGGGCGGGGCACGCGCGATGGTGCAATGCGGCAATGCGCGGGATCAGGCGACCGTGCTACGCGTATTGACCGATTGCGTCATGTCGATACCGCGCCGCTCGCGGCTGAACAGGATCAGCACGGCGATCACGACGGCGACGATGCCGGCCACGAGCGCGAGCGCGAAGCCGTAGTTGTTGTTGTGCGAAACGGCGAGCGAGGCCTGCATCGTCGCGTTGCCCGACGCGAGCAGGTTGCCGAGCTGGTAGACGACGCCGGGGAAGGTCGCGCGGATCTCGTCGGGCGAGATCTCGTTCAGGTGAACCGGGATCACGCCCCACGCACCCTGCACCGAGATCTGCATCAGGAACGCCCCCGCGGCGAGGGCAACCGGGCCGCTCGAGAATGCCCACAGCGGCAGCACGGGCAGGGCGATCAACGCAGCGATGAAGATGGCACGACGCCGGCCGATCCGCTCCGAGATCGAGCCGAACGACAGGCCGCCGACGATGGCACCGATGTTCAGCACGATCGTGATCCACGACACGGTATGGGGATCGAAATGATGCTGTTCGCGCAGGAACGTCGGATAGAGATCCTGCGTGCCGTGCGAGAAGAAGTTGAACGCGGTCATCAGCACGATCGCGTAGATCGTGAGCTTCCAGTTCTGCTGCAGCGTGGCGCCGAGGCTCGGGCGCGGGCGCTTCTCCATCTGCTTCCACGCCGGCGATTCGGGCACGTGGGCGCGTACGTACAGCACGAGCAGCGCGGGCAGCACGCCGACCATGAACATCCCGCGCCAGCCGATGTACTGGTAGAACAGGCCGAACACGACGGACGCGAGCAGGTAGCCGCTCGGATAGCCGGCCTGCAGCAGCCCCGACACGAAGCCGCGTGCATGGGTCGGCACGGTTTCCATCGTCAGCGCGGAGCCGACGCCCCATTCGCCGCCCATCGCGACGCCGAACAGCGCGCGCAGCACGAGCAGCGCGGTCAGGCTCGGCGCGAAACCCGATGCGAGCTCGAGCAGCGAGTAGCACGCGATGTTGACCATCAGCGTCGGGCGGCGGCCGAAGCGGTCGGCGAGCCGGCCGAAGATCAGCGCGCCTAGCGGACGCATCGCGAGTGTCAACGTGAGCGCGAACGCGACGGCGGGAATCGTCGATCCGAATTCGGCGGCGATGTCCTTCAGCACGAAGACCATCAGGAAGAAATCGAACGCATCGAGTGTCCAGCCCAGGTAGGCGGCGATCGTCACGTTGCGTTGTTCGCGGGTCCAGCTCATGTCCGAGGTCTCCTCGTTGGCTTGCGCGCTTACGATGTGCATGCGGATGCCGGCCGGCTTGCGCGCGGTGCGGGGGCATGGATCGAGTGTAGGCCGCGGCGCCTGGCGATGTGGGGCGCGATAACGCCGAATCGGGAATAATCCCTAGGAAATGAACTGTTTCGGATTCGGCAACGGCGTCGCGCGAAACCGGCGACAGGCATCTGTATCATTCCGGAAGGCCGTTTGTATCTGTTTTGTAATGCGTCCGGTGAGCATCGTCACCGAATCAGGAGTCCAGATGACTGAACCTTCCGCCGCCACGCTGCCCGTGCTCGAAACTGCGCGGCTGTGGCTGCGTCCGCGCGTACTGGCCGATCTCGACGCCTGCATCGCGATGGATCGCGATCCCGAGGTCACGCGGCACATCGCGGGCCCGTGGCACGATCCCGTCGAGCACCGGCGCTTCGTCACGCACCGGATCACGCGCGACTATCCGCCGGGCCTCGGCTACTGGTCGATCTTCGAGAAGGCCGCGCCCGATGCGTTCATCGGCTGGGTCCTGCTGATTCCGGACTATGCGGACGGCGCGCGCGACGTCGAGATCGGCTGGCGGCTGGTGCGTGAGACCTGGGGGCGCGGTATCGCGAGCGAGGCCGCGCAAGCCGTCGTGCGCCATGCGTTCGACACCGTGCGCCTGCCGCGCGTGATCGCCGATATCGCGGAAGCCAACAGCGGCTCGTTGAACGTCGCGCGCAAGCTCGGGATGCGCCGGGTGAGCGTCGTGCACGATGGCATTCCTTACATTCGACATCGTCTCGAACGCAACGACCTGCGCGCGTAGCGCAGCGCCTTGCGCAGGTACGGACGGTTGTCAGAGATCGTCAACCGGATGCGTATCGAGGTCACGACGTATTAACGGCTCGTGTGATCAGGAGTATCGTTGCCGGAATTTCGCAACATGGGGTACGACCATGGCACTCGGCAACGATGTTCACCTGATTCCCGTCAAGCTGGAAGAACTGCGTCCGACGCAGATGACGGTCGGCTATCGCGAAGTCAAGGCGAAGCGCAAGCACTGGAAAGGGCTCAACAAGCGCGCGCGCAAGGCCGCGATCGAATCGCACTGGTTCCCGGCGGTACTCGGCCCGGACGGGCTGCACTACATCACCGATCACCACCATCTCGGCCTCGCGCTGATCGAGGAAGGCGAGGTGCGGGTGAACGCGATGCTGCTGAAGGACCTGTCGTGGCTCGACGACACGATCTTCTGGCGAATGATGGAACACAACCAGTGGGTGCATCCGTTCGGTGCGGACGGCACACGCCGCGACTACGCGAATCTGCCGAAGGCGCTGACGGGTCTCGTGGACGATCCGTACCGCAGCCTCGCCGGCGAACTGCGCACCGCGGGTGGCTACGCGAAGGACGCGACGCCGTTCAGCGAATTCCTGTGGGCCGACTACCTGCGCCAGCACGTGTCGCTCGACCAGATCCGCAAGAACTTCGCGAAGGCGCTCGATATCGCACTGCATCGCGCGCATGAGCAGGATGCACGCTATCTGCCCGGCTGGTCGGGCGTCATCGCCGTCAAACCCTGAGCACCTCATGACGACCGCCCCGATCCGCCCCGATGCCGGCCCGCAGCATGCCGAGCATTTCTCCGCGCTCGACGCGGCCGCGCCGCCGCCGACGCGGCGCATCGGCCTCGACGCGCTGGCCGGCCTGTCGATCGCGGGCCTGCTGATCCCCGAGGCGGTCGCGTACGCGGGGCTGGCCAACCTGCCGCCGCAGGCCGGTCTCATCGCGTTGCTGTCGGGGCTCGTCGTCTATGCGCTCACCGGCAGCAGCCGTTTCGCGATCGTATCGTCGACGTCGTCGTCGGCTGCCGTGCTCGCGGCGACCGTGCTCGCGGAGTCGGGAATGGCGCTTGCCGCGCAGCTCGCGCTGGCGGCGGCGCTCGTCGCGATGACGGGCGTGCTGTTCATCCTGGCGGGTGCCGCGCGGCTCGGCGGCATGTCGGATTTCGTCGCGCGACCGGTGCTGCGCGGCTTCACGTTCGGCCTCGCGCTGACGATCGTCATCAAGCAGTTGCCGAAGATTCTCGCGATTTCCGTGCAGCACAGCGATGCGCCGCATGTCGCGCTCGACCTGATCAGCGGCGCGCCGCACGCGAATCTCGCGAGCGTCGTGCTCGGCGCGACCGCGCTGGCGTTGCTGTTCGCACTCGGGCGGAGCGCGCGGGTGCCCGCCACGCTCGTCGTGATCGTGCTGTCGATCGCGGCCGGTTATGCGGTCGACTGGCAGCGATACGGCATCGCGATCGTCGGCCACATCGACTTCCGGCATATCGAGTTCGGCCTGCCGACCCTCGACCGCAACGCATGGATGCAGACCGTCGAGCTTGCGTTCGCGCTGATGCTGATCCTGTATGCGGAGTCGTACGGATCGATCCGCAACTTCGCACTGAAGCACGGCGACAGCGTGTCGCCGAACCGCGACCTCGTCGCGCTCGGCTGCGCGAATCTCGTGTCGGGCCTGCTGCACGGGATGCCGGTCGGCGCCGGTTATTCGGCGACCTCGGCGAACGAGGCGGCCGGCGCGCAGTCGCGCTTTGCAGGCCTGTGGGCGGCGGGCGTGGTCGCGCTGATCGTATGGCTGCTGCTGCCGCAGCTCGCGCGCACGCCCGAGCCCGTGCTCGCGGCGATCGTGATCTTCGCGGTCAGCCACTCGCTGCATCCGTCGGTATTCCGGCCGTACTGGGCCTGGCATCGCGACCGGCTCGTCGTGATCGCCGCGCTGCTCGCGGTGCTCGTGCTCGGTGTGCTGCACGGGCTGCTCGCGGCCATCGGCGTGAGCCTGCTGCTGACGCTGCGCAAGTTGTCCGAGCCGAACGTCAGCGTGCTCGGCAGGCTGCGCGACAGCCATGATTTCGTCGACGTCGCGAGCCACGCCGACGCGAAGCCGGTGCCGGGCGTGCTGATCGTGCGGCCCGAGGCGCAGCTGTTCTTCGCGAATGCGGACCGGATGTTGAACCGTGTGCGTGCGTTGATGAAAGCCGCGCCGGACACGCATACCGTGATGCTGAGCCTCGAGGAAACGCCGGATGTCGACGGCACGACGATCGAATCGTTGCGCACCTTTGCGGCCGAATGCGCGGCGCGCGGGTTGCGGCTCGCGCTCGTGCGGCTCAAGGTGCACACGCTGCATGCATTGCGCCGCGCGGCCGACGATACGCTTCACGACGATGCGATGTCCGAACTGAGCGTCGACGAGAGCCTGCAGCTGCTGCAGGCCGGGACGCCGCCGGACGGCAGCGGCGGAACGACCGCCGCGTGACGGGGCGGTGCGCCGGTACGTGCTATTGCGAAACTGCAGTCTCGGCAGTGCGGTCGATCATGCCGGTCACCTCGGCCGCCGTCGGCGCATAGGCGCCTGCATGCGCACAGGCGACCGCCGCGCACGCGGCCGCGTAGCGCAGATGCTCGGCGGCTGACGCGTCGGGACGCGCCAGCTGGCTTGCGAGCCAGCCGCCGATGCTCGCGTCGCCGCAGCCGACGGTGTCGGCCACCTCGGTCGGGAACGCGGGCTGGAACAGCACGGTGTCGCGATGCAGGAGCTGCATGCCCGATGCGCCGCGCGTGACGAGCATCGTTGCATCGGGCGCCCACGTGCGCAGTTGCGCGAGCGCGGCGGCTTCATCGAGTTCCGGAAACAACCCGCGCAGATCCTCGTCGGACACCTTGATCCAGTCGGCGAGCCCGGCCAGCCGGCGCAGCGTGTCGCGATACGACGGCGCGGCCATCGGCGCACGGAAGTTCGGGTCGAACGAGATTCGCTTGCCGGCCGTCCGTGCGGCCTGCGCGACTTCGATCAGGCGCGTCGCGAGCGGCTCGCGCACGACGCCGAGCGAGCCGACGTGCACGATCTCGGCCGCATCGAGCGCACCGGTGGGCAGGTCCGCCGGATCGAACGCGAGATCGGCGCTGTTCTCGCCGATGAAGAAATAGTGGGGCGGCTGCTTCGACACGACCATCGCGAGCAGCGGCGCACGATCGACCTGCCGGATGAAGCGCAGGTCGAGCCCGGCGTCGGCACTCTTGCGCATCAGTTCGTCGCCGAAGATGTCGCGGCTGACCGTGCCGGCGAAGGCCGTCGGCACGCCGAGTCGCGCACCGACGCGCGCGACGTTCCAGCATGAGCCGCCGGCGATGCTGTGCCAGTGCTGCGCGTCGTCGCGGATGAAATCGGTCAGCGCTTCGCCGAATACGATCAGGCGGGGGAACGTCGTCGTCATGTCGAAACCTTGTGCCGTGGCGTTGCGCACGGCCGTACAGCGGTTGATCCGAAAAGGCGGGCAGTGCGGGGCCGTCGCGCATGGCGACACGGCCCCGCACCGCCCGGTTGCGCGGGCGGACAGGCGGCGCGATCAGCGCGGCGAGCTCCAGCCCTTGTAGGTCTTCACGTTGTCGCGCGTGATGAGCGTCGGCTCGATCAGGATCATCGGATTGGCCGGCTTCTGGCCGTTCATGATCCCGTAGCCGACGTTGACCGCCTGCTGCGCCATGGCCCAGGGATCCTGGCTCGACGATGCCTGCACGAGCGTGTTGGACTTGAGCGCGACTTCGATGTCGGGTGCGCCGTCGACCGACGTGATCACGATGCCCGGCCGGTTCAGCTGCTTCGCGGCGAGGTCGCTGCCGATCGCCTGCGGATCGTTGATCGTGAACACCGCGTCGAGCTTCGGAAAGCGCGTCAGGTAGCCTTGCATCGCATTCATCCCGCCTTCGCGCGAACCCTTGCCGTCCTGGTCGCTCGACAGCAGCTTGATGCCGGCGTTTTTCGCGAGCACGGCCTTGCAGCCGTTGACGCGATCGATCACGGCCGATACCTGCGGGCCGTTCTCGATGATCACGTTGCCCTTGCCGTTGAGTTTCTTCGCGATGTAGTCGCACGCGAGTTCGCCGGCCTTCACGTTGTTGGTCTGCACGGTCGCGTTTGCGCCGGCCGCGGCGACGTCGACCGCGACGACCGTGATGCCGGCCGCCTGCGCCTTCTTCACCGCCGGCTCGATCGCCTTCGGATCGGTCGCGTTGAGCAGGATCATGTCGACGTGCGCGGAGATGAAGTTGTCGATCTGCGTGAACTGCTTGTTCAGGTCGTAGTCGGCCGAGACGGCCGTGACCTTCGCATTCGGATTGAGCTGCCTGGCGCGTGCTTCGGCCCCCTTGACGATCGTGACGAAGTACGGATTGCCGAGCGACCCGACCGTGACGCCGATCGATTTGAGCGGCTTGTCGGCCGCGTGTGCGGCGGGCGCGCCGAAGGCGAGTGCGCAGGCGACGGCGGTCAGGGCGGCTTTGTGCTTGATCATGTCGTTGTGTCTCCGAGTTGTTGGTGAACGGGCGCAGGCGAACCGGCCTGCGCCGCAAGGTTGAATCGACGGGAAGGGTCAGGTGCGTGCCGAGTCGCGCTGGCGATAGCGATCGAGCGCAACGGCGCCGATGATCACGAGCCCCTTGATGATGTACTGCCAGATGTCGGACACGCCGAGCAGTACGAGGCCGTTCGTCAGTACCGCGATGATCAGCGCACCGATCAGCGTGCCGACGATCGAGCCGACGCCGCCGACGAAGCTCGTGCCGCCGAGGATTACCGCGGCGATCGCGTCGAGTTCGTACGACTGGCCGAGCTGCAGGCCGTTTGCCGCATAAAGCCGCGCGGCCGACATCACCGCGCCGAGCCCGGCGAGCAGGCCCGACGCCGCATAGACGAACATCTGGATCGCCCGCACGTTGATGCCCGACAGGCGCGCGGCTTCCGGATTGCCGCCCACCGAATAGATGCGCATCCCGAGCACCGTGCGGCGCAGGATGAACCACGAGATCGCGATGACCGCGCACGCGATGACGACGAGCCAGGGCACACCGAGGATCGTGCCGTTGCCGATGAACGCGAACGGCAACTGCGGATTGAACACGGTGGTGTCGTTGCCGATCAGGCGCGCAACGCCGCGCACGGCCGTCATCGCGCCGAGCGTGACGATGAACGGCGGCAGGCGCAGGAACGAGATCAGGCCGCCGTTGATCGCGCCGAACACGAGGCCGACGACGAGCGCGAACGGTACGCCGAGCCAGCCCCAGCCCGGAATGGTCGACGCGAGCAGCGCCGCGACGGCTGCGGCGGCGAGCACCGAGCCGACCGACAGGTCGATGCCGCCCGTCAGGATCACGAAGGTCATGCCGGCGGCGAGCACGATGTTGATCGACGCCTGTTGAGTGACAATCGACAGGTTCTGCAGCGTGAAGAAGCCGTCGGTCAGGAAGCCGAAGCCGATGCACAGAACCAGCAGCACCGGCAGCATGCCGGCGGTGCGGATCAGCGACTGCATGCGGGCGCGGTGATCGGCGCCGCGCAACAGTGGCGTACGGTTGCCCACCGGATGGGCCGTCGCGGAAGCGAGGTTCCGCTGCTTGGTCGGGTTGATCATGTCGGTAACCTGAATGTAAGAATGAACTGAAAGGGCGGGCTCAGTGCACGTCGGCGAGTTCGGCCTGCGAGCCGGTGGCGAGCGCGATGATGGCTTCCTGCGTGATGGGCGTATGCGTGTGGCCGCCGAGTTCGCCCGCGATTTCGCCTTCGCGCATCACGAGCACCCGGTCGGCGACGCCGATGATCTCCGGCAGTTCGCTCGAGATCATGATCACACCCACGCCGGCTCGGGCCAGTTCGTTGATGATCCGGTAGATCTCGGATTTCGCGCCGATGTCGACGCCGCGCGTCGGTTCGTCGAGGATCAGCACGCGCGGCTTCGTCTCGAGCAGGCGCGACAGCAGCACTTTCTGCTGGTTGCCGCCTGACAGCGCGCCGACGTTGACGTTCGCGTGGGGAACGCGGATCGACAGCGATGCAATCGCGTCGCGTGCACGTTCGGCGCCGCGCGCGAGGTCGAGCGCACCGAGCCGCGCATCGCGGTTGCAGACCGAGATGTTGATGTTGTCGCGTACGCTCATGTCGAGGAACAGGCCCTGGCGCTTGCGGTCTTCGGTCAGGTAGACGAGCCCGGCGTCGATCGCGTCGCGCGGCGAGTGCGCGCCGAACGTGCGTTCGCCCACCTTCACGTTGCCGCGCACGCGCGGTTCCGCGCCGAAGATCAGCCGCGCGAGCTCGGTGCGGCCGGCGCCGACGAGCCCCGCGATGCCGAGCACTTCGCCGGCGTGCAGGTCGAGGCTGCAGCCGCGCACGCGCGCGCCGTCGGCGATGTCGCGTACCGACAGCAGCAGGTGGCCGGGGTCGTACGGCGCGTGTTCCTTCTTGTAAAAGCCGGAGATGTCGCGGCCGACCATCATCGAGACAAGACGCTCGGCCGACAGCGACGCGCGCTCGAGCGTGCCGACATACGTGCCGTCGCGCAGCACCGACACACGATCGGACAACTCGTAGATCTCCGCCATCCGGTGGCTGATGTAGATGATCGCGAGACCTTCCTCGCGCAACTGGCGGATCAGGCGGAACAGGTGTTCGGTCTCGCGCGACGACAGCGGCGTGGTCGGCTCGTCCATCACGAGGATGCGTGCGCGGGTGTGCACGGCGCGCGCGATCTCGACGAGCTGCTGTTCCGCGATCGACAGCGTGCCGACGAGCGTGTCGGGCCCGAACGATGCGCCCAGGCGCGCGAGCACGTCCTCGCAGCCGCGTGCCATTGCCGCGCGGTCGATCGTGCCCCAGCGCCGGTTGCCGCGCCGCAATTCGCGGCCGATATAAATGTTTTCCGCGACGCTCAGGTTCGGGGACAGGCACAGCTCCTGGTAGATCACCGCGACGCCAGCATCGCGCGCGGCAAGCGGGCCGTCGATGTCGATGCGTTCGCCGTCGATCAGGATCTCGCCGCCGGCGTCGGCGCGGTACGCGCCCGACAGGATCTTCATCAGCGTCGATTTGCCCGCGCCGTTTTCGCCCATCAGCGAGTGGATCTCGCCGGGATAGACGGTCAGGCTCACGTTGTCGAGCGCGCGCACGGCCGGGAACGTCTTGCTGATCCCGCGCATCTCGAGCAGCGGGCGAGGCGACTCAGATCGCGACATGGTTGACCTCCTGCGAATCGGTGCGGGCGCCCTTGAGGATGCCGGCCCGCGGGGAGAAGTTGAAATACATCGGCAGCGTGGCTGCGCCGATCGCGCCGGCGTCGGCGCCGAACGTGCCGCGCACGAGCACCGGCGTGCCGCGTGCTTCGGGCGCGGTGGCCACGAGCGCGGCCCGCAGGCGCGTTGTCACCGCGTCGAGCAGGCCTGCGTCGGTATCGGCGTCGAGCACGACCACTGGCGCATCGACCACACACAGCACCGCGCGCAACGCCGGGGCGAGCGCGTCGACGCAATCGTCGATCCATTCGTCGACGGCGGGCAGGCCGCGAGCGATGCAGGCTTCGAGATCGGCCCGGTTGTCGACCGTCTCGCCGTGATGGCGCAGATGGCGCACGAGCGCATGCAGCGACGCACGCGCGAGCAGGATGTCCCACGGGCCACGCGGCGGCGGCGCGGAAGCGAGCCGGCTCGGCGGCACGGGAATCACGGCGATGTCGCCCGCGTTGCCGGTCACGCCGCGCAGGCAGTCGCCGTCGATCGCGATGCCGCCGCCGATCGCCGGCCCGATGAACAGATAGACGAAGTCGTCGCACTGCCGGCCGTATCCGTAGAACAGCTCGGCGATCGCGGCCGCGTTGCCGTCGTTCTCGCCGAATACCGGAAGCGACAGCATGCGACCGAGGTCGCTGGCGAAATCGACGTCTTCCCATGCGCGGAACGTGTCGGGTGCGAGACCGAGTTCGCGCATCCACGCGCCGAGGTTGTAGGGCTGCGCGACACCGATGCCGGTCAGGCGGGCGCGCTCGTGGTCGGGGAGCAGGGCCTGCATCGCTTCGATGTCATGGCGGACGATCTCGAGCACGTCGGCAGGCGGAGGCAGCAGCGTGTCGTGCGAGCGGCGACCGAGCACGTCGCCCGCGAAGTTGACGAGCGCCGTTTCGATGCGCATCCGGTCGAGATGGACGCCGATGCCGAACGCGCCGCGCGGGTCGAGGCGAATCAGCGAAGCCGGCTGACCGCGCTGGCCTTCGGTGCGGCCCGCGAATTCGATCAGCTTCGCGTCGGCGAGCGATGTGATGATGCTGCCGACCGCCGTGCCCGTCATGTTCGCGAGGCGGGCGAGATCGGCCTTTGACGCGCTGCCTGCGCGGCGCAGCGTCTTCAGCAGCAGGCGCTCGTTGTAACGGCGCACGTTGGCCGAGTTGCTGCCCTGGCCGAAGTGCGGGCTTCTCATGGCGTCTCCTTCCATGGCGCGCCGTGCAGCGGCGCATTAAATAAATCACGTTGATTTATTTAACCGCGTGAACGCCGGCATGTCAGCCTAGGGAAATCCCGGTTTGAGGTGGAGGGCGGGGATGGTAGCTCGGGGCGTCCGGAATCGGGGATGGATCGCGGAAGCCCGGTCGTTCAGGCGGAAGGTGGCGTGGGTGGTGGCATGAACCCGGGCAGTGGGTTGTCGCCGGACTCGCAGCATGCTGCCGCAGTTTGCTTGCGCTGGCGGTGCAAATCGAAGCGGCTGGGTCTGCTCGAGAAGATGAGGGGGAGGTTTTTCCGGAGCCGGAAATGAAAAAAGGCCGGCTAGAAGCCGACCTTTTTAAAAACAGATGGTGCCCAGGAGAGGACTCGGTCACACATGCGCGACCCCGGCTGCGCTTGCAAGCGCAGCCTTTCGAGTCCTCACGCAAAGCGCGCAGGCGCTTTGCTTCCTGGGCTTGAAATGAAAAAAGGCCGGCTAGAAGCCGACCTTTTTAAAAAACAGATGGTGCCCAGGAGAGGACTCGAACCTCCACGATGTTGCCACCGCTAGGACCTGAACCTAGTGCGTCTACCAATTCCGCCACCTGGGCACGTTTTGCAGTAGCTGCTTGCTGCAAAGAAGCGAAATTATAGCGCGTCTTTGGCAGCTGTCAACAGAATTTGAGGTCGCGAACGAAAATAATTTGACGGATTTGTTTGGGCATCGAGCGAGGTGCGCAAACGTCGCGGCGGGGCGACCCACGTGCATCGTCGAACACTTGTGATGGGCGGGTGCGCGCGGGCTGATCCCTTCCGGATGCCGGAAATGCAGGTGAGCCGACTGGAAGGAGCTTTTTCAGGAAGTGGAGGGTCAGGAGGGAGGGCTGGGTCGCACATGTGTAACCCGAGTCACGCATGCAAGCGTAGCCTTTCGAGTCCTCACGCAAAGCGCGCAGGCGCTTTGCTTCCTGGGCTTGAAATGAAAAAAGGCCGGCTAGAAGCCGACCTTTTCAAAAAACAGATGGTGCCCAGGAGAGGACTCGAACCTCCACGATGTTGCCACCGCTAGGACCTGAACCTAGTGCGTCTACCAATTCCGCCACCTGGGCACGTTTCGCTTGCTGCGATGCGAAGACCGCTATTCTAGCGTGTCTTCGCAGCCTGTCAACACAATTTCATTCGAAGCGATAAAAATATTGCCCCTCGCGCGACGGATTCTCACGCGCCGACCGGAATCGCGCGTTTCGCGTCGAAATTCCAGCGCTGCGCCTGACTCGTGTCGACTCGGGCCGGCAGCAGTCCCGCCGCGAGGAATGTGTCGGCGATCTTCTGCTGTTCGCCGAAGTTTTGTGCGACCACCGGGCGAACGAGATAACTGCGCCGCGCGTTCGCGCGCGCGATCGTCGCCGCGTCGAGTCCCCAGATCGGCGCGAGCGTATTCGCTGCGTCCTGCGGGTGGTCGCGCAGCCACGTGCCGGCCTGCGACAGCTGGTCGAACAGGATCTGGACGACGTCGGGCCGCGCAGTGGCGAAGCTGGTCGACGCGAGGTAGTAGCGCTGGTATGACGCGAGTCCGTTGCCGTCGGCGAGAATCCGTACGTCGGGATTGCGGTCGACCGATGCGACATAGGGATCCCACGTGATCCATGCGTCCACGCTGCCACGCTCGAACGCCGCGCGGCCGTCCGCGGGCGTCAGGTAGCGGATCGTCGCATCGGCCGGCCCGAGCTTCGCGCGTGCGAGTGCGGCAAGCAACAGGTAATGGCTGCCGGCCGCCTTCGTGACCGCAATGCGCGTGCCCTTGAGATCGGCTAGCGTACGCAGTGTGCTGTCCTGCTTGACGATGATCGCCTGCGCTTTCGGCGAAGGCGCTTCCTGTGCGACGTACACGAAACGCGCACGAGCAGCTTGTGCGAAGACCGGGACCGTATCGGCCACGTCGGCGCTGAAATCGACGGCGCCGATGTTGAGTGCCTCCGTCAGCGGCAATCCGCTCGCGAATTCATGCCACGACACGCGCAAGCCGAGCGGCGCCAGCGCCTGCTCGAGCGCGCCGCGCGTCTTGAGCAACGTGATGAGTGTCGACGACTTCTGGTAGCCGATGCGCAGCACATCGGGTGCGTTCTCGGCGCGCGCTCGGACGCCGGCGGCAGTGAGGCCTGCGGCCAGCATCGCGCGCGCGAATGCGCGGCGGTTCATCGGCGTCATGGATCGTGCTCCTTGTCTGGTTCGTTGCATTGAAGCGAGCCGGCTAACGTACCAACAGGGCGAGCGGACGATAACCGATAAATTCTGCTATCGATCCTGCTGGCGGGCATAAGGGCGGGGCGCCTGTGATTGCGGCGCGTCCATGCTTATGCGGTCGAAATGGAAAAGGCCGGCAGAAGCCGACCTTTTCAAAAAACAGATGATGCCCAGGAGAGGACTCGGTCACACATGTGCGACCCCGGCTGCGCTTGCAAGCGCAGCCTTTCGAGTCCTCACGCAAAGCGCTGGGCTGGAAATGAAAAAAGGCCGGCTAGAAGCCGACCTTTTTAAAAACAGATGGTGCCCAGGAGAGGACTCGAACCTCCACGATGTTGCCACCGCTAGGACCTGAACCTAGTGCGTCTACCAATTCCGCCACCTGGG
This sequence comes from Burkholderia sp. COPS, assembly GCF_019425585.1. Classification (NCBI taxonomy): domain Bacteria; kingdom Pseudomonadati; phylum Pseudomonadota; class Betaproteobacteria; order Burkholderiales; family Burkholderiaceae; genus Burkholderia; species Burkholderia sp. COPS. Next base: position 85,801 of record NZ_WIXR01000010.1, on the reverse strand, counting down.
CACGTTTTGCAGTAGCTGCTTGCTGCAAAGAAGCGAAATTATAGCGCCCCAATTAATCGTGTCAACACTTTTTTGCGATGCACTGCAAACCGGGCTCCGCCGCGCCTGCCGGCGGCATTCCCCGTCATTTGGCGACACAGGCGGGTGATAGAATGACCCGCCGCCGTCAATATAGAACTGTCTGGAGGACACCTCTATGTTGATGCCGTGCACCATCAGTCAACGCAACGAGAACAATCATCGACAAACCCTTGAGCAAATATCCGTACCCCATTCCGAGCCGTGAAGAAATTCTCGGCGTGCTGCGTACGAGCGACGCGCCGCTGGCCGCCAACGACATCGCCGAAGCACTGTCGATCAAGCGTCAGGAGCGCGAGGGGTTCTTCCGGCGTGTCGCCGCGATGGAGCGCGACGGCCAGATCCGCCTCGACAAGCGCGGCCACTACCAGTTGACCCATCCGTCGAACTTCGTCGCCGGGCGCGTGCAAGGGCATCGCGACGGCTACGGGTTCGTGATCCGCGACGACGGCCAGGACGACCTGTTCCTGCCGAACGGCGAAATGCAGAAGGTGATGCACAACGATCGCGTGCTCGCGCGCATCGTCGGCTACGATCGCCGCGGCCGCCCGGAAGGGCACGTCGTCGAAGTCACCGAGCGCGCGAACAAGCGCGTGATCGGCCGCCTGCTCAACGAGAACGGCGCGCTGATCGTCGCACCGGAAGACAAGCGCATCGGCCACGACATCCTGATCACGCAGAACGTGAAGAAGGCGAAGGTCGGGCAGGTCGTCGTCGTCGAGCTGACCGATTTCCCGAGCCGCCATTCGCAGCCGCTCGGCCGTGTCGTCGAGGTGCTCGGCGACATCGACGATCCGGGCATGGAAATCGAAATCGCGGTGCGCAAGTACGGCGTGCCGCACGAATTCAGCCAGCCGGCGCTCGACGAAGCCGCCGCGCTGCCCGACAAGGTGCGGCCGACCGACCTGCGTTTCCGCGTCGACCTGCGCGACGTGCCGCTCGTGACGATCGACGGCGAGGACGCACGCGACTTCGACGATGCCGTCTACTGCGAGCCGGTGAAGGTCGGCCGCGGCGACGGCTACCGGCTGATCGTCGCGATCGCCGACGTGTCGCATTACGTACAGCCTGGGAGCGCGCTCGATGCCGACGCGCTCGAGCGCAGCACGTCGGTCTACTTCCCGCGCCGCGTGATTCCGATGCTGCCGGAGAAGCTGTCGAACGGCCTGTGCTCGTTGAATCCGCAGGTCGACCGTTGCGTGCTCGCGTGCGACATGGTGATCACCGGGCGCGGCGAGATCAAGGCGTACCAGTTCTACCCGGCCGTCATCCATTCGGCTGCGCGCCTCACGTACACCGAAGTCGCAGCCGTGCTGTCGAACACGAAGGGGCCGGAGGCCGCGCGCCGCGCGGATCTGCTGCCGCACCTGCAGGATCTGTACGGCGTCTACAAGTCGCTGTTCGCCGCGCGGCAGAAGCGCGGCGCGATCGACTTCGACACGACCGAGACCTACATCGTCTGCAACTCGCAGGGCAAGATCGAGCAGATCGTGCCGCGCCAGCGTAACGACGCGCACAAGCTGATCGAGGAATGCATGCTGGCCGCAAACGTCTGCGCGGCCGATTTCCTGAAGCGCAACAAGCATCCGGGCCTGTACCGCGTGCACGCGGGACCGACGCCGGAGAAGCTCGAGAACCTGCGTGCGTTCCTGCGCGGCATGGGCCTGTCGCTCGGCGGCGGCGACAAGCCGCATGCGAGCGACTACGCGGCGCTGATGGCGCAGATCCGCGACCGGCCCGATGCACAGATGCTGCAGCCTATGCTGCTGCGCTCGATGCAGCAGGCCGTCTACAGCCCGGACAACATCGGTCACTTCGGCCTGGCCTACGAGGCGTACGCGCACTTCACGAGCCCGATCCGCCGTTATCCGGACCTGCTCACGCACCGCGCGATCTACGCGATCCTGTCCGGCAAGAAATACGTGCCGAAGGCGCCGGACGGCTTCGAGCTGAACACCGCGCTGTCACCGCGCGCCCGTGCGATGCAGCAGGCCGACGATGAAACGCGCGGCCGCTCGCGCTCGAATACGGCGATCTGGGAAGAACTCGGCCTGCACTGCTCGGCGAACGAGCGCCGCGCGGACGAAGCGTCGCGCGACGTCGAGGCCTGGCTCAAGTGCTACTTCATGCGCGACAAGCTCGGCGAGGAGTACGGCGGGATGGTGAACGGCGTCACGTCGTTCGGCATCTTCGTGCAGCTCGACACGCTTTTCATCGAAGGGCTCGTGCACGTCACCGAACTCGGCTCGGACTACTTCCAGTACGACGAAATCAAGAACGAGCTGCGCGGCGAACGGACGGGCATCCGCTATCGTCTGTCGGATCGCGTGCGCGTACAGGTGAGCCGTGTCGATCTCGACGCGCGCAAGATCGACTTCCGCCTCGTGCGCGATACGCCGGTGAAGGCGCCGCGTCCGTCGCCCGCGCCGGCTTCGGCTGGCGGCGGTATCGACCGTAACGGCCCGCGTGTCCGTGCTCTGCCGCAGGCGGAAGAACCCGCGCCGCGCCGCAAGAAGGCCGCGAGCGCGCCGAGCGTCGCGGTGAAGGACGCGCGCGCCGCGCGTGCCGCCGCGAAGAAGAAGGGCGGTAGTGCCGGCAACGGCGGCGGCGGTGCGGCGGCGAAGCCGACCGCGAAGAAGACCCGCGCCCGCAAGAAGTATTGAGCGTTCGGGGCGGCGCCATGCGCACGCCCCGCAGTATCGAGAGACGCCGCGTCACCGGTCATCGGCCGGCAACGCGGCGCTTTCCTTTTCCATGGATCGCGGCTGCGCGCGTCGCGCGGCCGCACGTTTGATCGAAGGTTGTTCCAGTCATGTCACGTCTGAAGGTTCTTTACGGTTTTCATGCGGTGACCGCACGTTTGCGGCACGATGCATCGACGGTTGCGGAGGTGCTGTACGACCAGACGCGCCGCGACCGCCGCATGCAGGACTTCCTGCACGCCGCGAAGGAAGCGGGCGTGCGGCTGATCGCGGCCGATGAAACGCGCCTGTGGGGCCTCGCACATACCGAGCGCCACCAGGGCGTCGTCGCGCGTGTCGAGGACATCCCGCTCGCGCAGAACCTGTCCGAGCTGCTCGACGGCATCCAGGGCCCCGCGCTGCTGCTGGTGCTCGACGGCGTCACCGATCCGCACAACCTCGGCGCATGCCTGCGTGTCGCCGATTCGGCCGGCGCGCACGCGGTGATCGCGCCGCGCGACCGTGCGGTCGGCCTGAACGCGACCGCCGCCAAGGTGGCGAGCGGCGCGGCCGATACGGTGCCGTACATCACGGTGACGAACCTCGCCCGTGCGCTGCGCGAGCTGAAGGACGCCGGCGTGTGGGTCATCGGCACGTCGGACGAAGCCTCGGCAACGCTCTACGAAACGAAGCTCGACGGCCCCGTCGCGCTCGTGATGGGCGCGGAAGGCGAAGGCATGCGCCGGCTCACGCGCGACACCTGCGACGAAGTGATGAGCATTCCGATGGCCGGCAGCGTCGAAAGCCTGAACGTGTCGGTCGCAAGCGGCGTGTGCCTGTACGAAGCCGTGCGCCAGCGGCGCGTGAAAGGCTGACGCAGCCCGTCCCGCGCGGCTTGCGCGGGCCTCGAATGACCCGAACGACGCGTGCCGCGATCCGGTGCGGCACGCGGCCCTCCGGAGCGCGCGACCGATGACCCTGTTCCGCATAGGCGCATCCTGCGCCGTGCTGTGCCTGCTGGCTGCCTGCACGTCGCCGACGCTCGTCGAACGCGGCACCTACTATGCCGACACGAGCCTGCACGCGCGCGGTGCCGATTCGCGGATCCGCTTTCTCGTGATGCATTACACCGAAAGCGACGAGGCGAAATCGCTGCGCACGCTGACGGGCGATTCGGTCAGCGTGCATTACGTGATCCCGCCTCAGCCGCGCATCGAGCGCGGGCTGCCCGTCGTCTACCAGCTCGTTCCGGAATCGGAGCGCGCATGGCACGCGGGCGTCAGCGAGTGGCAGGGCACGACCGAGCTGAACGCGGTGTCGATCGGCATCGAGAACGTGAACCGCGGCCCGCTCGATCCGCAGAACCGCACCTGGCAGCCGTATCCGCCCGAGCAGGTCGCCGCACTGACCCGGATGTCGAAGGACATCGTCGCGCGCTACGCGATTCCTCCGACGCGCGTGGTCGGGCACAGCGACATCGCGCCACAACGCAAGATCGATCCGGGGCCGCTGTTCCCGTGGCATGCGTTGGCGCAGGCCGGTGTCGGTGCGTGGCCGGACGCCGCGACCGTGGCGGCGCGGCTCGCCGGTCGTGATCCGCATGCGCCGGTCGATGTGCGCGAACTGCAGCTCAAGCTCGCGCGCTACGGCTACGACGTGGCCACCGACGGCGTGCTCGACGAACGTACGCGACGCGTGTTCGCGGCGTTTCAGATGCATTTCAGGCCGGCCGACTACGCGGGTAATCCGGACGCCGAAACCGATGCGATCGCGCAGGCGTTGCTCGACAAGTACTTCGCCGGCACGCAACCCGCGGACCATGCGCCCGCGGCAGGTGAGCCCTGAACCCGCGGCGCACCGCACGCCGAAAAACGCGGGCCGTCATCCGACTCCGGTAAACTGGCGGTTTTCCGCAATCCCGCAGCTTTACCACTCCATGACTCAAGACGAACTCAAACGCCTCGTCGGCCAGGCCGCCGCCGACTACGTGATCCAGAACGTGCCGGAAGGTGCCGTGATCGGCGTCGGCACCGGCTCGACCGCCAACTGCTTCATCGACGCGCTCGCCGTCGTCAAGGCGCGCTATCGCGGCGCCGTGTCGAGCTCCGTCGCCACGACCGAACGCCTGAAATCGCACGGCATCAAGGTGTTCGACCTGAACGAGGTCGACTCGCTGCAGGTGTACGTCGATGGCGCCGACGAGATCGACGCGGGCGGCGCGATGATCAAGGGCGGCGGCGGTGCGCTCACGCGCGAGAAGATCGTCGCATCGGTGGCCGACACGTTCGTCTGCATCGCTGACGCCAGCAAGCGCGTGCCGGTGCTCGGCGCATTCCCGCTGCCGATCGAAGTCGTGCCGATGGCACGCACGGCGATCGGCCGGCGCGTGACCGCACTCGGCGGCGTCCCCGTGCTGCGCGTGACGAAGGACGGTGCGCCGTACATCACCGACAACGGTAACGAGATCATCGACGTGAAGGGGCTGCAGATCGCCGACCCGCGCGGCTTCGAAGCGCAGGTGAACGCATGGCCGGGCGTCGTGACGGTCGGCCTGTTCGCCGAGCGCGGCGCGAATCTGTGCTTGCTCGGCACGGAAAACGGCGTTGAAACGATCGTTTATTCGGCTAATTGAAAGATATGGAAAGCAGTCCGTAACGGTATGCCGTGTACCGTAATGAACTGAATGTTTAAATCTTGTGGAATTCGAGGCCCGGTAGGCGCAATGCGCTTCCCGGGCCTTATTTTTAGCCGTATAAATCACCCCGTCAAAAAGAGGGATAACCCTGTCAGGTGTTTACCAGATAGCGAAATGTCCTCGAACTCATCAACTTATAGATCATAAGAACAGTCGTAACCAGGGCCGGCGGAACTGCGGAGCAGGTGTTCGCAAATCGACGCACGGGGAGGTGTCATGGAGCAGGGCAAAGACCGGTCACTGGTCGCCAAAGTGATGGATGGGCTTGTCTCGGGTATCGTCGAAGACAAGTACGGCGGGATCTTGCCGCCGCAGGACGTGCTGTCGAAAGAGTTCGATGTGAGTCGCACCGTGATGCGGGAAGCGTTGTCGATGTTGCTTGCGCGCGACATGCTCGACGTGCGTCCGAAAGTCGGCACGCGCGTGCGTCCGATGCGCGACTGGCGCATGATCGACGAAGACGTGGTGAGCTGGCGCTTCCGGGCGAAACCCGATCCGCAGTTCATGCGCGACGTCATCGAATTCCGGATGCTGATCGAACCGCGCGCGACCGCGCAGGCGGCGGTGCGCGCAACGGCGGCGGACATCGCGGGCATCCGTGAAGCGTTCGATGCGTTCAAGGTGCTGCAGCCGGGCGACCCCGGCTATGACACGGCGGACGAGTTGCTGCACACGCGGATCGTCCAGGCGAGCGGTAACCAGTTCTTCCAGCAGATGGCGGCGATCGTACGCGGCGCGGTGCGCCTCGTGAATCCGCGTGTCGTGCAGAAGGAGGGCGCGCACGACGTCGTGGTGAAGGCGCATGCGCGTGTGGTCGACGCAATCGAGCGGCGCGACCCGCGCGAAGCCGAAGCCGCTTCGCTCGCGCTGATCGATTTCAGCGCCGACGAGATCTCGCGCGATTTCTCCGTCGACGTGCCCATGCGTGCCTGACGCGGCGCGTTTCGCTCATCCGTGTGCCGCCGGGCCGTTTATCATGACGTCCGGCCGGCAGCGTGCCGGCCACCGTCATACGACCGACACGGAAGATCAGGATGAACGACAACGACCATCGCCCGGTGCGCTTCGGCATCATCGGCGCAGGCAGCATTGCGCGCCGCTTCGCGCAAAGCCTCGCACATGTGCCGGGCGCCACGCTCGCCGGTGCCTGGGCCCGCCGCGCGGACGCCGCGGCAGCCTTTTGCGGCGCGCACGGCGGTTCGCCTGCCGCCAGCCTCGAAGCACTCCTCGCGAGCGATATCGACGCGGTCTACATCGCGACGCTCCATGACAGTCACGCGCAGTACACGCTGGCCGCGCTTGCCGCCGGCAAGGCCGTGCTGTGCGAAAAACCCGCGACGCTGAACGCGGCGCAGCTCGACACCGTGCTGCAAGCGGCACGCGACGCCGGGCGGCTTTTCATGGAGGCGATGAAGCCGCCGTTCTTCCCGCTGTACCGTCAGTTGCGCGCGCACCTGCAGGACGATCCGATCGGCGAGATCCGGCTCGTACGGGCAGGGTGCGCGTCATCGTCGGTACCCGGCGACCATTCCGTCTATCGCCTCGATCGCGCGGGCGGTGCGCTGCTCGATATCGGGATCTACGAGACCTTTCTCGCGGTCGACTGGCTCGGTGCGGCGCTCGACGTACAGACGCTCGGCCGCGTCGGCGCGACGGGTGTCGACCTGTTCGCGAGCCTGAACAGCGTGCATGCGCATGGCGGGATCGCACAACTTTTTTGCGGGCTCGACGTGATGGGGCGGGGCGACGCGCTGATCGCCGCAGCCGGCGGCCATGTGACGATTCACGAGAAGTGGTGGAACCCGGTGCGCGCGACGATCAGCTATGCGGACGGGCGCACCGTCGAACTCGACGCACCGGCTGAAGGCGGCGGATTGAACTACGAGACCGCGCACTTCTGCGACCTGCTGCGCGCGGGCAAGACCGAAAGCCCGATCATGACGCACGACCATTCGCGGCAGATGATCGCGATGACCGATGCCGCGCGAGCGGCGCTCGGCGTGCGCTATTCGGGCGAGTAAGCGGGAAGGAAGGCGCCGGGCGCGCGCGGGCGGCCCGGCGAACGGCCGGTGCTCAGTGCCGCGTCGGCAGCGACAGGCGTTTTTCGTACCAGCGCTGCACCCATTCGAGGACCTGGCACAGGATCCAGTACACGGCCGCGGCGGCGAGATAAAGCGGCAGCGGCTGATAGGTCGCCGCGATCACTTCCTGCGCACTGCGCAGCAGTTCGGTCACGGTGATCACGGACACGAGCGACGTGTCCTTGATCAGGCTGATCAGGCTGTTCGACAGGCTCGGCACCGCGATGCGCAGCGCCTGCGGACCGATCACGTAGCGCAGCGTTTGCCCCCACGACAGCCCGAGGCTGTACGCGGCGAGCCATTGGCCGCGCGCGATCCCGTTGATCGCGCCGCGCATGCTTTCCGACATGTACGCCGCGACGTTCGCGGACAGCGCGATGACGCCGGCGGGCGTCGGGTCGAGCGAGATGCCGAGGCTCGGCAGCCCGTAATAGATGACGAAGATCTGCACGAGCAGCGGCGTGCCGCGCATCAGGCTCACGTACGCGCGTGCCAGCCACGCGAGCGCGTTGACCCAGATGCGTTCGAAGCCGTCGAGCGCTTCGCTTTGCCGGATGCCCATCATCGCGAGCACGACGGCGCCAAGCAGGCCGAACACCATCGACAGCACGGCGAACTTGACGGTCAGCACGGCACCCTGGGCGAGCACCGGCAGCGATTGGACGAGCAGGGACGTTGTCGACATGGAATACGAATCGAATGCGTGCGCGAAAGCGCAATCATAAACCGGACGAACAAAACAAAGGGCGGCATCGTTACGGATGCCGCCCTTTCCGGCCCGCCGTCCGGCGGGAAATGCAGGCGTGCTTACTTGATCGGTTTCGTCACGTCGATGCCGAACCATTTGTCGGAGATCTTCGTGAACGTGCCGTCGGCCTCAAGTTGCGCCATCGCGTCGTCGATCGCCTTCTGGAACTTCGGGTTGCCCTTCTTGAACGGGATGCCCGACGGGTTCGCCGAGCCGACGTTCGCGCCCGGGCGCAGCGGCAGTTGCGAATTCTTCGTCAGGTACGCGAGCATCAGGCGGTCGTTGAGCGCGGCGTCGAGTCGGCCGGCCGCGAGATCGCGCAGGTACTCGGGCGCGCCCGGGTACGTCTTCACGTCGATGCCGGGCACCGACTTCGCCATGTCCATGTAGTTCGTGCCGAGCGCGACGCCGAGCTTCTTGCCCTTCAGGTCATCCAGCGACTTGAACTCGCGCGTATCGTCCTTGCGCTGGATCAGCTGCGCGGACGAAAACGTGTAAGGCGGCGAGAAGTCGAGCGTTTCCTTGCGCTTGTCGGTGATGCCGACCTGGTTGGAGATCACGTCGAACTTGCCGGCCTGCAGACCCGCAATGATGCCGCTCCATTCGGTCGTCACGAATTCCGCCTTCACGCCGAGCTTCGCGGCCACGGCTTTCGCGATGTCGACGTCGAAGCCGACGAGTTCGCCTTGCGGGTTCTTCGAGTTGAACGGCGGGAACGTGCCTTCGAGGCCGACCCGCAGCGTGCCGCGTTGTTTCACCTGGTCGAGGAGGTCGGCCGCATGCGCGGTGGCGGCAGCGAGCGACGTGCCGACCAGGCCGGCAACCAGCAGCTTCTTCAGCAGCGCAATCTTCATCGTGTGTTTCCTTGCCCTGTCCGGGTCATTGATTCTGGTAACGAGGGCCGATGATAGCAAAAATGCAATCGGCCTCTAAATACCGTTTGTTTATGCCTATATTACGCGGTGCGTTCGCGGGCGACGGCCTTCACGCATTCCGCGACGAGCGCGGGGCCGCGGTAGATGAAGCCGGTATAGAGCTGCACGAGCGCTGCGCCGGCCGCGAGCTTCGCACGGGCGTCCTCGCCCGAGAAAATGCCGCCGACGCCGATGATGGGCACTTCGCTGCCGACTTCGGCGTGCAGCTTGCGGATCACTTCGTTCGACGCGTCGAACACGGGGCGGCCCGACAGGCCGCCGGCTTCGTCCGCATGCGGCAGGCCCTGGACGGCCGCGCGCGACAGCGTCGTGTTGGTGGCGATGACCGCCTCGATCTTGTGGCGCAGCAACGTGTCGCCGATTTCCTTGACCTGTTCGTCGTCGAGATCGGGGGCGATCTTCAGCGCGAGCGGCACGAGCTTGCCGTGCAGGTCGGCGAGGCGCTGCTGCTTGTCCTTCAGCGCCGCGAGCAGCGCGTCGAGCTCGCCCGCGCCCTGCAGCTGGCGCAGGTTCTTCGTGTTCGGCGACGAGATGTTGATCGTTACGTAGCTCGCGAACGGGTACACGCGCTCGAGGCAGTACAGGTAATCCTCTGCGGCGCGCTCGATCGGCGTATCGGCGTTCTTGCCGATGTTCAGGCCGAGGATGCCCCGATAGCGGGCAGCCTGGACGTTCTTCACGAACTGGTCGACACCGTGATTGTTGAAGCCCATCCGGTTGATCAGTGCCTCGGCCTGCGGCAGGCGGAACATCCGCGGGCGCGGGTTGCCGGGCTGCGGGCGCGGCGTGACCGTACCGACCTCGATGAAGCCGAAGCCGAGTGCCGCAAGGCCGTCGATGGCCGCGCCGTCCTTGTCGAGGCCTGCCGCGAGGCCGACCGGGTTGCGGAACGTGAGCCCCATCACGGTGCGCGGCGCGTCGGGCACGCGGGCCGACAGCGCGCAGGCAAGGCCCGTGCGGCCGGCCGCGCCGAGCGCGCGCAGCGTGAGGTGGTGAGCGTCTTCCGCATCCATCTTGAACAGGGATGCGCGGGCCAGCGGATAAAGGGAACTGAACACGGGAATAGGGCGGACAGCCGGAATGGATGACAACCCGCTATTTTACCGGGAGTTGAGCGGCAGGGGCGCGCTTCGCGTCCTCGCCCCTGCAGCGCGCGTCAGCCCGAGCCGGAATGTCCGCCCGGCAATGGCGCGCGGGCCAGTGCCGCGTCGACGGGCGGCAGGTCGATCCGATCCGGATCGAGTATCTTCCAGCGGCCGTCGATCAGCCCTTCGAGCGGGTGGAAGTTCGCCTTGTAGGCCATCTTCGGGCTCTCGCGGATCCAGTATCCGAGATACACGTAGGGCAGGCCGAGGCTCCTGGCCTGCTCGATCTGCCACAGGATGTTGTAGGTGCCGTAACTCGTGTGCTGGTCGTCGGGCTCGAAGAACGTGTAAACGGACGACAGTCCGTCGCCGAGGATGTCGATCATGCTGACCATGCGCAGCCTGCCGGGCTCGCCGCCCGGTGTGTCGAGGTCGCGGAATTCGACGAGGCGCGAATTGATCCGGCTCTGCAGCAGGAATTGCTCGTACTGGTCGCGGCTGTCGCGATCCATGCCGCCGCCCGCGTGGCGTGCGGACTGGTAGCGCATGTAGAGCGCGTAGTGCTCTTCGTCGTAGTGCAGCGGCGAAACCGTCGCGACGAGCGTGCGGTGCCGCTTCCACATCCGGCGCTGCGTACGCGACGGCGCGAACGCGTCGACGGGGACGCGCACCGGCACGCAGGCACGGCAGCCGTCGCAGTACGGGCGGTATGTGAAGACGCCCGAACGCCGGAAGCCGGCCTTCACGAGCTCGGTATAGATGTCGGAATTGATCAGGTGGCTCGGCGTCGCGACTTGCGAGCGCGCGACGCGGCCGTCCAGATAGCTGCACGGATAGGGCGCCGTTGCATAGAATTGCAGCGCCGAAAGCGGTGAAAGCGGCAGCTCAGTCGGATGAGTCATGGGCAGCTCTCGTTGCAGGGAGGGAGTGCCGCGCTAGCGCTCGATTCCGGAGGGAGGCGCCGTTTCGGCGCGGCCCGTCAGCGCGGCGAGCACGCGCTTGTCGAACTGCCACGGAATCGGCGGTTCGGCTACCGCGCTGCGCACGTGAGCGACAAAGGCCTTGCGTGCGATCTCGCGGCCGCCGAGCGACGCTAGATGCGACGTATTCTGCTGGCAGTCTATCATTTCCAGCCCCTGCTCGCGAAGGTGCGCGACGAGCGTGGCCAGCGCGATTTTCGATGCGTCGGTCGCGTCCGCATACATCGACTCGCCGAAAAACATCCGCCCGAACGACACGCCGTACAGGCCGCCGACGCGTCGCCCGTCGTGCCAGGTCTCGATGCTGTGCGCGTTGCCGGACCGGTAGAGCGACGTGTATGCATCGATGATCTCGGCCGTGATCCACGTGCCGCGCTGCCCGCGGCGCGGCGCCTGCGCGCAGGCGCGCATCACGCCCGGAAAGTCGTGGTCGACGCGCACTTCCCATTCGGGTTCGCGCAGCACGCGCTTCAGCGTCTTGCGCAGCGAAGGCGACACCTTGAACTCGGCCGGCACGAGGATCATGCGCGGGTCAGGGCTCCACCACAGCACGGGCTGGCCGTCCGAATACCACGGGAAGATGCCGCGCAGGTATGCGTCGATGAGGCGCGACGGCAGCAGGTCGGCGCTCGCGGCGAGCAGCCCCGGCGCGCCGGTCGCGGGGCCGAGCGCGCGTTCGATGGGCGGAAACGGATCGTCCGGGCCGAGCCAGGGGACCATGGGGCGAGGGCTCAGCCGTTGCGCAGCGAGCGGAAGATATCGCCGGTGTGCACGCCGTAGTCGCCGGCGGCGCGATCGGCGAAGAAGAATCGCAGGGTCTGGCTGACGGTCGGGAACGCGATTTCGTCCCACGGGATGTCGGCTTCGTCGAACAGCTTCACTTCGAGGCTTTCCTCGCCGGCTTCGAATCCCGGATCGGTGAGCCGCGCGAGGTAGAACAGGTGGACCTGGTGCACGTGCGGCACGTTGAGCAGCGTGAACAGGTTCTGCACCTCGACGCGCGCACCGGCTTCCTCGAGCGTTTCGCGCGCGGCGGCTTCGGCCGTCGTCTCGCCCATTTCCATGAAGCCCGCGGGCAGCGTCCAGAACCCGTAGCGCGGTTCGATCGCGCGGCGGCACAGCAGGATCTGATCGCCCCAGACCGGGACCGTTCCGACGACGTTGCGCGGATTCTGGTAGTGGATCGTGCCGCAGTGATCGCAGACGAAGCGCTCGCGGTTGTCGCCCGGAGGAATGCGCGCGATGACTTCGTGACCGCAGACGGAGCAGAATTTCATGTCGAGTGGAAGGGACGAGGTGATGCGAGTGTATCACCGGGTCGCGGCATTCTTGAACGCCTGCGCATGCCGGCCGCGTGTCGCGCGAAGCGGAAGGTGCGGATGCGCGAAGAGGGGCGGGAAATGAGACGGGAAAACAAAAAGCCCGGCACGGAGCCGGGCTTTTTGCATGAATCTGGACGTTGGTTGCGGGGGTAGGATTTGAACCTACGACCTTCGGGTTATGAGCCCGACGAGCTGCCAGACTGCTCCACCCCGCGTCCGTCGAAGAAATGAATTATAAGGAGTTACCCGAACGGGTGCAAGCACTTTCTGACAATCGCGTGTCGTGTCTTGTAGGGACGGTACGTCGGGCGCGTGCGCTAGAATCGAACGGTTTGTTTCGCCTCTTCGCCAGCGACGCCGCGCGCGATCGCATCGGCGCCGTTGCAACTCTCATTACTGCATCGACGGATTCATGGACATCGCTCACGATCTGCAATCGATCGGCGCGCAGGAACAGGCGCTCGTGTTTCCCCATTTCGACCCGGCCCGTGCGTGGGCGCTCGGCAACCGGATGCATGCGCTCGCGGCGTCTCGCGGCCATGCGGTCGCGCTCGACATCGTCACGTTCGGCCAGCCGCTGTTCTACGCGGCGCTCGCCGGCGCGACGCCCGACAACGCCGACTGGGTGCGCCGCAAGCGCAACGTCGTCGCGCATTTCCGCCGCAGCTCGTACGCCATCGGCCTGCGCATGCAGCAGGCGGGCGCGACGCTGGCGGACAAGCACGGGCTGCCGATCGCCGAATATTCGGCGCACGGGGGTTCGTTTCCGCTGACCGTCGCCGGCGCCGGCGTGATCGGCTCGATCACCGCGTCCGGGCTGCCGCAGCGCGGGGATCACGAATTCGTCGTCGAGGTGCTGTGTGCCGAGCTCGGCCACGACTACGCCGTGCTGGCCCTCGCAAGGAGCTGAGCGATGCAGCTTCCCGGTTACGCATGGCTCGCGATCGCGATCGTCGCGGAAGTGGTCGGCACGTCCGCGCTGCGCGCGGCGGACGGCTTCACGCGCTTCTGGCCGTCGGCGCTCGTCGTCGCCGGCTACGGCATCGCGTTTTACTGCCTGTCGCTCACGTTGCGCACGATGCCCGTCGGCATCATCTATGCCGTCTGGTCGGGTGCCGGCATCGTGCTGATCACGCTCGTCGCGATGCTGCTCTATCGCCAGGTGCCGGACCTGCCGGCCGTGATCGGCCTCGGCCTGATCATCGCGGGCGTCGTCGTGCTGAACCTGTTTTCGAAGATGCAGGCGCACTGAGCGTGCGACTGCCATTTGCCGGATGGCCCTCATGACCGATTCCACCTCCACTTCCGCAGCCGGTTCCGCCGAATCCGCCCAGCCCGACGTACGCGCGTATGTCGCGAACCGCATCGGCTTTCTCGAACTGAACCGCCCAAAGGCGCTGAACGCGCTGTCGGTCGGCATGATCAGGCTGATGCAGCAGGCGCTCGACGCGTGGCGCGACGATCCCGAGGTCGTCGCGATCGTCGTGCACAGCCCGCATCCGCGCGCGTTCTGCGCGGGCGGCGACGTGCGCTTCTTCCATGACGCATGGCAGCGCGGGGACCGCGATGCGGTCGATACGTTCTTCATCGACGAATACACGCTGAACCACGCGATCTTCACCTATCCGAAGCCTTACATCGCGCTGATGCACGGCGTCGTGATGGGCGGCGGCATGGGCATTTCGCAGGCGGCGCGGCATACGGGCGGCCTGCGTGTCGTGACCGACTCGACGAAGATGGCGATGCCGGAAACGCGTATCGGCCTGTTCCCGGACGTCGGGATGAGCTGGTTCCTCGCGCGCACACCCGGCGCGATCGGCCGCTATCTCGCCGTGACCGGCGCGACGCTCGACGCGGCCGGCGCGCTGTACGCGCAGCTCGCCGACGTCTATCTGCCCGATGCCGCGCTGCCGGCGCTGCTCGACACGCTGCGTCATGCGCGCATCGACAGCGGCGCGCAGGCCGTCGCGTGCGTAGCCGAAGCGGCCGCCGCACACAAGGTCGTGCCGACGCCCGACACGTCGGCGCTGGCCGACGCGCGCGCGGGGATCGACCGGCATTTCGCGCAGCCCGACATCGGCGCGATTCTCGCGTCGCTCGACGCCGAGCAGGATTGCGCGGCCGTCGACGGATGGATCGAGAAGGCGACCCACGCGATGCGCGAACAGTTGTCGCCGCTGTCGATGGCCGTGTCGCTCGAAGTCGTCGAACGTGCACGCGGCGCGACGATGGCCGATTGCCTGCGGCGCGATCTCGACCTCACGCGCTCGACGTTCGCGCGCGGCGACGTGATCGAAGGGGTGCGCGCGCTGATCGTCGACAAGGACCACCAGCCGGTCTGGCGCTTCAAGTCGTCCGCCGATATCGATCGTGCAGACGTGCTCGCGATGTTCGACAGCCCGTGGACACCTGACACGCATCCGCTGCGGAATCTGCAGGACTGACGTCGGGCCGACCGACGCGCGAGCCGGAAACGAAAAGGCCGCCTGCAGGTGCAGGCGGCCTTTTGCATGGATGTCGACCGCCCGGCGGCCGAAGGGCGTAGCGTCCGCGTTACTCGTCGCCGGCGTCGTCCGACATGAACGCGCGCATGAACACGAGCGCGCCGAAGCCCCACACCGCGTTTGCCGCGAAGCCGGCGGCGAGCACGGGCATCATGTTGCCCGACGGCCAGATCCCGCGCAGCGGATCGATCGCGAACACGCGGGCGGCCGTCAGCACGATGCCGCCGAACACCAGCGCGCCGATCCACGATGCCTCGCGTTCCGGCGAGACGCGCAGCAGCCACGCCATCGGGATCGCACAGCACGCGCTGATCAGCGCATTCGCGACAAATTCAGGAATGCCGAGCGGCGCGAACGGCTGCGTGGAGAAGCCGGTTGCGGCGATCAGGTCGGCCGTATGAAGGAGTGCGAGCGTGGCTTCGCGGAAGAACAGGGCGGCCAGGAAGCCGGACAGGAATGGCAGGATGACTTTCTGCATCGATGAGTGCACCGCAGGCGCGCACGGCCGGGGCTGTACGCGCGGAGTTATTCGGATAGGTGCGCCATTATAGGGCCCGCTCGCGGTGATATTCGCTCCAGCGTCGTGCTAATCACGAAAGCGGAAAACCTAAGCTCAAAAAAATCGTTCCAAAGCCCTGTACCGATCCCTAGACTGATTTCCCAGAAACAGCCGTGCAATCGCGTCCTCGCCCGCTGCACGGCCTGACCGGCGAACCATCCCGATTCGAACGCACACCATGCATGCGCCGCTGATCCGCGACGCGAGCAGGGCGGTGTTTTTTCAAATTCCGGCAAGGACAGTCAAGCAGGAGCAGCAGATGAATGTGTTCTGGTTTATCCCCACGCACGGCGACAGCCGCTATCTCGGTACGGCCGAAGGTGCACGCGCCGCGGATTACGATTACTTCAAGCAGGTGGCGGTTGCGGCCGACACGCTCGGCTACGAGGGCGTGCTGCTGCCGACCGGCCGTTCCTGCGAGGATGCGTGGGTCGTTGCGTCGAGCCTGATCCCGGCGACGCAGCGGCTGAAGTTCCTGGTCGCGATCCGTCCCGGTATCGCGTCGCCCGGGCTGTCGGCGCGGATGGCCGCGACGTTCGACCGTCTGTCGGGCGGACGCCTGCTGATCAACGTCGTGACGGGCGGCGATGCCGCCGAACTCGAGGGTGACGGCCTGTTCGCCGATCACGACACGCGCTACGAAATCACCGACGACTTCCTGAACATCTGGCGCGGGCTGCTGTCCGCGTCGCACGACAACGGCGGGTTCG
Organism: Burkholderia sp. COPS; assembly: GCF_019425585.1. Taxonomy (NCBI): domain Bacteria; kingdom Pseudomonadati; phylum Pseudomonadota; class Betaproteobacteria; order Burkholderiales; family Burkholderiaceae; genus Burkholderia; species Burkholderia sp. COPS. The sequence continues at coordinate 69,423 of NZ_WIXR01000010.1, read as the reverse complement.
ACTACATCGGCAAGCACCTGCAGTCGAAGGGCGGCAAGGCGCTGTATCCGCCCGTGCAGCGTCCGCATCCGCCGTTGTGGTTCGGCGGTTCGTCGCCGGCCGCGCATCAGATCGCGGCCGATCACATCGACACCTACCTGACCTGGGGCGAGCCGCCCGAGGCCGTCGCGAAGAAGATCGCCGATATTCGTGCCCGCGCGGAAGCCCGCGGCCGCAAGATCAAGTTCGGGATTCGTCTGCACGTGATCGTGCGCGAGACCGAGGACGAAGCATGGCGCGACGCGGAGCGCCTGATCAGCCGCCTCGACGACGAAACCATCGCCCGCGCGCAGAAGGCGTTCGCGAACATGGATTCGGAAGGCCAGCGCCGGATGGCCGCGCTGCACGGCGGCAAGCGCGGCGGCCGCGAGACACTCGAGGTGTATCCGAACCTGTGGGCCGGCGTCGGCCTCGTGCGCGGCGGCGCGGGTACCGCGCTCGTCGGCAATCCGGAGCAGGTCGCGGAGCGCATGCGCGAATACGCGGATCTCGGCATCGAAACCTTCATCCTGTCCGGTTATCCGCACCTGGAGGAGTCGTACCGTTTCGCGGAACTCGTGTTCCCGCTGATCAAGGGCAACGGCGCGGCGAAGGCGACCGGCCCGCTGTCCGGCCCGTTCGGCGAGATCGTCGGCAACAGCTATCTGCCGAAGGCAGCCCAGAGCTGAGTGACAGGAGGCCTGCGATGACAACGAAAACGTCGACGACGGGCGCGGCCCTGGCCGCCCGCGCATGGCGCGGCGTCGCGCCGTGGCTCGTGCCGCTCGCGCTGCTGGTGGCATGGGAAGTCGGCGCCCGCGTCGGCTGGCTGTCGACCCGCGTGCTGCCCGAACCCGTGGCGGTCGTGCGAGCGGCCTGGTCGCTCGTGACGTCGGGGGAAATGTGGGCGAACGTGAAAGTCAGCACATGGCGCGCACTGTTCGGTTTCGCGATCGGCGGCGGTGTCGGCCTCGCGCTGGGGCTCGCGACCGGCTTGTCGAAGGCGGCCGAGGTCGCGCTCGATTCGACGATCCAGATGATCCGCAACATCCCGGCGCTCGCGATGATTCCGCTCGTGATCCTGTGGTTCGGCATCGACGAGAAGGCGAAGCTGTTCCTCGTCGCGCTCGGGGTGTTCTTTCCGGTCTACATCAACACGTACCACGGGATCCGCTCGGTCGACGCCAACCTGATCGAGATGGCGAAGAGCTATGGCGTGCGCGGCTTTGCGCTGTACCGCGACGTGATCCTGCCCGGTGCGCTGCCGTCGATTCTCGTCGGTGTGCGCTTTGCGCTCGGGCTGATGTGGGTGATGCTGATCGTCGCGGAAACGATCTCGGCGCAGTCGGGCATCGGCTACATGACGATGAATGCGCGTGAATTCCTGCAAACCGACGTGGTGGTGGTCGGCATCCTGCTGTACGCGGTGCTCGGCAAGCTGGCCGACGTGCTGGCGAAATGGCTCGAGCGTGTGACGCTGCGCTGGCACCCGGCTTATCAATCAGGAGCAAAGGCATGAATGCGACGACTTCGGCGGCCGCCTACGGCCCGCTTGCCGGCGCAGACCTCGAGGTCGAACTGGCGCAGGCGCGTGTCACGGACGGCGACGCGCGGGATGCGGCGATCCTCGACCGTGACGGCAGTGCGTCCATCGTTCCGCTCGCACGGCGGCGGGCAGGAAGCCCGGTACCCGACGACGCGGTGACGCTGTCGGGTGTCAGCAAGCGCTTCGGCGCACGCACGGTGCTCGACGACGTCGAGCTCGGCATCGCACGCGGCAGCTTCGTCGCGATTGTCGGCCGCAGCGGCTGCGGCAAGTCGACCCTGCTGCGTCTCGTCGCCGGGCTCGAGCAGCCGAGCAGCGGCGCGCTCGTGACGCGTGGCGAAGGCGGCGGCGTGCTCGACACGCGGATCATGTACCAGGATGCGCGCCTGCTGCCGTGGAAGACCGTGCTGCAGAACGTGATGCTGGGCCTCGGACGCGGCGCGCGCGACAAAGCGCGCGCGGTGCTCGACGAAGTCGGCCTGCTGGAGCGTGCGAACGACTGGCCCGCGCAACTGTCGGGCGGCCAGCGGCAGCGTGTGGCACTGGCCCGCGCGCTTGTTCACCGGCCGCAACTGCTGTTGCTCGATGAGCCGCTCGGCGCGCTCGACGCGCTGACCCGCATCGAGATGCATGCACTGATCGAGCGGTTGTGGCGTGAGCATCGGTTCACCGCGCTGCTCGTCACGCACGACGTGCAGGAGGCCGTCGCGCTCGGCGATCGCATCCTGCTCATCGAGCAGGGGCGCGTGGCGCTGGATCAGCCGGTGCCGCTCGACCGGCCGCGCGCCCGCGCATCGGCCGCATTTGCGGCGCTGGAGGACCGCGTGCTGAAACGCGTGCTCGCCGGCGGGCCCGGTACGGATGCACCGGGCGAGGTGCACGAGGCAGACAACGTTCGACCGGTCGGGCAGATCCGCTGGGCCGTTTAAATCCGGGCGGCAGCGGCCGCCCGTTCTGAGATCTTTTTCTTCGGAGCGATCAACCTGATGAGCATCACTGCAATCAACGTACGTAACCAGTTCAAGGGCAAGGTGAAGGAGATCATTCGCGGATCCGTGGTCTCCGAGGTCGACGTCGAGACGCCGTTCGGCATCGTCACGTCGGTGATCACGACCCGTTCGGTCGACGAACTCGAACTGAAGGTCGGCGCGGAAGTCGTCGCGCTCGTGAAATCGACCGAAGTATCGATCGCACGCCTCTGAGCGTGTGTCCTGCGCCGGTGCGCCGCCGCGGGCAGCCTGCCCGTTGGCGCCGCCCGGCATTTGCGCGGCGCGTTTGCCTTGGTATTCGACTTCCGGACGAAGTGCTAGGATGGAGCGACACCGATGCCGGAGGCCACGCATGACCCCCATCCTTTCCCCCGAAGCCATCGAGGCGCTGAAATGGATCGACCAGTTCGGCGAAAGCCGGCCGGTTCCCGCTGCGTTCGACGACGTCGTCTACGCGTTGCTGAACGAGGGGCTGATCTATCAGGCGGCGGCCGACCGGGTCGACCTGACGGCCGATGGCAAATCCTTTTTGTCCGACGAATACGATTGAGCGCACGGCGCCGGCCGCGCGGGCGGCCTGGTGCTGCGTCGCCACGGAGCGTGCGATGGAACCGAGAGGCAGCGACCTCGGCGATTTCAGCGAGCCGTACCGCGGCTTCGAGATCGAGGTGAAGACCGAGCAGGTCTGGGACGGCGAGCATGCGCATTACCGCGTGCTGCAGGGCGATGCCGTGCGGATCGACTGGCGGCTCGTCAAGGTGGACGGGATCCTGCTGACCGAGCGACGCGTGATCGAGCGCGTGCTGGACGAGGCGCGGCGGGCGGTCGATGCGGAGCTGGGCGAGGGGTAGCGTGCATGCCGGGCTGGCCAGCCCGCTGTTGCGGTAAAATGCCGGGTTGTTTCCGCGCCGCCTGGCCTGTTGCCCGAAATCCATGTCCGTACCGTCCTCGCTTCCTCCCCGCCGCGTATCCGTCGCGCCCATGCTCGACTGGACCGATCGTCATTGCCGTTCGTTCCACCGGACGCTGACGCGCGATACGTGGCTGTATACGGAAATGATCACGACGGGCGCGCTGTTGTTCGGCGATGCCCAGCGACATCTTGCGTTCACGCCGAACGAATCGCCGGTCGCGCTGCAGTTGGGCGGCAGCGAGCGCGACGATCTTGCGCGCGCGGCGAAGCTCGGCGAGCAGTGGGGCTACGACGAAATCAACCTGAATTGCGGATGTCCGTCCGAGCGTGTGCAGCGCGGCGCGTTCGGCGCGTGCCTGATGAACGAGCCGCAGCTCGTCGCGGACTGCGTGAAGGCGATGCGCGATGCGGTGTCGGTGCCGGTCACGGTCAAGCACCGGATCGGTGTCGACGCGGTCGAGGACTACGCATTCGTGCGCGACTTCGTCGGCACGGTGGCCGAGGCTGGCTGCGAAACGTTCGTCGTGCATGCACGCAATGCGATCCTGAAAGGGTTGTCGCCGAAAGAGAACCGTGAGATCCCGCCGCTCAAGTACGACTATGCGTATCGGTTGAAGCGCGATTTTCCTTCGCTCGAGATCGTCATCAACGGAGGCATCACGACGCTCCACGAGGTTGCGCAGCATCTCGAGCATGTCGACGGCGTGATGCTCGGCCGCGAGGCGTATCACAACCCGTACGTGCTCGCGGAGGTCGATGCACGCTTCTATGGGTCGACCGCAGAGACGCCGACGCGCGAAGAGGCCGAGGCGAAGCTGATCGAATACTGCGCGGCCGAACTGAAGCGCGGCACCTACCTCGGCGCGATCGTGCGGCATGCGCTCGGACTGTATCGCGGCATGCCCGGTGCACGTGGCTGGCGTCGTGTGCTGTCGGACAACAAGAAGCTCGCACGCGGCGATCTGGCCGTGTTCGACGAGGCGCGCGCGCATCTGAACGAGGCCGAAGAAGTTTTTGAAAAAAAAGCTTTGCAAGATTCAAAAGTGTTCGTATAATCTTGTTCTTCGCTGCTGAAACACAAAAGCAGCGAAGAACAAAAAAAGCAGTAACAGTGGTGGCTGTAGCTCAGTTGGTAGAGTCCAGGATTGTGATTCCTGTCGTCGTGGGTTCGAGTCCCATCAGCCACCCCAACAAATTCAAGCACTTGCAGCAGAATTACGCTGACGTGTTACAAAATTTGGAAGATCCGATTCCAGATTTTGGAAGATAAAGAAACGAAAGCCCGCCGATGAGCGGGCTTTTTTGCGTCCCGGGGAACAGCATGTCGCTTTTGGATACCACAATTTTTTCGCCGGCTTGGTGGCTGTCGTCGGCAATTGGCGTATTAGTCCTTGGCATGATTGGGATGTATTTGAAGGACGTCCTGGACAAAGTAGCGCGATCGCTATGGGGGCACTGGAGGAACCGCAGCGACAAGGTGCGAGAAGCATTCGCGGCTGATGTGGCTGCGCTTCGCAGAAGCTCAGATCTGCGGCAAGCGTACTTCCAGAACGAGATGCGTTATCGACATCGAGCAACGATGTCGATGGTGCAAGTTACAGCCTCCTTGCTCATAATGATTGCCTGCTTTGCAGTAACCACGCTTGCAAAGCATGGTGTCCTCCCGCTTAGTTCAACCGGACTAATCGTAACTAGAGTATTTGGAGCGATCACTGGCCTGATGGGATTGGTCGCAAGCATGTCGGCAACATTTGAGAATTTTCGATTCGCGAGCTTGAATGCGCGCCTGGACGCTGCTCAGGAATCTGAACAGAAAGTCGACTAACGCGTCGCACGCACTTTTCTCTGTCGTCGGCGATCGTACGTCTTCCGGACCATGCGTTCGTCGGCATGGCCAGTCGCATCGATAATTCGGTCGTCGCCTTCCTCCTGACGATCAGTCACGGCCGCCGGGCGCATGTCGCGCAGCGCGAACCGTTCGAACGGGACGCTTCGCTCCTGCGCCTCCTTCTCGCAATAACCCATCAACCGTGACCAGTTCGTGTTCCAGCCGCTGCGCGTGTACACCTGGCCGGCAGTGTTCCCGAACACGTGAACGCTCGACGTGCGCTGCAGCGCGAGCGCCTCGTCGATCACGGCCTTCAGCTCGGGCGACCACAGCACGAGCTTCACGCGCTGCTGCTCGCCGGCCTTGCGCTTTCCGATCGGCACCTCGACGCCTTCGGGCCGGATACTCTGGCGGTGCAACTCGCGCATCTCCGTCGGCCGGCTGACGGTCAGGTAGGCGGCCTTCACGCATAGCGCGAGGATCAGGTACGCTGAACTCGGGTGCTGGTCGCCGACGCTCCGGCGCGACCGCGCGACTTCCACTGCCAGATCGATCTCGTCCTGACGCACATACCGCTGGCGCGGCCGGGTGGGGTTGTACTCGATGCCGCGGCACGGATTCGTTTCGAGTTCGCCACGACGCCGGCCATATTCGAGGACCGCGGACAGGAGGGCGATTTCCTTGTTCGCCTTCGCAGGCGCGCCGAGCTGCGCACGTTTATCGAGGTAGCCGTAGACGTGCTTCGGCTTGATCGCGGCCGGCGCCATCTTCCCGAAGACCTTGACCAGGCGCTTCGACTCGACGCGGTTCTCGTCTAGGGTGGACTGGGCCTTGCGGCGCTCGTCGGTGTGCGGCAATCCGTCCTGCCATTCGAAGTATCGCACCACGAGCGCCTCGACCGTTCCCGGCTCTATCGCGTTCCCGTTGAGCGCCTCCGCGCGCTCGATCGCCTGCTTGCGGATCTCGGCGAGGGCTTCCTTGTTGTGGGCCGGGGCCGACAGGCGGAATGCCCATCTGCCATTGGGCAGCTTGTAGCCGAAGCTGACCTTGTGTTTCCCGTAATGGGCGTAGAGCCGGAAGGGCAACCCGTCCGGGCGTTTCCGTCGTCCGATCATGATTACAGTGCGGCGAAGTTCGGTTCTTCTGACGCGGCGGTGCGGTGCCGGCGCGCGGGTGTTGTGGGGGCGGTCCCGTTCATGCGGGCGTCATAGTACTCGCGCGCGACGAGCGGTACGCCGGCGATGTTGACCGCGAACTCGGTCGACGATGGCACGACGGCCGCGCTCCTGGCAAACCTGCAGGCAGCGATCAATGCGGCGGGGATCACGGCTCCTCAGTTCGACAACAGCACGAGGCTGGCGACGACAGCGTTTATTCAACGTCAAGGGTTGAAGGCCAGCGGATTCGTGGTCTATACGCGACGGCTACATTGCCGGCCTCGGTATGCGGTGCCGTGATCTATACGGGTGGCCCGTCGGCATTCACGCTAACGTTGCCGCCCGCCTCAGCAGTTCCTGGCGGTGCCCGAATTGAGGTCTATAGTATGGCCAGCGCTGGGGTTACGTTTTCCGCGCAGGGTTCGGGCACTATCTCGGCGACAGGATCTAAAACCATCGTCCTGAACGCCGGCGACACCATGGCGTTGCAGTCGAACGGGATCGACCATTGGGAACTGGTCGGCGGCTCGGTAGCGCTTCTGTATGCGGCTGTGATGGCAGGCGCGAACTGGAAGACGCCGCCGCAATTCGACAGCTCGGGGAAGCTCGCGACGACCGCATTTGTCCAGCAGTTGGGTGCGAATTTTCAGGCGCGCAAGTACGTCAATGGGTCTGGCACACTCGCGGCGTCCGACACGGGATCGTGGATACAGGCGGGCGGAAATGGGCCATCTACCATCACTCTGCCGGCACCGACTGCGTTCAATCTCACGTATACGATCACGAACGTCACGAATAACAGTACGGCGGTCACAATCGCGACTTCCTCGGCGAACATCTACAACCAAACCATGGGAGCACCAACGTTTTTGATTGACGTGGGGGCAACTGTTGAGCTGGTCTCGGACGGGTCGAATTGGACGGTAATCTCGCACTACACGCGCAGCCCGATTGCGCAGTCGCCGGCGCAGTTCGACAACAGCTCGAGGCTGGCGACGACGGCGTTCGTGCAGCAGGCCCTCGGCAATTATCGTTCCCCGAGAGGATATGTTGGCAACGCTACCCCGAGCGCCATTGACATCGGGGCGATGATTACTTGGGACGGCAATGGCACGTTGACGTTGCCGGATGCAACCGCCGTTCCTGGCGGATCCGCAATCCGTGTGTTCAAGTACGCCGGGCCGATTGCTTCCGTTCTTGCGGAAAATAAGCCTGGGCAATTGAATGTGCCTACTAGCGGGGCCGACACTTACACGTTCGCTGTCGGTGTGTACGGTTTCTTCGAGCTGATTAACGAAAGTGGTGTGAAGTGGGATGTGGCCGGAGAGCTGTTCAACCAGTTTGGAACGACTGCTGCTGCTGGAGATAACAGCACGAGGCTGGCGACCACCGCATTCGTGCAGCGAGCAAGTGGCGCCGTCGTCGGCTCGATGCGCAACGCCGCAATGGGCGTCCCTGTGGCGAGCGCATCGGCGACGTTCACCGCCGATGAGGTTGTCGTCGAAACAGCGCTCGGTGGCGCGGCATTCCGGATCGCCAACTTCAACAAGACGATCAACCTCGCAACCACTGGCGCGGAGAGCATGGACACCGGTTCGGCACCGGCGTCGGGCTTTGTGGCGCTCTACGCGATCTACAACCCGACTACGCAGGCATCTGCGCTGCTCGACACGAACGCTACGTCGTCAGCGGCACCGAATGTGTACGGTGGTGCAACCATGCCGTCCGGCAATACCGCCTCGGCGCTTGTCAGTGTCTGGCCGACGAACCCGAGTGGGCAGTTTGTCGTTGGGCTGCAGCTCGATCGTGAAGTCGGGATAGGGAACAACACCGTCCTCTCAACATCGACGGCTCAGGCATCGTTGACGTCTTTTTCGGCGGCAGCTGCGTTGCCTCCCAATGCACGATTTTGCTGAGGGGACTATACGATCTCGTCGTCATCGGCAGGTGCGGGAACAAATGGTGTCGTATGTGGAAGCTCTATTGAAGTCGGTCCTGTGGCCATTGGCACGACGAGTCCAACAGCAAGTGGTTCCTTGACAACCTCATTTCCGAAAATCCCAATTGTGACTCCTCAAACGCTTTACTATCGCGCAGGCGTGTCCGCCGGGACATTGAACTTCGTGGTCAATGTCTGCGCATATTCATTCTGAGGAACATATGAAAATCAATGTCACTTTCTCTGACGAAGCCGAAACGACTATCGTCGCTTCCTTCGGACGCGCACAAGATATTGAGGTGTGACCTCATCGAGGATTCGTTGATGAAACGGACTCCCGATGGATCTCGTATGCTGCTCAGTTTCCATCGGGAGTAATCGAATTGGTTAACGACCAATGATCGATTCCACGATCGGCTCGACAACGGAGAATGTCTGTTTGGCTTTGATTCCGTAGAGCTGATCGTCGGGATGCGCGCAATCAGTCATCATGTTTTTCCAATCCGGGGTTGTCTGATCAAACTCGAATTGGGCGACGAGCGGGGCATTTTGAAGTGCAGCTTCTGACCGAAGTGCCTCGACATACTGAATGATCGTGCCGGGATCGGGCTGCTTGCAGGTGGGGTTGGGTTCCTGTAGTACCACGATCTTCCCTGCGTCTCGGGCGGTCTGGATGAGGTATCCGAGAATCTTCGCGTACTCGCTCGGCGATGCCTCATAAGCCCCAGGCTGTGGAGCTTTCCAGTAGTAGAAGTCGTTGAGCGCGAAGTTCAACAATACTACCTGGGCCTTCGATTGCTCCATCTGGATTTTCCATTCCGGATGTTTCCCGTCAGTTCCCGAGAGGAGCTGAAATGCTTGCGTTCCGCCGACGCCTTCGTTTTTTACGGTGATAGACGTTCCGAAGCGCTGCTGAAGAAGGGCTTGCAGCTGCGCAGGCTCACTGTTTTGCGTAGTCGTCAAAACTCCGTCGATAGTTTGGGCGCCGAGCGTAGTGCTGTCGCCATATGCCTCGATCAGCACGGATTTTTGCTCCTGCGTGACGGGAGTTGCAGCATAGGCCGATGATCCATCACCGCCACCACAAGCTGCGCAAGACAGGAGCAGTGCAGAAAGTATTGAGCCAACAAAGCCGCGTGCCATTAATTCTCTCAAGTCGTTATTTTTGAATGACAAAAAAATACCTGACATGGTCTTTCTCCGTTGGAACTGGCGCATGTAAAGGCCGACTATGGGCGTAACGAGTTATTACCAGTCGTCTTCGGACGGCTTTTTCATTACGGGGGCTCGATGAAGAGCGAGGTCGTTGCGAGCGCAGCAAAGGCTGTGCCGGCGGTCGGCGGCAATCTCTGGTTATGGCTTACGAGCCACGACATCAACTGGTGGGTAGCCGTCGCGACCATCGCGTACATCGAGCTGCAGGCGTACTACCTGGTCAAGAACAAAGGGGAGAGGGCATTGCTCGATGGTTAACGTTCCGAAGAAGACGCTTGTCAGCGTTGTAGGGGCTGCTGCGGCAGCCCTTCTTTTTTCCATGGTCCCGAAATTCGAGGGATTCGAGCTCGTCGCGCGGCCCGATCCGATCAGGATCATCACGGCGTGCAACGGCGACACGAAGGATGTGCACGCCGGGCAGCGATTCGCGCCGGAGGAGTGCCGCGCGCGCCTCGAACAGCGGCTCATCGAGTACGCCGAGCCGGTACTCAAGTGCACGCCGGGCCTGAAGGGGCACACGAACCAGCTTGCGGCTGCCGTGAGCTTTGCTTACAACGTGGGCGCCGGTGCGTACTGCGGTAGCACGACGGCGAAGCGGTTCAACGCCGGTGACTGGAAGGGCGCGTGCCGCGCGATGAACGGGCGGACAACGGGCGGCCGCAGTGGGTGACGGCCGGCGGCCGAGTGTTGCCTGGACTTGTGAAGCGTCGTGCGCAAGAGCGGGAGCTTTGCGAAAGGAGCGGTGACTAGTCAGTGTAGGAGATCGCCACCTGTGGAGTCAGTCGCTAGGGCGTTCCACTTTAGTTTGTACCAGTGCTTGAAGAGCCTGATCGAGCGTCTCGTCAATCTCGCAACCATGTATCGTCGAATTTGCGAAGTTGCGGAGGGCTTCGAATACCGGATCGCTACTTTTAATTTTGTTGGGGACCATCTCTAGGGCGAAGCGAAGGAACAGAGACTGTGCATTTGCCGCCCACTTTGAGGCTTTGATCTGTTCTTTCAGCGCATTGTTCTCAGCCTTCGCTAGGTCCAACTCATGACTTAACCCGGTCATTTGAGGGCCATAAACCATGGCACGTGCGCCTCGTTGTTCGAGGGTTGCACTCAATCTCGTCACGATCTCCGCGTTGAGTGACCGCTTGGAGCGGGCGGAAGCTGCCTCAAGCTTCTCTTTCAGGTCAATCGGCATGCGAATGTTTACTTGTGGGTCTGTGCGCGCCATCGCCTGCTCTCCAAAAAATACTTGCGCGAGTGGTAGCACCGTACTACTATCGATCCGTGCTAGCACAATGTTAGCACGCAAATAGGACATTTCGTCCTATTCCTTTGATGCGAGAGGATTTGTGAAAGGTGCAAGGCAGATGCCCGGCGTGCTTGTGAAGATGCCGCCAGCATTGAAAGAGCGGATTCAGTTTGCAGCCGCAAATTGCATTTGCAGCATGAATTCCGAGATCGTTCGAAGGCTATTCGGGAGTCTTGAAAAAGAAAACGCCCAACCGGCGGCAACCGGTCAGGCGTTGGTGACGCAGTGAACCCCTAGCAAAGGAACAATGGTCATGAGACATGATAGCACTACATCGGGTATTGGCAAGGTTCAGCAGGCCCGACCGCTCGAACGGCGCGTGGTCGACCTGTCGAGCATGATGGACAACCAGGTGCGCTACATGCGTGCGCTGTTCATCGCGATCAAGGCCACGGCAGGCGAGTCGTCGAAGGTCGCAGTCGATCTGGCGGCGCTCGGCCAGTTCGTCGCCGAAAACACCGAGGATCTGTTCGACGCGGGTTGTGCGGACGTCCTGTCGGTCAGCCGCGAGGTGCACTGATGAACGCGCTCATGATCACTGGCGTTGCCATTCGTAACGACGCCGAAGGCCGGTACTGCTTGAACGATCTCCATCGCGCGGCCGGCGGGGAAAGCAAGCATCAGCCCGCGTTCTGGATGCGGAACGCGCAAGCCCAAGCTCTGATTGGGGAGGTCAGGGCCTCTGCAAATTTGCAGACCCCCGTCGAGACAGTGAATGACGGGGTGAACAACGGGACTTACGTCGCGAAGGAACTGGTCTACGCCTACGCCATGTGGATCAGCCCAGCGTTCCACCTGAAGGTGATCCGAGCCTACGACGAAATGGTATCGGGTGCTCAGGTCGCGACGCCGCCGCTTCCGAATTTCGCGAACCCGGCCAAGGCGGCGCGTGCATGGGCCGAGCAGTTCGAGCAGCGAGCGGTGCTCGAGCATCAGAAAAAGGAACTCGACGCCAAGGTGGCCGAGCAGGCTCCCAAGGTCGAGATGCTCGGGCGGATCGCCGAGGCGGAGGGCTCAATGTGCATCCGTGATGCCGCGAGCACGCTCCAGATGCAGCCGAGCAAGTTGACCGCTTGGCTGCACGCGAACGGATGGATCTACCATCGCGCCGGCAAGTCCGGGTGGCTCGCGTATCACGACAAGCAGCAGGCTGGCTATTTGGTTCACAAGAGCACACCCTACACCGACCGAGTAACTGGCGACGAGCGCGTCAGCGAGCAGGTGCGCATTACGATGCGCGGGCTCACGAGGCTCGGAGAGCTGGTGCCGCGCGATCAAGGCCGGATGCGGCGAGCATCCGGATCACCGAGGCCGTTCTCCAAGATTGAAATGGTCCGAAGAAATCAGGCAGGTCATAGACATGCCGCGTGTTGTACGGAGGGGGTGTGTCTTACTTCGTGCAGTCGAATATTGCGGTGCCGGGAATCCGAGTGAAGGAACGCGGCCGCGCCAATGTGCCGAAAGGAGCGGGCGGTCAAATTTTCGGTTGTGTTTTGCGCGCGCTGTTGGCGGAGCGGCGTTCTACGGTAAATTGACGGGCTCCACAGGATTTGGAATTCGAGGCTTCTCGGGGAATCCATGCGGTCAAAGAGTAAACCCGTTGCCCAGACAACGGAACGGCAAACCGATTCAAGGCCAAAGATTACGGGCATGACGACTCTCAGGGTAGTGAGGGCGTCGTTTTATCTGATCGCTGGAGTCGCGCCGGCGATGCCCCTGCTGATCTTGTCGTGGCTCGTGTTTATCCTTTTTTTGCTGAATTGGACCGTGGATTGGCCTATAGCGTGGTCTTTCCTTTTTTCCAACGCAGGCGGCATCGGCTTGCTTCTCGCAACTTGCGTTTTGCCGCAAAAGGCACCGATCAAACACATTGCGGGAGTCAGCGCTCTCTTGATCTGCGGGAGCGTCGTCAGCTTCCCGTCGGCCATTGCCTCGTTTGAAAAAATCGTCGATAACCACCGAATCGGTTATCACATGCACCCGGTGGATTTTGGTGACTTTGCCCTCATCGCGTGCAACGCCGTGGCGATCGTGTATCAGCTGGAAGTGCTTGCAACGCTGCTTGTAAGACGCTTGGCCAGGGTTCTCGCCCGATAGGTTCTGATTCGCGTCATCCTCGCAACGTCATCGCGCTGTTTCCCTTTCTTGAGCAGGTGAGTCGGGCGCTGAAGCTGCCACAAGATGCGGGATGCGCGACGACCTTCATCTATCAAAACGTCGTCGCCGCTATTCGGACGGCAAGCGCATGACGATTGGGTATGGCGCGACAGATCGGGATTGTTGCTTTTGGGCGTCCGGCCAGACGCGCATTCGAACGTAGCGAATGCCGTGAAAATCAAACCTGTCCTCAACGATCGACCACATTGCTCGCGATTCCCGCCTGAGCCGATCGAGTGTTTCGAAACACCACCCACGACCACAAGGCACCGCCAGCCACCTTGGCGACGAACTGCAGCGCGGCGATCGCCGGAAACACAGCCCCGAACGCAATAAGCGGAAAGATGATGGAGTCGACAGCCGCACCCGCGACGTTCGCGCCGTTTGCGCGCGCCAGTATCGGAAAGCGGCGCGCGAGTTGAAACACGATTGCGCTCGCCACGGCTGCCGAACCGAACGCCACCAGGGACGCGACGGCGATTTCCTTGGCGGCGGGATTGAGTGCGTAACTGACGACACCGGCGGCTGCGATCAACGCAAACATTCGCGACCAAAGCGCGCGGCCTCGCCAATCGAGGTGGAGCCGGTCTCGAATCGCGAGATCGAGGCCGATCAGCAGGAACGCGATGATCGGTGTTGCAGCCGGCCCGAAATGAGCGACCATCAGGTTGGCGACGGCGACCGCTGCGATATAGATCAAGACGTACATGATTCCCCTGCGGTAAAGAGTGCGCGCTGCGTCGATTCGGAGCCGAAGTTTGCCATACATGGCCGATTGAACGGACGGGCGCTCCGCCAGGCGCAAGCCAGATCGAACAGCGCGTGATTGACGGAAAGCCAGGGTTGAGCGCGACAGGATATCGCCACTATGCCGCCGGTATTCGTCAATCCATCGTCGACGCGAGATTGTATGGCCGTATTCAGTCGACGTGATGTTGCGCAAGTTGCGCAATTTCCTTTTTCGACTAAGGTTCTCGCTTCCGGTGCCGTTATCTTTCCTGGACAGCCCTCGTGCCTCGAATGCTGATCCGTTTTCTTGCCTGCTCGCGTTTCGCGTGAGCAGGCTTTTTTCGTTTATGGCGGAATGAGACAGGGACTTGGCGCGAGCCGACAGCGCGCAACAGTCTTACATTGGTGTAACGTATCGACTTCCTCGTGCCCTCATGCTTTGCAGGGCCGTTCGATCCCGACAACCAATGACAGTGTCGGGATTTTTTTTGCCTGGGCCTCGTTGTATTGGCAACGAGCTGCAGCGGTGCATGAACCCGGCATGGCGTCCGGCAGACAATCGCTGACCCGATCGCGTCAGCTGTGACGGAGGCGAACGCCTCTAAGCGGTATATTTTGCGGCGAGACGTCCCGATCGAGAGAGCAAGTGGAAGGAGTGACCACCGATGCCGGAAACCCGTACCACGCTGCGTGACGCGACAGCGCAAGACGCACAGCACATCGCTCGCCTGCACACGCTGAGCTGGCAAACTGCATACAGCCATATCTTGCCGGCGACCTACCTGTCCGACGAGGTGCCGACGGAACACGCGGCCCGGTGGCGGCAATATTTCGATCGCACCGAAAACGAGCGGGGCCTGGTGCTGATCGCCGAGGCGGACGGCGAGCCCGTGGGTTTCGTCAGTGCCGAGCGCCCCGTCGATCCGGCGCTGGGCGTGCTGCTCGACTGCCTGCACGTCCATCCTTCGCATCACGGAGGCGGCACCGGCAAGCTCATGATCGAAGCCGTCCGTGCATGGGCGCGAACGCTCGGCGTGCACCAGGTCCATCTGAAGGTATTGGCGGGCAACGAGCGCGCGATCGGTTTCTACGAGCACAACGGATGGCAACTGGCGGGTATCGAAACGAGCCGCATCGGCCAGACGGAAGTCACCGACCGGATCTATGCGATACAGGCCTAGCCGCCTGGCCACATTCGAGCGAACGGCCGCATGATGCGCGGCCATCGCCGGGCGAAAGCCGAACGTACTTCACGGTGACTCGCCGCAGTACTGCACGAGCAAATCGGCTTCCGTCTCGTGCACTTCGACGGGCAGGGTCGTTGCACCTGCATAGGCAAGATAGCGCGCGCGATGCTGGCCGTTCCGGAACGACGCGACGCCGACCTTCGACAGCCCGGGGATGCCGAGCAGCGTTCGTGTTCTCGTCTCGCGAAACGTGATGTACGGCATGTCCGGAATCCTGTCCTGTTCAGGATCGAGGAATTCGCGAATGCCCGCGGCTTTTCCCGGTGGCCAGTAAAGAACAGACGGCAACACGTAGTCCGTCGTGTCCCGGTCGGCACATGCCAGCAGTTTCGTCAGGTCGATCGTCACGACCCGGTGTCGCGTATCGTCGCACGAGAATACCCGCTTGAGGTGCGTATAGGCATAGGGAGTGTGCCCGGGAATCTGGACAATCCAGACCTCTACGCCATTCTGTTGTGCGCGGGCGAGTGCCATTTTTTCCTCTGGTATTGCAAGCGGTCGTCTTGGCCGGAGTTTAGCAGTGCGATCGCGATGGCGAAGCAGGGCAATACCCGGAACAGGAAAGCGCGGTGACTGGCAGCAGAACCGAACCACGAGCGAAAGCGCCGAGGGGAATGGTGGGAAAATCGAGTACAGTCATGTGTCGGCGATCGTTATCGACAGGTTATGAGAATATCGTGATCCCGCCAGCGGGAATGAGCCGTCGCGCGAATTTCATGCAGAATTCACACTGTGTCGCGAAACCCGGCAAGCGCGGATGATCACAAGAACAGAGAGGGCGGATTGACCGGAGAAAACCATGTCGTCGAAACTTGAGATCGAATATCTCGATTACTGTTTCACCGCGACGCTCGAAATCAGGGAGTCCGGTCGGACGGGCGTTGTCGATTGGCATCTCGAATCCGGTTCGCGAAGCAAGACGCTTGCGTGGATCGTATTCGACCGTTATCTCGAGCGGAGTGATTTCGCGGATGAAGAGGATGCGCGTGCCAATATCGTCGACTGGCTGGAACGGCTGGCCGCCTCGGGATCGGGTGTTTCCGCCCAGATGACGAAGGTGAATGGGGTCGCTGCCGGCGCGGTGGCGGCGGGCGCGTCGACTGCGTCGAACGCTTCAACTTCATCGACCACATCGACTGCCGAAATGGTCGGCGAAACCGTCATCGACATCGCAGGCGATCTCGACTGGATCGAGATGGTTGCCGAATGGTTTTTCAACTGACCGGTATGAGGACGAAACCCGGTGTCATGACGCGCGGGCTCTTGTGTTCGAGAAACATGGTTTCAAAAAAGAGACGCAGAAAAAATGAAGCCGGAATCGTGTCGATCGGAAAAATAGAATAAACCTGCTTTGACAGCCACCGCGACTTGCCGGAGACTTGCCCCGGGCCTGAAAATATCCGCTTGCATTAAAACAAGATCAAATTCCAGACATGAAAAGAAGGGCGCTGCTGACGGCGGGCGTGATCGTTGTCGCCGCCGGCCTGACAGGCTGCACGGCAATGCTGTTCGAAGATGGCCGATACGAAGAGACGGTCGACCGATTCCTCGTCAGCGAGGACGGCAAGAAATTCGTCGTGCTCGGCGAGAAATATCACTACATCTTCGATATGCCCGAGCATCTCGGTGCCGTGCTGGCATCGCCCTACCGCAAGTCGATCAACGCGTCGCTCTATGGATTCGTCGCGCAGGGCAGCAAGATCTCGGGCAAGTTCCGGCTCCAGCTCCGTCGCGCCGATATGACCGACGAGGGCTGGGACCGCGCGCTGGAGGACGGCTTCACGAAGCGCGGGAGCAGCGATCTGGAGATGAAGGGTGAACTGGCCGGTTCGCGTTATCTGGCCGATGGCTTTGCACAGGGCAAGACGTGGTCGTCGTTTGCGCATTCGTACAAGATCGACGTCACCGACCGCATCACCACGGCGGGCAGGGCCGTGCGCGTGCTCGCGACCCCCGTCACGCTCGCGGCCGACGGCGTGATGATGATCGGGGCGGTGGTGTTGTCGCCTGTCATCGTGGTGTTGCTCGCGCCGGTCGCGGGCGTCGCGCTCGGGCCGTGACGCGATCCGCGCGGCACGCGAGCGTGCCGGTTGCCGCGGCATCGTCACCAAATGGTGAGTTGCCGCACAGATCGTTGCGCGGCCGGCGCTCACAATCTGGCCGGTTGACCGTTCTTCCCCGGCCCGGTCAACCATTTCCCCGCTCGCTCGCGCAGGAGCGGGGGCTTTTTGCCCGTCCGACGCCGCAAGGCCGCGTCGGCGGAACCGGACAGGCGTTCGGCGGGCAGCGCAATCGCACCGGTTGCGTGCCCTGCATCCGATCGCCTGGTCCGCACGCATCGCTTTCCTCGTGCCTGAGCGAACCCTCAGGCCCATCGCCGGTTTCGGCCGGTGATGCCTTGGTCCCGGCGGCGCGCATCAATGCCGCCGGGATGTTTTTTGCGCCGGATGCGGTGCATCACGTCACTTGCGGCGGGTAGGTCAACCCGCTCGGCCAGCCTGTTCGACGCTGGTTTCCCATCCGTCGTATTCCCCTCCGAACGAATGTACCTCGCGATTGATCGCGACCGTATGGCGTGTGATGTCGGCCAGTGCCATGGTGCCCTCGTGCGAGAACCGTACGGCCGACTTGCCGTCCTCGGTAGGGGCGACCGACTCGACCGGATAGCCTTTCGCTTCGGCCCAGTCCGCGAACTGATGTGCGTCGCTCTGGTCGGGGAAGTACGCCCAGTGCATCACGCGCCGGCTGACATCGCCGGCGTCGCCTTTCTTCCGCAATTCGTCCAGCACGCGCATGTCGCGCATGATCTGCCGGTCGTCGTCGGTCGGGTAGAGCGTCTGCCAGTACGCTTCCTTGTCCGGATCGTCCTGGTGCGCGTACTGCAACGCGTAGGTCGTCTGATCGGCCAGCGCGTCGATGATCTCCGCCGCAGCCTCTTCGTCGAGCGATACGTAGAAAAGGAAATCCCGATGCCCGTCGACGGTGATGCGGCCGACCTGCACACCACCTTTCGCCGTGATCGCGGCGTCCAGCAGGTCCTCGATCTTCGCGAGACCGGCGAATTCGTCGCCGGTCGGCAGGCCTTCCGGCGTCGGATGCGCAAAGGGGACGCGCACGCTGAGCAGCGACGTGCGCGGATCGCCTTCCGCGATTTCCGCAAAGTCGTGGTTGAAGCTGATGAAAGCCTGATGGTCGCCCATTCTGGCAGGGAAGGTTCCCCAGGCGTCGGTCATGTGTTTCTCCCGTGCACGATTGTCTGTTGACGGTTGTAAAGCATCCCAATGTATCATCGAAAATCGCGTTGACCGGAGGGGCGCACATGATCGCGAGTCTGGGCATCCTGGTGCCGGTCGAAGACGATCGCTTTCGGGCGGTGGTGGATTTCTACCGTCTGGCGCTTGCGCTGCCGGTTCACTCCGAAGGCGTGTCGGCTGCGGGGAATCCGTGGCACCGCTTTGTGATCGGCGGAGCAACGCTGACCGTTCACACCGGCAGCGGCGGCAGGTTTCCGTATCCGGAGTTTCGACCGACCGGCCATGGCATTGCGCTGGCCGTCGAAGTCGCGCACGTGTCGGAAGCCGTCGCACGGCTCGAGTCGTGCCGCGTCGGCATCCTGAACGAGTGGGACTACGGCGACGGCACGGTTGCGATTTCCGTGGCGGACCCGGCGGGAAACGTCTGCGAGATCTGGGGCCGTCCGTGACCGTGCCTCGGTACGGCGGGCCGCAAAAATATTCGAAGGAGATGCCGATGTCGATGTTTGCGGTGAATGGTGTGCGAATCGATCCGCTCAGCGCGCGCGTGACGCACGTGCGCTGGGCGGCCGTGAATCCGTCCGACCGGTCGTGGGCGGCGACGCCTAGCGAGGCGCCGGTGGCGGACGTGGCGCGCGCGCTCGCGTCCGGCAACGATGTCCGCGCAATCTTTTCGGCATCGGACGCCACCGCGATCGGGCCCCGGCTCAAACGCGTGCTGTATCGCGATGCATCGGAAGGCATCGAGCTCGACATCGATGCAACGAACGAATCGCGCACGTTGCGCGATCTGCCGCAAATCTGACCGAAGGGGCATGCGCCGTCGCTAGCACGTGTCGTCGCATGAATGGCGGCACCTGGCCGAACGGTCGCTCGCACGACGTGGATCACGAGGAGTAGTATTGGACGATCGTCATGCCGCATGGCCGGTCGTGCCGAACGGTTTGACGGTCACGCGATCTTCAGCGAGCCGTTACCGGAAGCGAACTTCGCAAACGCGTACGAGATCATGTCCAGATCCCTCATCGCTCCGTGGGCGTCCGCGCTTTGTCTGGCGCTGTCGGCTTGCCAGACGGCGTCCGAGCCGCCTCCGCTGCCGTCGCCCGACACCGCGTCGGCAGCCGCAGCCGTTCCGGCGTCGTCGCCCGCCGCGCCGATCCGTGGCATCGGCCTGGCGCCTCATCTGGCAGGGCAGAGTCATTGGGCCACCGGTCAATGCACGACCAACGGCACCGTCAAGGTGTGCAACTGAATATGGCCGGTGCCGGCCGGGCACTGCCCGTTCCGCATGGACGAGTGCGTGCTGGCGTGCGTCGATGCGTACCTTTTTCGATCGCGATCATTTCCCGTCGGCACGCCGACCTCTTCAGCGCATCGTCTGGGTGTCCGACTTCGATCACCCGGCGGCCGTCGAGATGAGCGATCGCACAATGAAAGACGCACTTGAATCCACCGATTCCGGCTGGCACGTCGATCCGGTCGCGGGAACGATCGCCGGCCAGTTGCCGGTGACGCTGGCGGTTGACGGCCGGAGCCTGAAAAGAAGGGCGATCGTATGCATGGTGCTGGCCGCGGCAAGCCTGTGCGGTTATGCGGCCGCCCCGGCGCTCTGGCCGGTAGCGGCGCTGGCCGGATTGCTGGCGCTGGCGGGGGGCGCCTTCTTCGTGTCGTCGCGACGCAGGATGGCGCTGCATGTCGACGAGACGGGTTTCAGGCTGATCGGAGGCTTACGCGAACAACCCGTCACGCCATGGCGTGATGTCACCGAATTCCGGATCATCAGCGTCGCAGGCAATCGCTACATCGGTTACCAGTTCTCGGCGCATTCGTCGCGCACCAGGGTGCCGGGCGGCGTGATGCTGCCGATTGCCCGGTTTGCCGATCTTCCGCTCGATGCGGTGGCAGGACTGCTCGAGGCATGTCGCCGGCAGTTCGGCACGCCGGACAACGACGCCGGCCGAACGGGCGGGTGACGCCCGATGCGGCGACCCCGAGCGCCCTGAAACTCGAGAAAACAAAAAAATGCGGGGCGCCGTGTCGATTTCCGCCGGGGTCGTCCGTCGTAGCATCGGAGGCGTGCGCATCGCGCGTCCGTCCCGATTCCGATACGACCACCGAACGAAGGAGCGACACCCATGTCCACGTCCGTCAAACCGATCCCGGAAGGGATGCGTACGCTGACGCCGCACCTGATCTGCGCCGACGCAACCGCAGCCATCGACTTCTACAAGCGCGCGTTCAATGCGAGCGAACAGTTTCGGCTGGCGATGCCTGACGGCCGGCTCGCGCACGCGTGCCTCGTGATTGGCGATTCGACACTGATGCTGGTGGATGAAATGCCCGAACACGGCGCGCTCGGGCCGAAGGCCCTGAAGGGCACGCCGGTTTGCCTGCACCTGTACGTGCCTGATACGGACGCGGCGATCGCGAAGGCGGTCGCGGCCGGCGCGACGGTGACGATTCCTGCCGCAGACATGTTCTGGGGCGACCGCTACGGACAAGTCGAGGATCCGTTCGGACACCGCTGGTCGCTCGCGACGCACCAGCGCGACCTGACGCCCGAGCAGATCGCGGAGGCGATGGCCAGCGCGCCGCCGTGCGGCAGCTGACACAGCCGCGCCACCGCAATTGACCGGCAGGGCGGCGGCATGCGCCCGCGCTCACGCGCCGGCCGTCTTGCCGCGCTGCTTGTGCTCGTACATCCGTTGGTCGGCCGATGCGAGCAGGCCGGCCACGTCGCGATGGTGCGCGGGGTCGTAGTCGACGTACCCGACGCTGAAGCGGATGTCATAGCCGCGCGCGTCGGCCGTGTTGCGCAGCGCGAGCGCCTGCGTCACGCGCTCGACCGGCTCGGCGACGTCGGCCGGATCGGTGGCGCTCAGCAGCACGACGAACTCGTCGCCGCCAAGCCGTGCGATCACGTCGCTGTCGCGTAGTGCGCCCGTCAGGGTGTCGGCAAATGTCTTGAGCGCGCGGTCGCCCTCGGCGTGGCCGAAGCGGTCGTTGATCGCCTTGAAATCGTTGAGGTCGAAGAACAGCAGCACCGCGTGACGACCCAGGCGATCGCACAGGCTCAGCACGTGGCGGGCCAGGATCTCGAAGCCGCGGCGGTTCGTCAATTGGGTGAGCTCGTCGGTGGTCGCGAAATGCAGCGCGGCGATCTCGCGTTCGGTCATGTGGGCGAGATCGCCGAGCAGCGCGAGCTCGTCGGCTTCGAGCGAGCGCGGCCGCGTGTCGATCAGGCACAGCGTACCGATGGGCGCGCCGTTCGGCGCCACGAGCGGCCGGCCGGCGTAGAAGCGGATGCCGGGCGCGCCTGTGACGAGTGGATTGTCGTGGAAGCGATCGTCGTTCAGCGCATCCTGGATCACCATCGTGTTGTCCGCGAGCAGCGCATGAGAGCAGAACGACACGTCGCGCGACGTTTGCGTGACGTCGAGCCCCGCATGGCTCTTGAACCACTGGCGATCGTCGTCGACGAGACTGACCAGTGCGATCGGCACGTCGAACAGCCTGCGTGCAAGACGGGTCAGGCGATCGAAGCGTTCTTCGGGCGGCGTGTCGAGGATCGAGAGCGAATGAAGCGTATCGAGGCGGGCCGCCTCGTTGGCCGGTTTCGGTGCAATTTGCATGGGTCGTGTCCTTTGTCCCGGCTGCGAGGCCGGTCACGGGATCGTATGCCGGACAGTATCGCGCATTGCGCGGCGTATCGCCATGCCGGCGATCCGGAAGCGGGCGGTTTCGGCCTGGCCCGGATCGTTGCAGATGCGGTGAGAAGCGGGCGTCTTGGGCCCGCGTTTCGCCCCGATGCGCAATCCGGTGCGCAACGTCTCAAGGTGCCCGGCGCAGTGCCGTAAACAGGGCGAGTCCAATCGTTCATCGCCTTCCATTGCACCATGGTTCGAATTCTGTACGCGGGTTATCTCGCATTTGCGCTGTATCTTCTTTATCCGATGGTCCAGAACACGCTGGTATTCGGCGTCACATGTGTGAGCAACGCGCTGCCGGGCGGCGCCAGCGGCTTGTCGACATCGTCGGCACGTGGCGCGGGTGCGCATGCGAATCGCTGCGCGCCGACGACGCAGGCCGGTGCCGCGACGGGGCGGACGGCTGAAATCCATTAAGCAGGCAACGCGTTGGCCATTCGGCCGAATTGAGCTTCGCGCGATGCTCGCCGATCATCTGCAACACGGCGGCTCGATCATGGGGGTGAGCGCGGCGCGTGTCAGTAGCTGGAGCGGTACGGCGTGCCCTGGTCGAAACGGCTTTGCCAGTGCGTGAGATAGCGCGACGCGAGTTGCGGGTTGTTCCACACCACGACGACGTTCTCGGAATTGCGGCTGGCCGCCGACGCGCTGTAGTTGAACGAGCCCGTTTCGACGTGCTCGGCGTCGATCACGAGGTACTTGTCGTGATGGATCGCATAGGCGTCGATCGTGCGTGTCGGGATGCCTGCGTTGACGAGCAGGTTCAACGCCTGCTTGCTGCTCTTCGCGCGATTGCCCTTGTCGTCGACCACCACCGCGACATTCACGCCGCGTCGCTTGGCGGCGAGCAGTGCGCGCGTGACGGGCGGCGACGTGAACGAATAGGCTGCGACGCGGATCGAACTGCGCGCGGCGCCGATCGCTTTCAGCACCAGCGCTTCGGCACCGCCATCGGGCGAAAACGCCGATTCGACGACCTGTGTTGCGGGCGCTTCGTGAGTGGGGGCCGGTAGCCACCGCGACACGAAGTCGATCGCCTGCTGGAGCAGCGATTCGCTTTGCGTCTTGCCGAAAGCGGTGAACGGTGTGGCGAGCAGGGAGGCGGCGAGACAGGCAGCGGCGAGGCGATTGCGCGACAACATCTTGGACAGCGAATAATTTCGAGACAGCGGGCCGTGAGTGTAACGCACACGTGGCGGCCCGGTCACGTGCGGATGCCAAGGGACGACGCATCGCGAAGACCGGCGATGGCAGAGGCGGTGACGCAAAGTTGCGTTGTGCGGGATCCGTGCATGCGATCGGGGCGATCGGCGGATGGGGGGCGATGGCGGCGCGTGAATGCGCATGCGCGGCAGGGTGTCGGCGTGCAAGCCGTGCGAGAGTGCAACCAGGCCGGCTCGCTGGAACCGGCGACAGCAGCGCGAACGCAACGAACGATCCGTGTGCGTCACGCGCTCCCGTATGCGTTCCCGTATGCGCGATGCGTCAGTCCTCGGCCGAAGTCGTTCCGGCGGCTTCGGCTGCGACCCATCCGGGGCCACGCTCCGGCTGCACGTCGCGGGCGTCGAGCGGCTCGCCGCACGCCGAGCATACGGTGACCGCGTGCATCAGATGGCCGCAGGTACGGTGACGCAACTGCACCGGTGGCCCCTGGCCGTCGTCTTTCCAGCGGTCTCCCCATGCGGTCAGCGCAAGCAGGGTCGGGTAGAGGTCGAGACCCTTGTCCGTCAAACGATATTCGAAACGCGGCGGGCGTTCCTGATACGCGCGCTTGGCCAGCACGCCTTCGTCAACGAGCCGCGCGAGCCGCTCCGCCAGCACATGGCGCGTGATGCCGAGCTGGGTCTGGAACGCGTCGAAGCGGCGGCAGCCGAGGAACGCGTTGCGGAGGATCAGCATGGTCCAGCGGTCGCCGAGCACGGCAAGCGTACGCGCGACCGAACAGTTCAGCGTGCCGATGTCATCCCATTTCATCGTCGAGTCTCTTGCGGCGGTTCAGCGAAATAGCGGGCTCGATTATAGAACCCGCCTTCGACTGCAACGAGCCCGGCCTCGTTGACAACGACCGTGGTCGTTGTGAATAATGAGTTCCAATTTGGAACTTACTCGCGCGGCGACGCGCTTTCAACCCGGAGACAACCCGATGAACCCGCTTTCCCTGTCTGGTCTCGATCTGCTGCGCGCAGCGGTATCGGGCGATGCGCCGCTCGCGTCGATTTCCGAGACGATTCCGATGCGTCCGCTCGACGTCGAGCTCGGTTATGTGAAATTTTCGGCGCGGGCGGACGGCCGGCACCTGAACCCGCTCGGCGGCGTGCACGGCGGGTTCGCGGCGACGGTGCTCGATTCGGTCACGGGGTGTGCGGTGCATTCGATGCTCGATGCGGGCGTCGGCTACGGTACGGTCGATCTGCATGTGAAGATGCTGCGACCCGTGCCGCGCGATGTCGAGCTGGTTGCGGAAGGGCGCGTGATTCACCTGTCGCGTTCGCTCGGCGTTGCCGAGGGCACGCTGAAGACGCCGGACGACAAGATCGTCGCGCATGCGTCGGCGACCTGTTTCATCCAGCGGCCGCAGTAACGGTGGGCCGCAACGCCTTCGTTCGGGCCCTGCGCGTGAACGCTCGCCCCCGTACCGAAGGCCGCCTGTAAGCGTGTGCGGCGCCTGTCTGAAGCGGTCGCTTCAATGTGATAGCGTTCCTGCTTTCCACCGACGCGACAGGAACAGCATGGAATACCGCACACTTGGCGATTCGGGCATCGAGGTCAGCCTGATCGGCCTCGGCACGATGACGTGGGGCGAGCAGAATTCGGAGCGCGATGCGCACGAGCAGATCGACTACGCGATCGGGCAAGGCGTGACGCTGATCGATGCCGCGGAGATGTATCCGGTGCCGCCGAAGCCCGATACGCAGGGGCGCACCGAACAGTACATCGGCACGTGGCTCGCGCAGCACCGCGCGCAGCGCGAGCGCATCGTGCTTGCGACGAAAATCGCGGGGCCGGCGCGGCAGCCGCACAATCCGCGCCATATTCGCGGCGAAGGCAACCAGTTCGACCGGAAGAACCTGACCGAAGCGCTCGACGGCAGCCTCAAGCGCCTGCAGACCGACTACGTCGATCTTTATCAGCTGCACTGGCCCGACCGCAGCACGACGACGTTCGGCCGTCCCGCCTATCCGTGGGTCGACGACGCCTACACGGTGCCGATCGAGGAAACCCTCGGCGTGCTCGCGGAATTCGTGAAGGCTGGCAAGGTGCGCGCGATCGGCGTGTCGAACGAAACGCCATGGGGCGTCGCGCAGTTCCTGCGCGCGGCCGAGAAGCTCGGGCTGCCGCGTATCGCAAGCATCCAGAATCCGTACAGCCTGGTGAATCGCACGTTCGAGAATGGGCTGTCGGAGTTTACGCATCGTGACGGCGTCGGCCTGCTCGCGTATTCGCCGCTCGCGTTCGGCTGGCTGTCCGGCAAGTACGAGAACGGTGCGCGTCCGGCCGGCGCGCGCATCACGTTGTTCGAGCGCTTCCAGCGTTACAGCAAACCGCAGGCCGTCGAGGCGACGTCGCGCTATGTCGCGCTCGCGCGACGTCACGGGCTGTCGCCCGCGCAGCTCGCGCTGGCGTTCGTCAACAGCCGGCCATTCGTGCGCAGCAACCTGGTCGGCGCAACGTCGCTCGAGCAGTTGAAGGAGAACATCGGCAGCATCGACGTGAAGCTGTCCGACGAGATCCTCGCCGAGATCGATGCGCTGCATGAGCTGCAGCCGAACCCGGCGCCGTAAACGGCGCACGGCCCGCGCGGCGACGATGCCGATGCCGCTACGGGCCGCACCGGCGGCGCGTCGCCGCGCCGTCGTTTCTTCCGTTATCGCATCTTGAGCCGGGTGCGCGCGACGAACAGCGCGACGAGGCTCAGCACCGCACACCCCATCAGGTAGAGCGCCGGCGACAGCCGGTTGCCGGTCGCGCTGATCAGCCAGGTGATGACGAACGGCGCGAAGCCGCCGAACAGCGTGACCCCCGTGTTGTAGCTGACCGCGAGCCCCGTTGCGCGCGTCTGCGACGGGAACAGCTCGGCCATCAGCGCCGGCAGCGCGCCGCAGTACATCGCCTTCAGCGCGCCGATCCAGACCAGTGCGGCGAGCATCGTTGCGAACGACGCGTGGCGCGTGAGCCAGGCGAACGTCGGCCACACGCTGACGAGCATCAGCACGGCCGCGGCCGCCATCATGCGGATCCGCCCCGTGCGATCGGACAGGTGGCCGACGACCGGCGTGACGAGCGTGAGCACGAACCCGGTCGCGAGCGTCGCCGCGAAGCCCGTCGACGCGGGCAGGCCGAGCTGCTTGATCGCATAGGTCGGCATGTACAGCACCATGTAGTTGATCGCGGTCGAGATCACGAGCGCGCCGATCGACAGCAGCAGCCGCAGCTTCTGATCCGCGAACAGTTCGCGCACGGGCGCTTCCGAGCGTGCCTGCGTCTTGAACTCGACGCCTTCGTCGACGTAACGGCGGATGTACAGCCCGACCGGGCCGATCGCGAGCCCGAACAGGAACGGCACGCGCCAGCCCCAGCTTTCGAGTTGCGCGGTTGTCAGCGTGGACGTCAGCAGCGCACCGAAGCCCGACGCGAGCAGCGTCGCGAGGCCCTGGCTCGCGAACTGCCAGCTCGACATGAACCCGCGCCGTTGCGGCGCGTGCTCGACGAGGAACGCGGTCGAGCTCGCGAATTCGCCGCCCGCGGAAAAACCCTGCATCAGCCGCGACAGCATGATCCCGAGCGGCGCGAGTATGCCGATCGATGCGTAGGTCGGCATCGACGCGATCAGCAGCGTGCCGGCCATCATCATCGCGATCGACAGCAGCAGCGACGCCTTGCGGCCCGCGCGATCCGCGTACGCGCCGAGCACGAAGCCGCCGATCGGCCGGATCAGGTAGGACAGGCCGAACGTGCCGAGCGTGAGCATCAGCGACGTCGCTTCGCTCGTGGCGGGGAAGAACAGCTTGGCGATCGTCACCGCGAAGAAGCCGTAGACGATCAGGTCGAACCATTCGAGTGCATTGCCGATCGACGCCGCGAAGATGATGCGCCGGATCTTCGCGGCGCTGGGGAGGGCGGCTTCCTGCGAGGTCAGGGTGGTCGTGTTCATCGTGTGGGCAGGTCCCGTGAAAGGGGCGAAGCGCGTTACAGGGTGGCGCCGGCCGCGGCGGGCGCCGCGCGGCGAACGGTCGGGGCGTCGTCGCCGAGATCCCAGAAGAGGCCGGCCATCATCTGCAGCCCCTCGCTGACGACGCTCGCGAGCAGGTGCTCGTCGGGCGCGTGCTGCGAGCACGCAGGGTACGAATGGGGTACCCACAGGGTCGGCAGCCCGAGCGTGTCGGCGAACACTTCGTTGGGCAGCGTGCCGCCGAGATTCGGCAGGATCGCGGGTTTCTTGCCGGTGGTCCGCGCCAGCGACGCGACCGCCCAGCGGACCCACGGATCGTCCGGCGACACGCGCGTCGCCGGGGCACCGCGCTCGACGTCGATCTCGATGTCGGCGAAGCCATGCGCATCGAGGTGCGTGCGCAGGTGCGCATGCAGCGCCTGCCAGTCGGTGCCGACGACGAAGCGCAACTGGCAGTGCGCGTACGCGGCGGGCGGGATCGCATTGACGGGGTGCTCGGGGTTGCCGGCCTTGAATGCGAGGATCTCGAACGTGTTCCAGCCGAACACGCGCTCGGGCGCGGTAAGGCCGGGCTCGCCCCAGCCGGCGTCGAGCGCCGGATCGCCGGGGCCGCCGCCGACGCAGAGATCGGCGAGCGCCTCGCGCACGGCGGCCGGGATCGGCGGCGGACGCAGCCCCGCGACGCGAATCGCGCCGCGCGCGTCGACGAGGCTCGCGAGTGCGTGCGCGAGCACGATCGCCGGATTGCGCAGCAGCCCGCCCCAGTTGCCGGAGTGATGCGCGCCGTCACGGGCGCGCAGGCTCAGCTTGAAATTGACCGAGCCGCGCGAGCCGAGGAACACCGTGGGGCGCGCGGCGGCGATGCGCGGGCCGTCGGATGCGATCAGCACGTCGGCCGCGAGCGCGTCGCGCTCCTGACGGCACAGCGCGTCGAGGCCCGGCGAACCCGTTTCCTCGCCCATCTCGATCAGCAGCTTCGCGTTGAAGCCCATCCGGCCGCCGCGCGCATCGAGCACGCTCGCCAGCGCGGCCAGGTTGATGGAGTGCTGGCCCTTGTTGTCGGCGCTGCCGCGGCCGTACCAGCGGTCGCCGTCGGCCGTCAGCGTCCACGGCGACAGCGGTGCGCGCCACTGCGCGTCGTAGCCGCGCACGACGTCGCCGTGGCCGTAGATCAGCACGGTCGGCAGTGCATCGTCTTCGTGGCGCGATGCGAGCAGGAACGGGCCGCCGCCGTCGACGGGATTGTCGACGATCCGCGACGTGAAGCCGAGGCGCGCGGCCTCGGGTGCGATCTCGTCGGTCAGGTAGGCGCGCAGCGCGGCACCGTTGCCGCTTTCCTGGCTTTCGGTCCGCAAGCCGACGCGGCGGCTCAGGGTCGTGAAGAACGCACCGGATTCGAACTGGTTCAGCGCGTGCTGGATGGCGGCGGTACGGCTCAAGTCGTGTCTCCTCTGTCGGGTTCGCTGCACACCGCGGTTCGTGCGTGCAGCGTGAAGTGCGATCGATTCTAGAAAGCCGTTTTTTTTGTCACAATGATCGAATTTCGAACCTTTCTTTGCCGAAAAGGCAAAGCAGCGCGGCCGGCAGCCGGGTGGAGACAGAACGATGGCGGCTTTCCTGCATGGCTTGGCGTTGCGGTATTTCGTCGAGGTGGCGCGCACCGGCTCGATCAGCGACGCGTCCGCGCGGCTGCACGTGGCTGTCTCGGCGATCAGCCGCCAGATCGCGAAACTCGAGAGCGAGCTCGGCGCACCGCTGTTCGAGCGCCGGCCGCGCGGGATGGCGCTGTCGGAGGCCGGCGAGCGGCTTCTGGCGTTCGCGCAGCGCAGCCTGCTGGAGGCCGAGCACGTGATGAAGGACATCGGCGGGCTCGACGCGCTGCACGGCAGCCTGCTGAAGATCGCCTGCTCGGAAGGGTTCGCGATCGATTTCCTGCCCGGCACGCTCGCGCGCTTCAAGGCACGCCATCCGGGCGTCGATTTCTCGGTGTGGGTCGTGTCGCCGGCGGAAGCGACGCGGCGCGTGCGCGACGGCGACGTGGACATCGCGTTGAGCTTCAGCCTCGCGCCGGAGAAGGGCGTGCGCGTCGAGCATACCGAGCGCGCGCCGATCTTCGCGCTGGTGCGGCACGACCATCCGCTCGCGACGCGTGAAGCGGTGTCGCTCGCCGATGTCGCGCGTCACCCGCACGTGCTGCCCGAGGCCGGCACCACGGTGCGCCAGCTGATCGACATCGCATGCGCGCTCGACGGGCTGCTGCTCGAGCCTGAACTGACGAGCAACAACACGGCGGCGATGTACGGTTATGCGCGACGCACGGGCGCGGTGATGTTCACGGGGCTGCTGTCGGTGCGCGACCGCTGCGCCGCGGACGGCTTCGTCGTCGTGCCCGTGACGAACCCGCAGTTGCGCGAGCGCAGCATCCAGGTACAGACGATGGCGGGGCGTGACCTGCCCGCGTCGGTTCGCGCGTTCCGCGACCATCTGATCGACGCGATGCAGGCCGCATCGCCGCCGCCGGCCGCCGCGCGCGGCCCGAGACGCCGGCCCGTGAGATAATCGCCAATCCGCCTTCCGTGCCCATGCGGCTCATCGAGCCGCATCGCCCCTGTTCGACGCCAAATTGAAGAACCTGATTGTCACCCTCGATCGCGCCGGCGAGTTCGACGAGATCATCGACGTGCGCACGCCGCTCGAGTTCGCCGAGGATCATATCCCCGGCGCGCTGAACGCGCCCGTGCTCAGCAACGAGGAGCGCGTGCTCGTCGGCACGATGTACCGACAGGTGTCGCCGTACGAGGCGACGCGCGTCGGCGCGGCGATGGTGGCACGCAACATCGCACGTCATCTCGACACGACGTTCGCCGACCGGCCGCGCAACTGGCGGCCGCTGATCTACTGCTGGCGCGGCGGCAAGCGCTCGGGCTCGATGACGACCTGGTTCAACCTGATCGGATGGAAGGCGCGCCAGCTCGACGGCGGCTACAAGTCGTACCGCCAGTCGGTGTGCGCGACGCTCGACTCGCTGCCGACGCGCTTTCGCTACATCGCGCTCGTCGGCCATACGGGCTGCGGCAAGACGCGCCTGCTGAACGCGCTGCGAAACGCGGGCGCGCAGACGCTCGATCTCGAGGCGCTCGCGTGCCATCGCGGTTCGCTGCTCGGCGCGCTGCCGGGCAAGCCGCAGCCGGCGCAGAAGGGGTTCGATTCGGGGCTCGTCGAAACACTGGGGCGTTTCGACCCCGAATGGCCGGTGTTCGTCGAATCGGAAAGCCGCAGGATCGGGCTCGTGCAGTTGCCGATCGCGTTGATCGAAGCGTTTCACGCAGGGCCGTGGGTGCATGTCGATGCGGCGCACGACGAGCGCATCGCGTTCCTCCTCGAGGATTACGCGCACCTGTTCGACGAACCGGACGCGTTCAAGGCGCAGCTGCACCGGCTGATCGGCCTGCACAGCCGTGAACAGGTGACGCACTGGAAGGCGTTGATCGATGCCGGCGCGCGTGCCGAACTGTTCACCGAACTGATCGACAAGCATTACGATCCCGCCTATGCGCGCACTTATCGCGCGACGTACAACAAGCCGAACCGGGCGCTGACGTTCACGTTCCGGCCCAACGCGGCCGATGCGTGCGACCAGGCGCGCACGCTGCTGGCGCAACTCGCGCAGGCCGGGCTGCCCGCGTCGGCCGCGCTTGCGGCAGGCGTGAAGCCTGCCACCGACAATAACCAATCGACGATCACACGATGACGACCACACGCACCCAACCCAGTCCGGCACTCGGCTGGATGACCTTCCTGCTGATCGCGGTCGCGGGGCTGTTCTATGTGAAATGGTTCCCGTACTACAACAAGGCGTTCGTTGCCGCCGAGCATCATTCGATCGGACAGTCGATCCTGATGGGCACGTCGGCGGCCGCGCCCGAGCCGTCGATGAAAGCCGCGCTCGACTACGCCTGGGCGTACGGCAAGGCGATCTGGCAGGCGATGGTGCTCGGCTTGCTGCTCGGTTCGGCCGTGCAGGCGCTGCTGCCCGCGCACTGGGTCGCGCGCGTGCTCGGCCGCACCGGCTTCGGCAGCGTCGCCGCGGGCGGCCTGCTGTCGTTGCCCGGCATGATGTGCACGTGCTGCGCGGCGCCGGTCGTCGCGGGGCTGCGTGCACGCCATGCCTCGCCGGGCGGCGCGGTCGCGTTCTGGCTCGGCAACACGGTGCTGAACCCGGCGGCGCTGGTTTTCATGGGCTTCGTGCTCGGCTGGCACTGGAGTGCGTTGCGCCTCGTGCTCGGCGTCGCGATGGTATTCGGGATCGGCTATCTGCTGAACCGGATCGCGCGCCCTGAAGACGCCCGCATCGACGATGCGCAGCTCGCCGCGCTGGCGGCCGAGCAGGCCGCGGCCGGCAATCCGTTCGTGCGCTGGATGAAGCTGCTCGCACGCATGGCCGTGCGGCTGGTGCCCGAATACATCGTGCTCGTGCTGCTGCTCGGCGCCGCGCGCGCATGGCTGTTCCCGCATATCGGCCCGGACATCGGCAATCATCTCGGCTGGATCGTCGCCTTCGCGGTCGCGGGCATGCTGTTCGTGATCCCGACGGCGGGCGAGGTGCCGATCATCCAGGCGATGCTGTCGCTCGGCATGGGCGTCGGCCCGGCCGCCGCGCTGCTGATGACGCTGCCGCCGATCAGCGTGCCGTCGCTCGCGATGCTCGCGCGTTCGTTCAAGCCTTACATGCTGGCCATCGTCGCGATCCTTGTCGTCGTGTTCGGGATCGCGAGCGGCCTGCTCGCGGTCGCGTTCGGGTTCTGACGCGCGCAAGCGGTGCGCCGGCCGGGCGCAATCGTCGTATTCATCCGGCGCCGCCGTTTCACGCGTGCGGCGCCATTTACAAGAAGCAAACAGGAAAACGCATGACCCAACCGAAGATTCATCCTCGACTCGAAAAGGCGCTGACGCGCGGCGATCTCGCGATCCGCCAGGCCAATTCCGCGCGGGCGACTGCCGTGCTGAACGCACTCGGCACGATGATCATCGAGGCCTCCGCAACGATCGGCGTCGAGGCCAGCATCGACATTCCGCAAGGCGATCGCATTTACGATCCGGTCAACGGCCTGTGGCCGCAGAAGATGCTGGTGTCGTTCGACGGCCCGGTGGACGAAGCCGACAAGGAAGAACTGCGCACGGTTTATCTGCTCGCCGACGATCCGGGCACGCAGTTCCGCGTCGAATGGCATCGCGCGGACGGCAAGCTCGGCCGCCAGGAGGGTGGCCCGCTCGCGACCGTCGCGTTCCTGACCGACGTCGAGATCCCGTGGAGCGACGACGACGAGTGACGTCGTCGCATGAAGCCGGCGCCCGGTGCGCCGGCCGTCAGCGCATCATGCGCCGCCGGAACAGCCAGGCGGACAGCAGGAACCCGCCGATTGCGTAGCCGGCGAGCACCGCGACATGCAGCGCGACGTCGGTCGCCGGCCGGCCGAGCATCGCGGGCCGGATCAGCTCGACGGCGTTCGCGAGCGGCAGTGCCTGCGCCGCATGCCGCGCGATCGGCGGCAGCTGCGTGGTCGGGAAGAACACGCCCGACAGCAGCAGCATCGGCGTCAGCACGAGCGTCTGATAAAACATGAAGAAATCGTAGGACGGTGCGAGCGCCGTGACGATCATCGCGATGCTTGCGAACGCGAGGCCCGCGAGCGCGATCACGGGCAGCGCCGCGAGCATCGACGGAAACTGCGCATAACCGAGCGCCCCCGCGACGAGCATGATCGCGGCCCCCGACAGCATCGCCTTGCTGGCCCCCCAGACGATCTCGCCGAGCACGATGTCGCCGAGCGCAAGCGGCGTATGCATGATCGCTTCCCACGTGCGCTGCACGTGCATCCGCGAGAAACCCGAATACATCGACTCGAAGCTCGCGGACATCATCACGCTCGAGCCGACCGTACCGGCCGCGAGGAACGCGATATACGACACGCCGTCGACATGACCGAGCATCAGGCCGAGCCCGAACCCCAGACCGAACAGATAGATCATCGGATCGGCAAGATTGCCGAACATCGACGCGAGCGCGAGCTTGCGCCAGACGAGATAGTTGCGCCGCCAGACGGCGATCCAGTTGGTTGCGTTCGCGGGCATCGCGATCGCGAAGCGGGACACGCGTGGCGGTGCCGACGGGGCGGTGGCGGAATAGTTGCGCACGTCCATGTTCGATCAGTCCTGCATTTCGCGGCCCGTGAGCCGCAGGAACACATCTTCCAGATTGGCCGGGCGATGCAGATAGCGCAACCCCGTGCGACCCTTGAGTCGCGCACTGAGCGGTTCCGGGTCGCTCACGTAGCAGAACAGCGTCTCGCCGCTGATCTCGGTGTGCTTCGCGAACGCCGCCAGCTCGTCGCGCAGCGTGGCCGGATCGGGCCCGTAGATCTCTATCACGTCGCAGCCGATCTCCGATTCGATCAGCGCGTGCGGCGCACCTTCGGCGATCTTGCGGCCTTCCTCGATCACGCACAGCCGGTCGCACAGGCGCTCGGCTTCTTCCATGAAGTGCGTGGTGATCAGGATCGTCTTGCCTCGAGCGAGCAGCGAGCGCAGGCGTTCCCACATGAGGTGGCGCGCCTGCGGGTCGAGGCCCGTCGTCGGCTCGTCGAGCACCAGCACATCGGGATCGTTGACGAGCGCACGGGCGAGTGTGAGCCGGCGCTTCATGCCGCCCGACAGCTCGCCGACCTTCGCATCGGCCTTGTTCTCGAGCTTCGCGAATTCGAGCAGGGGTTTCACGAGCGCGTGCGCGGCCTGCGCCGACATGCCGAAATAGCGGCTGAAGACGAGCAGGTTCTCGCGGACGGTGAAGTCGGGGTCGAGATTGTCGAACTGCGGGACGACCCCGACACGCTGGCGCGCATGTCGCGCACGCGATGGAACCGGTTCGCCGCAGAGCGAAATGGTGCCTGCATCGGGATGCGTGAGGCCGAGCAGCATTTTCAGCGTGGTGGTCTTGCCTGCGCCGTTGGGGCCGAGCAGGCCGTAGCATTCGCCGGCCTGCACGGTGAACGACAGGCCGTTGACGACAAGCTTGTCGCCATAGCGCTTTTCGACGTTCCGGAAATCGATCGGTGCAACGAGCATGGGTAGGTTGTCGTTGTATGCGGGCGCGGCAGCGTTTCGCTGCCGGATGCGTGGCCGGTTGGCGAACCGATCGGACGATGGCCTGTCACACGGGCATGACCGACGCGCACGACGCCGGCGCCTGGTGGCCCGCTGGAGTACGAACGGGCCATTCTAGTGCATCGGCTGCGTCTCTTCAGGGCATGCCTGCGCGGTGCGATGCATGCGCGCACCGATCGTGCACCGCATCATCGCGCACGCGCCGCGCGGAGCGAATCAGCGTTTTCCATCCCTTGCGTCCTGAATTGCGGCGCACCATGATGAATGCGTAGGCTCGTTGTTGCGATAGGGAGGTTTCATGGCTAGCTACAACAAGATTCTGCTGTGTTACGACGGCACGCTCGAAGGGCGCAAGGCACTGCGCTGCGGCGCCAATCTCGCGATGGACCTGAAGGCCGAGACGCATTTGCTGTCGGTCGTCGACATGCGCTCGAGCATTGCACAGAGCGCGGGTTTGCTGACCGACGTCGCGTGCGGCCGGTTCGAGGAAACCGCGCGTGAAATCCTGCAGGAAGGGGTGAACTGGCTGCGCGAGCGCGGCGTGCAGGCCGAAGGCCATTTCGCATTCGGCTATCCGATCGACGAAATCGCGAATCTCGCGACGGAACTGAACGCCGATCTCGTCGTCGTCGGCCACCGGTGCCGCAGCGGGCTGTCGAGATGGTGGATGGGCTCCGGCAACACGCAACTGCTCGATCGCGTGAACTGCAGCATTCTGGTTGCGTGTTCGTCGGCGCAAGAGCAGAAGGCCGAAATCGCACGCGAGCGTGAAGCGGCCACGGCGAACGGCAAATGATCCAATGATTCGATGACTGCGTGGCTGGCGAACCGAGCCGGTCAGGCAGTTACGCCGCCTCAGTGGCTCGGGCGCTAACCCCGAGCCAGTCAAGTTCCTATCGAGCCCTGTCAAGCGTGCAGGTCGATTGCGGACAACTTCCACGAGAACAGGCCGAAGCGGTGGAATATCGCCGCATAGCGCGTGCCGTCGGCACTGCGCTGGTAGGTCACGACGAATTCATCGATATTCCGGTAGCCGGCGCTGGTTTGCTGCTGATGCGGCGAATGCGCTGCATCGACCGGGCTGGCCGGCGCGGCAGCAGCAGGGGGCGACGATGATGCGGCTGCGACGTTGCTGCCCGGAGCGGCTGCGCTTGCTGAAGCCTGATTGGGGGCCGGTGCAGCCGGCGTATTGCCCGGTGCATTGCTGCCTGGTGGCAGATTCGACAAGTCAGGCGGACGCTCCCCCGGATTGCCACGCGGCGGCAATCCGCTCATCAGCGCGGCCACGCCCTCCGGGGTCGCGTATGCATCGACCAGCGGGCCGATCAATGCCGACCCGATCAGTGCACCGAGCACCGCGAACGGATTGCTCTTCTTCACCGCGTCGATCCGGCGCATCAGC
Organism: Burkholderia sp. COPS; assembly: GCF_019425585.1. NCBI lineage: Bacteria > Pseudomonadati > Pseudomonadota > Betaproteobacteria > Burkholderiales > Burkholderiaceae > Burkholderia > Burkholderia sp. COPS. The sequence continues at coordinate 33,688 of NZ_WIXR01000010.1, read as the reverse complement.
TCTTCCGTGACCTGCTGCTTCAGGCTGATGCGCAGCGACGGAAAATCGACATATTCACTGATGGCCTGCGCATCGCGCGCATCGATCGCCGTTTTCAGGCGGCCGAGCGCGACGTACGGCGATGCGTAGGCATAGCCGATCGCCGCAACGGCGGCGATGGCCAGCACGATGATCAGCAGGGGTTTGAGCCGCCATGCGCGGCCCGAAGATCCGGTCACGTTGCCTCCGGTGCGGGGATGTTCCGCAATCAGAGACCGCCTGGCGTGGCTGATCGTTCCTCTGCAATGCAGCGATCGATCATCCGGCACACGGCATCGATCGTGCCGACCATGATCAGGCGAGAGCGACCGTGATAGACGCGCACCGGCGCGCGGCGCGCGGGTTCCGCGTGATTCAGGCCGGCGTTCAGCGATACCCGCGCAAAAGCGGGGAGCGCCGACGGCAGCAGGGACGCCTGCCGTTCGACTGCGACTTCTTCTTGCACTGGCGCCGCCGCGGACAGCGGTGCGCAGGGCGTGCGGCCGCGCAGGTGGCGCAGGCGACCGAATTGACGGAAAGGCAGCAGGCGGGCAAGGCGTTCCATGATGTTCTCCTCAGCGAGACGGAATGTCAGAGTTCGCCCGAGCGGATCAGCCCGACGGCGATGCCTTCCAGCGCGAATTCCGCGCTGCCGGCCTTGACGAAGATGTTTTCGTAATCCGGGTTCTCCGCGATCAGCTCGAGACCGCCCGGCCGGCGCATCAGGCGCTTGACCGTGACGTCGTCGCCGAGACGCGCGACGATGATCTGGCCGTCCTTCGCTTCCGTGCGCTTCTGCACGGCGAGCAGGTCGCCATCGAGGATGCCGGCGTCGCGCATCGACAGGCCGCGCACTTTCAGCAGGTAGTCGGGCTTGCTGGTGAACAGCGCGGGATCGCACGCGTAATGCTGCGAGATGTGCTCCTGTGCGAGGATCGGGCTACCGGCTGCCACACGGCCGACGAGCGGCAGCGACAGCTGCATCAGGCCGGCGTGCGGGAGCGTGAACTGGTGCGGGGCATCGTCGATGCCGAGCAGGCGGATGCCGCGCGACGCGCCGGCGGCCAGCTCGATCACACCCTTGCGCGCCAGCGCGCGCAGGTGCTCTTCGGCCGCATTCGGCGAGCTGAAGCCCAGTTCGGCCGCGATCTCGGCACGGGTGGGCGGGAATCCGGAGCGCTCGATCGCGCGACGGATCAAGTCGAACACTTGCTGCTGACGGGCGGTGAGTTTGGTCATGGCTCAACTGTATGGATAGACAGTGAGCTGTATTTTTATACAGTAGTTCGCGAATTTCAAGTGTTACGTGAGGTTCGACGCGATCACGCCGGTTCCGGCGTGATTTTGCGACGTCCGGACGCCGGTTTATCTGCCGCAACCGTCCATCCCGTCTGCGTTAGCACTTTTGAGTATTAAAAAATGAGGAACGATTATTTTTAATCATGTAACCCGTTCGCTAGACTGGCCCGACATCGCAATACCGACAACACTGGAGAACCAAGGATGGGCAAGCGCAATACGGGGCTGGTGGGCGGAGTGGGCCGCCTGATCGCAACACTCGCGCTGGGCGCGGCGGCGGCGCTGGGCGTCGCGACGCACGCGCAGGCCGATACGACCTTCCTGAACGTGTCGTACGACCCGACGCGCGAGCTGTATCAGGACTTCAACCAGGCGTTCGGCAAGGAGTGGAAGGCGAAGACGGGCGAGACCGTCAACTTCAAGCAGTCGCACGGCGGTTCGGGCGCGCAGGCGCGCTCGGTGCTCGACGGCCTGCAGGCCGACGTCGTCACGCTGGCGCTGGCGTACGACATCGACGCGCTCGCGAACAAGGGCCTCGTCAACAAGGATTGGCAGAAGCGCCTGCCCGACAACGCGTCGCCGTATACGTCGACGATCGTGTTCCTGGTGCGCAAGGGCAACCCGAAGGGGATCAAGGACTGGGACGACCTGACCAAGCCGGGCATCTCGATCGTCACGCCGAACCCGAAGACGTCGGGCGGCGCACGCTGGAACTACCTGGCCGCATGGGCGTACGCGCAGCACAAGCCGGGCGGTAACGAGCAGACGGCGAAGGACTTCGTCACGAAGCTCTACAAGAATGCCGGCGTGCTCGATTCCGGCGCGCGCGGCGCGACCACGAGCTTCGTGCAGCGCGGGATCGGCGACGTGCTGATCGCATGGGAAAACGAGGCGTTCCTGTCGGTCAAGGAATTCGGCACCGACAAGTTCGAGATCGTCGTGCCGTCGGTGAGCATCCTGGCCGAGCCGCCCGTCGCGGTGGTCGACAAGGTGGTCGACAAGAAGGGCACGCGCAAGCTGGCCGAGGCGTACCTGAACTTCCTGTACAGCCCGCAGGGCCAGGAGATCGCGGCACGCAACTACTACCGGCCGCGTTCGAAGAACGTGCCGGCGGAGCTGACCAAGCAGTTCCCGAAGTTGAAGCTGTACACGGTCGACGATACCTTCGGCGGCTGGACGAATGCGCAGAAGACGCATTTCGCGGACGGCGGCGTGTTCGATTCGATCTACAAGCCGCAGTAACACCATAACGACAGCGGCGCGCCACGACAGCGCGCCGCACCCTCGACGGGCCGCCGGCGCAAAGCATCGCGCCGGCGTTTGCGTCGGACCCATGAGCAGCATCGACCCAGCAAGAGCATCCGATGACGACGTACACCTTTCGCAAGCCGAGCGCGCTGCCCGGTTTCGGCGTGACGCTAGGCATCACGGTGGCCTATTTGAGCCTCGTGGTGCTGATACCGCTCGCCGCCACGTTCCTGAAGACCGCGACGCTGTCGTGGGACCAGTTCGTCACCGCCGTCGCGTCGCCGCGCGTGCTCGCGTCGTACCGGCTGACGTTCACGTCCGCACTCGGCGGCGCGCTGATCAATGCCGTGTTCGGCTTCCTCGTCGCGTGGGTGCTCGTGCGCTACACGTTCCCGTTCAAGCGCCTCGTCGATGCGATCGTCGACCTGCCGTTCGCGCTGCCGACGTCGGTCGCCGGCATCTCGCTCGCGGCCGTCTACGCGACCAACGGCTGGGTCGGCCAGTATCTCGCGCCGCTCGGCATCAAGATCGCGTTCACGCCGGCCGGCGTGCTGGTCGCGCTGACCTTCATCGGGCTGCCGTTCGTCGTGCGCACCGTGCAGCCGGTGCTCGAGGATTTCGAGCGCGAGCAGGAAGAGGCGGCCGCGTGCCTGGGCGCGTCGCGCTGGCTGACGTTCCGCCGCGTCGTGCTGCCGGCCGTGCTGCCGGCGCTCCTCACCGGGTTCGCGCTCGCGTTCGCGCGTGCGCTCGGCGAATACGGCTCGGTGATCTTCATCGCCGGCAACGTGCCGATGAAATCCGAGATCACGTCGCTGCTCATCATCACGAAGCTCGAGCAGTACGACTACGCGGGCGCGACCGCGCTGGCGGTCGTGATGCTGGTCGTGTCGTTCCTGATGCTGCTGCTGATCAACACGCTGCAGTGGTATCTGCAGCGCCGCACGAGCAAGGGCGCGAGCGGTCCCGCGCCTGCTGCCGTCACCGCCGCCGCAGCAGGAGGCCAGCAATGAGCCAGGAGGCCACCGTCGTGCTGAAAACCCCGTCTTCGGCCGCGCAAGGGCGCGCCGCGAAGCGGCTCGACCCCGTCAGCGAGTCGCGCGTCGTGCGCTGGCTGCTCACGGGCATCGCGCTGGCGTTCCTTGCGTTCTTCCTCGTCGTGCCGCTCGCCGCGGTGTTCGTCGAGGCGCTGAGAAAAGGCATCGGCTTCTATCTCGAATCGCTGGCCGATCCCGACGCGTGGTCGGCGATCAAGCTGACGCTGACCGTCGCCGTGATCGCCGTACCGCTGAACCTCGTGTTCGGCGTGTGCGCGTCGTGGGCGATCGCGAAATTCGAATTCCGCGGCAAGGCGCTGCTGACGACGCTGATCGACCTGCCGTTCTCGGTGTCGCCGGTGATCTCGGGTCTCGTGTACGTGCTGCTGTTCGGTGCGCAGGGCTGGCTCGGGCCGTGGTTGCAGGCGCACGACGTGCAGATCATCTTCGCGGTGCCGGGCATCGTGCTCGCGACGATCTTCGTCACGTTCCCGTTCGTCGCGCGCGAGCTGATTCCGCTGATGCAGGCGCAAGGCACCGACGAGGAAGAAGCCGCGCGCGTGCTCGGCGCGTCGGGCTGGCAGATCTTCCGCCGCGTGACGCTGCCGAACGTGAAGTGGGGGCTGCTGTACGGCGTGATCCTGTGCAACGCGCGTGCGATGGGCGAGTTCGGCGCGGTGTCGGTCGTATCGGGCCACATCCGCGGCGTGACCGACACGATGCCGCTGCACGTCGAGATCCTGTACAACGAATACAACTTCGCGGCAGCGTTCGCGGTGGCGTCGGTGCTCGCGCTGCTCGCGCTCGTCACGCTCGCGCTGAAACTGATCGCCGAGCGTCATCTCGCCGCCGAACTGGCCGGCGCGAGCGACACCGTTCCCGCACACGCCGGCCCCGCCGCCGTTTCGTCGAAATCGTAAAGAGGCAACCAGAATGGGTATCACCGTCCGTAACCTTCAGAAGCGCTTCGGCGATTTCACGGCGCTCGACAACGTGTCGCTCGACTTCCCGCCCGGCGAACTGGTCGCGCTGCTCGGGCCGTCCGGCTGCGGCAAGACCACGCTGCTGCGCGTGATCGCGGGCCTCGAGCACGCGGATGCCGGCCAGGTCGTGCTGCAGGGGCTCGACGTCGCGTCGGTCGGCGCGCGCGATCGGCAGGTCGGGTTCGTGTTCCAGCACTACGCGCTGTTCCGCCACATGACCGTGTTCGAGAACGTCGCGTTCGGGCTGCGCGTGAAGCCGCGCCGCGAGCGGCCGTCGGAAAGCGTGATCCGCGACAAGGTGCACGAGCTGCTGAAGCTCGTGCAGCTCGACTGGCTCGCGCAGCGTTATCCGTCGGAGCTGTCGGGCGGCCAGCGCCAGCGCATCGCGCTCGCCCGCGCGCTCGCGGTCGAGCCGAAGGTGCTGCTGCTCGACGAGCCGTTCGGCGCGCTCGACGCGAAGGTCCGCAAGGAACTGCGCGGCTGGCTGCGCCGCCTGCACGACGACCTGCACATCTCGACGATCTTCGTCACCCACGACCAGGAGGAGGCGCTGGAAGTCGCGGACCGCATCGTCGTGCTGAACCGCGGCCACGTCGAGCAGGTCGGCAGCCCGCAGGACGTCTACGATCATCCGCAGAGCGCGTTCGTCTACGAGTTCCTCGGCGCGGCCAACCGGCTGCCGGGCACGGTCGCCGGGCGCGGCTTCGTGGCCGAGGGCGCGGCTGCGCCGATCGAGGTCGATGCCGATTTCGCGGGCCCTGCGAACGCGTACGTGCGGCCGCACGACCTGCAGCTCTGGCCGGCCGGCGAAGGGCACCGCGACGGCATCGCGGTGGACGTGCGCCGCGTGATTCCGCTCGGCGGTTCGGTGCGTGTGGAGCTCGAGGCGCGCGCAGGCGGCGCGCTCGAGGCGGAACTCGATCGCGACGCATGGCGTGCGCTGTCGCTGCAGGTCGGCGACGGTGCAACGGCCGTGCCGCGCGCGGTGCGTGTGTTTCCCGCGCGTTGACGCCAGAATGCAGGGCAGGGGGCGGAGCGCGCTCCGATCAGACAATCAAACAACGACAGCCTAAGAGGCATACCCATGAATTTTCAGCAATTGCGGTTCGTGCGCGAAGCGGTGCGCCAGAACATGAACCTGACGGAAGTCGCGAACGTGCTGTACACGTCGCAGTCCGGCGTGTCGAAGCAGATCAAGGATCTCGAGGATGAGCTGGGCGTCGATATCTTCATCCGGCGCGGCAAGCGGCTGACGGGGCTCACGGAGCCCGGCAAGGCCGTGCACCAGCTGATCGAGCGGATGCTGCTCGATGCCGAGAACCTGCGCCGCGTCGCGCGCCAGTTCGCCGACCAGGACAGCGGCCACCTCGTCGTCGCGACGACGCACACGCAGGCGCGCTACGCGCTGCCGAAGGTGATCCGGCAGTTTACCGACGTGTTCCCGAAGGTGCATCTCGCGCTGCGCCAGGGCAGCCCGCAGCAGATCGCGCAGATGATCCTGAACGGCGAGGCCGATCTCGGCATCTCGACCGAAGCGCTCGACCGCTATCCGGACATCGTCACGTTCCCGTGCTATTCGTGGCACCACACGGTCGTCGTGCCGAAGGGCCATCCGCTCGTCGGTCGCGAGAACCTGACGCTCGAGGAAATCGCCGAGTACCCGATCATCACGTACGACCAGGACTTCACGGGGCGCTCGCACATCGACCAGGCATTCACGCAGGCGGGTGCCGTGCCCGACGTCGTGCTGACCGCGATCGACGCCGACGTAATCAAGACATATGTCGAGCTCGGGATGGGGATCGGCGTCGTCGCGGCGATGGCCTACGATCCGCAGCGCGACACGGGGCTCGTCGCGCTCGATACGCAGCACCTGTTCGAGGCGAGCACGACGCGGGTCGGCCTGCGCAAGGGCGCATTCCTGCGTGCGTATGCGTACCGGCTGATCGAGATGTTCGCGCCGCACCTGAACGAAGCCGAAATCGCGGGGCTGTTGCGCGAAGCCGTTTGAAGCCAGCACGTCGTGCACCGTCCGAGCGATCACCGCGGATGGCGCGACGTCTCCTCATGCACCAGGCGGCGCAGGCGATCTGCCGCCTGCCTGGTTGTTCGACCCAGACTCACCGAATCACCGGCCGCAATCGCGGTTTCCTGCCGATTCATCTCCGCACTCGGCGCACGACATGCGCTCGCCTGCCAGCGAGAAATCAAGACGGCACGTTCGAGCGCCTCGCATCGGGCCTTGCCATCCTGCATACTGGCCGCCCCATTTCTCCTTGCATGTGATTCAATGCGCGTGAATGCCGGCTGACGGGTGTTGACGCGACTCTCCGGCACCATCCCGATCGGCCGGCTGCACCGACACCCTGCGCGACGCCGGAACGAAGCGCGGGGCACATGGCCGGCAGCCCGTTCGCATTCGCCACACAACGCACGCGGATTGCCCGTTCAGGCACATTCGGCGACATGGCGCACAGCACGCAACACGCGTGACGAAGAGGTAAACAATGAACCTGAAATGGTTTCTCTTTTCCTTCGAAGGCCGGATCGGACGCCTGCCGTGGTGGATCTACGCACTGGTTTCCGCGTTGCTCAGCGTGTTTTTCGATGCGGATTCGCACCGCTCGCCGGATGACGAGCTGCCGCTGCTGGCGATGCTGGTGCTCGTCGTGGTGGCCGTCGTCGCGGCCTGGTCGTCGATCGCGGTCGGTGTGAAGCGGCTGCACGACATCGACAAGTCGGGATGGTGGATGCTGTTGCTGTTCGTGCCGATCGTCGGCGCGCTCGCGTTGTTCGTGATGAACGGCTTCATCGCCGGCACGCCGCACGCGAACCGATTCGGCGAGCCGCCGTCAGCCAATGAAGACGAGCCGGCGCCGCGGGATCCGGCGTGACACGCGCTCCGAATAAACCCTAAATATTGATCAGACAGGTTGCGCGCCGGCGCGAATCGGTACAGCATAGCCTTCACTCCGCCGGCTTCCCGCCGGCGGAGGCGCGTAAACAACAGCACGCGTCAGGCAGTCGGCCGTCTGCCTCGTTTCCATTTCGTGATACCGACAGCAGCATCGATGGCCATTGCCCGGGTAGTGTGGCGCAAACGTTTGCTCACATTAAAACAACAGTCAAACAATAGTCCGGCCCCTGGGGCCGGTCGCCAGGAGATGTGTATGAATGTCCTCTTTCGCCGTCGTTTCCTGACCGCCGCGCTCGCCGCCGTCGCGGTTGCCGCCGCACCGGCCGTCCATGCGCAATCATCGGCCAAGCCGAAGGTCGCGCTCGTGATGAAGTCGCTCGCCAACGAGTTCTTCCTGACGATGGAAACGGGCGCGAAGGAATACCAGAAGCACAACGCGAACCAGTTCGACCTGATCACCAACGGCATCAAGGACGAGACCGACACCGCGAACCAGATCCGCATCGTCGAGCAGATGATCGTGTCGAAGGTCGACGCGATCGTGCTCGCGCCGGCCGATTCGAAGGCGCTCGTGCCGGTCGTGAAGAAGGCGGTCGACGCCGGCATCATCGTCGTGAACATCGACAACCGGCTCGATCCCGACGTGCTGAAATCGAAGAACCTGAACGTACCGTTCGTCGGCCCGGACAACCGCAAGGGCGCGCGCAAGATCGGCGATTACCTCGCGAAGCGGCTGAAGGCGGGCGACCAGGTCGGCATCGTCGAAGGCGTGTCGACGACGACCAATGCGCAGCAGCGCACGGCCGGCTTCCAGGACGCGATGAAGGCGGGCGGGATGAAGGTCGTATCGGTGCAGTCCGGTGAATGGGAGATCGACAAGGGCAATGCGGTCGCGGCCGCGATGCTCAACGAATACCCGAACCTGAAGGCGTTGCTGTGCGGCAACGACAACATGGCGATCGGCGCCGTGTCGGCCGTGCGCGCGGCCGGCAAGCAGGGCAAGGTGTTCGTGGTCGGCTACGACAACATCAACGCGATCAAGCCGATGCTGAAGGACGGCCGCGTGCTCGCGACGGCCGATCAGTACGCGGCGAAGCAGGCCGTGTTCGGCATCGACACGGCGCTCAAGGCGATCTCCGAGCATCGCAAGCAGGCCGACATGTCGGGCGTGGTCGAGACGCCGGTGGATCTCGTGACGAAGTGACGCAAACCCGATACGGCCGCCGCCCTCAAGAATCGGGCGCGGCGGCCGTTATCAGGGGTGAGCGCGATCACGGCCACTGCATGCACATGCACTTGTGAGCGTCATACCCGCGCGCCGCGTGCGCGCGGCCGCAACCAGGATCGCGATGGACTCGACTTCCCAACCCTCCCGCGCAGCCGCTCCCGTGCTGTCCGTATCCGGCATCGGCAAGACCTATGCCGAACCCGTGCTCGCCGAGGTCACGCTGACGCTCGACGCGGGCCACGCGCTTGCGTTGACGGGCGAGAACGGCGCCGGCAAGAGCACGCTGTCGAAGATCATCGGCGGCCTCGTCGAGCCGACCGCCGGCACGATGCAGCTGGGCGGCCAGCCCTATGCGCCGGCGAGCCGGACGCAGGCCGAGGCGCTCGGCGTGCGCATGGTGATGCAGGAGCTGAACCTGCTGCCGACCCTGACGGTCGCCGAAAACCTGTTCCTGAACCGCCTGCCGCGGCGCTTCGGGATCATCGATCGCGCGCGGTTGCGCGACGACGCACGGGCCGCGATGGCCCAGGTCGGGCTCGACACGGTCGATCCCGATACGCCGGTGGGCGCGCTCGGCATCGGCCATCAGCAGATGGTCGAGATCGCGCGCAACCTGATCGGCGACTGCCGCGTGCTGATTCTCGACGAACCGACCGCGATGCTGACCGCGCGTGAAGTCGAGCTGCTGTTCGAGCAGATCGACCGGCTGAAGGCACGCGGGGTCGCGATCATCTATATCTCGCACCGGCTCGAGGAGCTCGCGCGTGTCGCCGAGCGGGTCGCGGTGCTGCGCGACGGCCGGCTCGTCCACGCGGGCGACATGGCGGCGACGACGTCCGACGGGCTCGTCACGCTGATGGTCGGCCGCGAGATAGGCGAGCACATCGATCTCGGCGAGCGCCGTATCGGCGCACCGCGGCTCGTCGTGTCGGGCCTCACCCGCGGGACGGCGGTGCGCGACGTGTCGCTCGAGGTGCGCGCGGGCGAGATTTTCGGCATCTCGGGGCTGATCGGCGCGGGACGTACCGAACTGCTGCGGCTGATCTACGGCGCGGATGCGCCGGATGCGGGGACGATCGCGATCGGCCAGCCGCCGAAGCCGGTGCGGATCGGTTCGCCCGTCGAGGCGGTGAAGCACGGCATCGCGCTGATTACCGAGGATCGCAAGGGCGAGGGGTTGCTGCTCACGCAGTCGATCACCGCGAACGTGTCGCTCGGCCAGCTCGACCGGCTGGCGCGCGGCGGCATCGTCGACAGCGCGCGTGAAACGGCGCTCGCCGAGCAGCAGATCGACGCGCTGCGAATCCGCACGCACGGTGCGGCACAGGCGGTCGGCGAGTTGTCGGGCGGCAACCAGCAGAAGGTCGTGATCGGCCGCTGGCTCGCGCGCGACATGGGCGTGCTGCTGTTCGACGAGCCGACGCGCGGGATCGACGTCGGCGCGAAGTTCGAGATCTACACTTTGATGGGCGCGCTCGCGCGCGAAGGCCGCGCGCTCGTCGTCGTGTCGAGCGACCTGCGTGAGCTGATGCTGATCTGCGACCGGATCGGCGTGATGTCGGCCGGCCGCATGACCGCCGTGTTCGAGCGCGGCAACTGGACCCAGGATGCACTGCTGGCCGCGGCGTTCGCCGGCTTCGGCCGCGAGACGCCGCCGGACGGCGCACGGCATCCGGACGCGGGGCAGGCGCAAGGCGCCGCTCCGGGCACTTCGACGACAGGACGACAGCAATGACCCAGCCTCCCGTATCCCCGACCGACGCAGGCGCGCAGCAGGACGTGACGGGGCGCCGCGCGCGCACGCTGTCCGGCACGCGGCTCGGCCTGTCGAACTATCTCGGGCTCGCCGGCGCGCTTGCCGCGATGATCGTGCTGTTTTCGACGCTGAGCTCGCATTTCCTGACCTACGATACGTTCAGCACGATCGCGAACCAGATTCCCGATCTCGTCGTGATGTCGGTCGGGATGACCTTCGTGCTGATCATCGCCGGGATCGACCTGTCGGTCGGCTCGGTGCTCGCGCTCGCCGCGTCGATGGTCAGCGTCGCCGCGCTGAAATGGCAGTGGGGGCCGCTGCCGGCCGCGCTGATCGGCATCGCGGTCGCGACCGTCACGGGCGCGCTGACGGGCGCAGTCACGGTCGGCTGGCGAATCCCGTCGTTCATCGTGTCGCTCGGCGTGCTGGAGGCCGCACGCGGCCTCGCGTACCAGCTGACGAATTCGCGCACCGCCTATATCGGCGACGCGTTCGATTTCCTGTCGAACCCGATCGCGCTCGGCATCTCGCCGGCGTTCCTGATCGCGGTCGCGGTGATGATCGCGGCCCAGTTCGTGCTGACGCGCACCGTGTTCGGACGCTATCTCGTCGGGATCGGTACGAACGAAGAAGCCGTCCGACTTGCCGGGGTTAACCCGAGGCCGTATAAAATTCTCGTATTCGCGCTGATGGGCGCGCTCGCGGGGCTCGCGTCGCTGTTCCAGATTTCGCGGCTCGAGGCGGCCGACCCGAACGCGGGCGTCGGCCTCGAACTGCAGGTGATCGCGGCCGTCGTGATCGGCGGCACGAGCCTGATGGGCGGGCGCGGCTCGGTGATCAGCACGTTCTTTGGCGTGTTGATCATCTCGGTGCTGGCCGCGGGGCTGGCGCAGATCGGCGCGAACGAGCCGACGAAACGGATCATCACCGGCGCGGTGATCGTGGTGGCGGTCGTGCTCGATACGTATCGCAGCCGGCGCACGCGCGTGCGGTAGAAAGACAGACAGAACAGACCAGAGAGAAACGGGAAATGGCGACGATCAAGGATGTGGCAGCCATGGCGGGCGTGTCGTTTACGACCGTCTCGCACGTGGTGAACAACTCGCGGCCGGTGTCTGCGGATGTGCGTGCGAAGGTCGAGGGCGCGATCCGCGAGCTGAATTACGTGCCGTCGGCCGTGGCACGCTCGCTGAAGGCGCGTGCGACGGCGACCATCGGCCTCGTCGTGCCGAACAGCACGAATCCGTATTTCGCGGAGCTTGCGCGCGGCATCGAGGATCAGTGCGCGGCCAATGGCTATTGCGTGTTCTTCTGCAACTCGGACGACGATCCCGTGAAGCAGCGCAACTACCTGCGCGTGCTGCAGGAAAAGCGCATCGACGGGCTGATCGTCGCGTCGGCGGGCGAGGATGCGGTGCTCGCGCAGACGCTTGCGGACATCCATGCGCCGCTCGTCGTCGTCGATCGCAACATCGAGGGGCTCGCGGCCGACCTCGTGCAGATCGACCACGAGCGCGGCGCGTACCTGGCGACGCGCCACCTGCTCGAGCTCGGGCACGCGAAGATCGGCTGCATCACGGGGCCGACCGACACGGCGGTCAGCGCGATGCGCGTGCACGGTTTCATCCGTGCGATGGCTGAGCGCGGTGTCGACATCGTGCCGGGCGCGATCGCGGAAAGCGACTTCTCGTGCCTCGGCGGTTATCACGCGGCGTCGCGGCTGTTCGAATCGGTGCGGCCGAGCGCGATCTTCGCGGGCAACGACCTGATGGGCGTCGGCGCGCTGCGTGCGGCGGCCGAGCGCGGCATGCGCGTGCCCGACGACTGTTCGATCATCGGGTTCGACGACATCGAATTCTCCCGCTACACGTATCCGGCGCTGTCGACGGTCGGCCAGTCGGTGCGCGCGCTCGGCGAAATGGCCGCGCAGACCCTGATCGAGCGCATCGGCGGCGGCTCGTCGGCCGTGCCGAGCCGCCGTCGCGTCGTGTCGCCGCGTCTCGTGCTGCGTGAATCGACGGCGATCTACCGCGAGCCGCCGGCTTCCGGCGGTCGCGCATGACGGCGCCCGCGGCGGGCGCCGGCCGCGTGACGGTGGTCGGCAGCCTCAATATGGATCTCGTCGTGCGCGCGCCGCGCCTGCCGCTGCCCGGCGAAACGCTCGCCGGGCATGCGTTCGCGCAGGCGGCGGGCGGCAAGGGCGGCAACCAGGCCGTCGCTGCCGCGCGGCTCGGCGCGCAGGTCGCGATGATCGGCTGCGTCGGCGCGGATGCGCACGGCGCGGCACTGCGTGCGGGCCTCGAAGCCGAGGGGATCGACTGCGCGGGGCTCGCGACGAGCGCGTCGGCGTCGACCGGCGTCGCGCTGATCGTCGTCGACGATGCGAGCCAGAACGCGATCGTGATCGTCGCAGGCGGCAACGGCGAGGTCACGACCGATACGGTCGCGCGGCACGAGGCCGCGCTGGCGTCGGCCGACGTCGTGATCTGCCAGCTCGAGACGCCGCCGGATGCGGTGTTCGCGGCGCTGTCGGCCGGGCGGCGGCTCGGCCGCACGGTGGTGCTCAATCCGGCCCCGGCCGTCGCGCCGCTGCCGGACGGCTGGCTGCCGCTCGTCGATTACCTGATCCCGAACGAGGTCGAGGCGGCCGCGTTGACCGCGCTGCCGGTGCGCGACCCCGCGGAGGCCGAAGCCGCCGCCCGCGCGCTGCAGGCTGGCGGCGCGCGCAACGTGCTGGTCACGCTGGGCGCACGGGGTGTGCTTGCGCTGACGGCCGACGGCGCCGCGCGGCATTATCCGGCGCCTGCCGTGCAGGCCGTCGACACGACGGCGGCCGGCGATACCTTCATCGGCGGCTTTTCCGCTCGGCTCGCGGCCGGCGCGGACGTCGACACCGCGATCCGCTTCGCGCAACGCGCGGCGGCACTGTCGGTCACGCGGGCGGGCGCGCAACCGTCGATTCCCACGCTTGCCGAACTGGCCGGATAGGGCAGGATAGGGCCGGATCGCGTATCGCGGCCGGTTCGGCGCAAACGACGGCCGGCCGCGTATCCGCGCTGCACGCCGGCAACGGAGCGCGACTGATCGCCGTGCACGCCAGTGCACGGTGATGTACGTATTTTCGTTCAGCTATTTGTAATAAACAGACGAATAATTCGAAAAAATAGCGGAAACGCCATCAAGTTGCGCGGTGTCTGGTCGTAAATGCATCAGGTGAAGCAATGCTTCGAAGCGACGGGTCCGTCCCGTCCATTACGACGCAACACAGGAAGGATGATGGCGTTCAAAAACCTGACGATTCGTGCGCGCATCGGTTTCACGATGGCGTTTCTGGCGGTGCTCCTCGGTGTGATCGGTGGGCTCGGCGTGTATGGAATGACGCGCGCGAACGGCACGACGCGCGAGATCTTCACGAATCAGATGCCAAGCGCGGTCGATGTCTCGATTGCCGAGATCTACTCGGCGCGCGAACGGCTGGCCCTCGACCGGGCGGCGCTCCTGGCCGGCACGCCCGATGCGGCGGCTGCCATCGAGCGAAGCCGCGGGATGCGCGCGCAGTCGGACGCCTGGTGGCAAAAGTACCTCGCGTTGCCGCGCGGCCCGGAGGAGGATCGCATCGCACAGGACGTCGCCGCGAAGCGGCAGGCGTTGCAGCACGAGTGCGACGCGTTCGCGAGCGTGCTCGGCGCGAATCAGGCCGACCGCATCGGCGACGGCGCCAAGCAGCTCCAGGCGCGCTACACCGACCTCTCGACGGCGAGCGAGGCGTTGCGCAACTTCCAGTTCAGTGACGCGCAAGCCAACTTCGATCATGCGGAATCGGTGTACGAGACGCTGCGTGTGTTGGCGATCGTCGCGCTGGCGGCCGGCTTCGCCGCCGCGGTGGTGTCGTGGCTGACGCTGAGCCGTGCGATCGGCCGCCCGATTGCCGACGCGCTCGCGCATTTCGACGCGATTGCCGCCGGCGACCTGCGCCGGCCGATCGTCGTGGACCGGCGTGACGAGATGGGCCAGCTTCTCGAGGGCCTCGGCAAGATGCAGCGCGGGCTCGTCGATACGGTGCGCACCGTGCGCGGCGGCAGCGAGTCGATCGCGACCGCGGCGCGCCAGATTGCGGCCGGCAACATCGACCTGTCGTCGCGCACCGAGGAGCAGGCCGCGGCGCTGCAGGAAACCGCGTCGAGCATGGAGCAACTGACCGGCACCGTGAAGCAGAACGCAGACAATGCACGCCAGGCGAGTTCGCTGGCCGCGAATGCATCGGAGATTGCAAACAAGGGCAATACGGTGGTCGGCCAGGTGGTCGGCACGATGGGCGAGATCAACGACAGCTCGGCGAAGATCGCCGACATCATCGCGATCATCGAGGGAATCGCGTTCCAGACCAACATTCTTGCGCTGAATGCAGCAGTGGAAGCCGCGCGGGCCGGCGAGGAAGGCCGCGGTTTCGCGGTCGTCGCGGGCGAGGTGCGCAGCCTGGCCCAGCGTTCGTCGGCCGCGGCCAAGGAGATCAAGGTGCTGATCGACGCGTCGGTGGAGCGCATCCGGTCGGGTTCCACGCTGGTCGACGAGGCAGGGCGCACGATGAGCGACGTGATCGGTGCGGTGCAGCGCGTGACGGACATCATGGGCGAGATCGCGGCGGCATCCGAGGAGCAGAGCGGCGGGATCGACCAAGTGGCGCGCGCGGTCGCGCAGATGGACGAGGTCACGCAGCAGAATGCGGCGCTCGTCGAGGAAGCCGCGGCCGCCGCGCAGTCGCTCGACGAACAGGCCGGGCGCCTGCGTGAAACGGCAGCGGTATTCCAGCTCGCCGACGACACGTCGCGGCCGGGTGCCGCGGCACCGGTTGCGGTGCCGGTTGCAGTGCGTCACGCGCCGCGTGCGCCTTCCGCTGCGGTTGCCGTGCCGGTCGCTGCTGCGCGCGACGATCGCGATGCCCCGCCGAAACGCGCGGCTGCGCCGGCACCGGTGCGCAAGCCCGTCGCGGCCGCCGCTGCGCCCGCGCAGGCGGCCGCTACCGGTGGCGCGGACGACTGGGAAACCTTCTGATTCGCGCGTGCCGCGTATCTATCCCCATTTGGTATCCCATTTGGTAGCGAACGACGCCCGCAACACGCGGGCGTTGTCGTTTCTGCAGTGGAGAAATGTGACAGACGACGTACATGAACGACGATCGTGCAAGGTTGCGTGCATCGAACGCTCTGCATCGACTGAGGTGCGCACAGGTGCGAGTGAAGTGCCCGCATCCGTCGTACGGGTATTTCCGTAAGGGCGCTGCGAAAAAAATTTGTAACGGCGCGCGCAACGTGTCGTCGCAAACGGCTGCTCGAACGTATAGGGATGAGGGAGGAAGTGACGACGTCGGATGTGTCCAACGCACAAGACGTTCCGTTGTTCGACGAGACGCGACGGATGCAGTTTCTGCGGCTCGGGAGATCGATTGTAAAACGACGAAATGCGTTGTCCAAGCGGTGTTGTCGAGAATGACGAACTTCATACGAAGAGTTCGTGAAAAAAAATAAGAAAGGGTTTAGGATGAATTCGAACGCGCTTGCTTCTGCGCAGTCGTACGAAGGCAGGCACGTCTTCAGACTCAGGCGAGGGAGGTAGCATGGATATTTACAGCAGCTTCGCGAACCGCTTCGAAAAAACGCGAGAGGAAGAGCTCTCGCTGGAGGAGTATCTCGCGCTCTGCAAGAACGATCCATCCGCGTACGCGACGGCTGGTGAACGCATGCTGGCAGCAATCGGGGAACCTGAACACATCGATACCCGCAACGATCCGCGCCTGTCGCGGATCTTCGCGAACAAGGTCATCAAGGTCTATCCCGCATTCCGTGAGTTCTACGGAATGGAGGAAGTGATCGAGCAGGTGGTCGCATATTTCCGTCACGCTGCGCAAGGGCTCGAGGAGAAGAAGCAGATCCTCTATCTGCTTGGCCCGGTGGGCGGCGGCAAGTCGTCGATCGCCGAGCGTCTCAAGCAACTGATGGAGCGCGTGCCGTTCTATTCGCTGAAGGGTTCGCCCGTCAACGAATCGCCGCTCGGGCTGTTCGACTACGACGAAGACGGCCCGATCCTTGAGGAACAGTACGGCATTCCGCGCCGCTACCTGAAAAACATCCTGAGTCCGTGGGCCGTCAAGCGTCTGCACGAATACAACGGCGACATCCGCCAGTTCCGAGTGGTGCGCCGTTATCCGTCGATCCTGCGGCAGATCGGCATCGCGAAGACGGAGCCGGGTGACGAGAATAACCAGGACATCTCGTCGCTGGTCGGCAAGGTCGATATCCGCAAGCTCGAACAGTATGCGCAGGACGACGCCGACGCGTACAGCTACTCCGGTGGCCTGTGCCTGGCGAACCAGGGCCTGCTCGAGTTCGTCGAAATGTTCAAGGCGCCGATCAAGGTGTTGCACCCGCTGCTCACCGCCACGCAGGAAGGCAACTTCAAGGGCACCGAGGGCTTCGGCGCGATTCCGTTCGACGGGATCATCCTCGCGCACTCGAACGAGTCGGAATGGAAGGCGTTCCGCAACAACCGCAACAACGAGGCACTGCTCGACCGGATCTTCGTCGTGAAGGTGCCGTACTGCCTGCGCGTCTCGGAGGAGACGAAGATCTACGAGAAGCTGATCCGCAACTCGTCGCTGGCCGAGGCCGTCTGCGCACCGGGCACGCTGAAGATGATGTCGCAGTTCTCGGTGCTGTCGCGCCTGCACGAGCCTGAGAATTCGAGCCTGTTCTCGAAGATGCAGGTGTACGACGGCGAAAACCTCAAGGATACCGATCCAAAGGCGAAGTCGTACCAGGAATACCGCGACTACGCGGGCGTGGACGAAGGGATGACGGGCGTGTCGACACGCTTCGCGTTCAAGATCCTGTCGCGCGTGTTCAACTTCGATTCGAGCGAGGTCGCGGCCAACCCCGTGCACCTGATGTACGTGCTCGAGCAGCAGATCGAGCGCGAGCAGTTCCCGCCGGAAACCGAGCAGAAGTATCTGTCCTTCGTGAAGGACGTACTGGCGTCGCGCTACGCGGATTTCATCGGCAAGGAGATTCAGACGGCCTACCTCGAGTCGTATTCGGAGTACGGCCAGAACATCTTCGACCGCTACGTCACGTATGCGGACTTCTGGATCCAGGACCAGGAATTCCGCGATCACGATACGGGCGAGAGCTTCGACCGCGCCGCGCTGAACGCGGAGCTGGAGAAGATCGAGAAGCCGGCCGGCATCAGTAATCCGAAGGATTACCGCAACGAGATCGTGAACTTCGTGTTGCGTGCACGGGCGGCGAACGCCGGCAAGAACCCCGTGTGGACGAGCTACGAGAAGTTGCGCGTCGTGATCGAGAAGAAGATGTTCTCGAACACCGAGGAACTGTTGCCGGTGATTTCGTTCAACGCGAAGGGTTCGGCGGAGGAGCAGCGCAAGCATGAGGACTTTGTGAACCGGATGGTCGCGAAGGGCTATACGCCGAAGCAGGTGAGGCTGCTTTGCGACTGGTACCTGCGCGTGCGCAAGTCATCATGACGCGCGCGGTACCGCGCCCGTACGGCGAGACCGTACGGGCGCCTTCAGAGGCGCCGCCCGCATGACGGCAGACGGCATGCGCGGCGAGTGCCCCGGCAGATCGACTTTCGAGCGGGAGACCGGGAGTGCTTCATCAAATCATCGACCGCAGGCTGGCCGGCAAGAACAAGAGTATCGCCAACCGCGAACGCTTTCTGCGTCGCGTCAAGAACTACATTCGTCGTGCCGTGTCCGACGCGGTGCGCGACCGTAGCATCAAGGATATCCAGAGCACGCAGAGCATCACGATCCCGCGCAAGGACATCGCGGAGCCGAATTTCCGGCACGCGCCTGGCGGGCGTCGTGAATACGTGCACCCCGGCAACGAGGACTACGTGCGCGGCGACAAGATCCCGCGCCCGCAGGGCGGCTCGGGCGGCGGAGGCAGTCAGGCGAGCAACGAGGGCGAAGGGCAGGACGACTTCGTGTTCGAGTTGTCGCGCGACGAGTTCATGCAGTACTTCTTCGACGATCTCGAACTGCCTCGCCTCGTGAAGACGCACCTGCTGACGGTGCCGAGCTGGAAGAACGTGCGCGCGGGATGGTCGGCGGAAGGCACGCCGAACAACATCGACGTCGTGCGTTCGCTGCGCAGCGCACTCGGGCGTCGCATCGCGCTCGGCTCGCCGCTCGTCAACGAGCTGCGCGACCTCGAGGCGCAGCTCGAGGCAATGAAGAGCGACCCGGAAGACCGGCGCGCGGAGATCGCGGTGCTCGAGGCCGAGATCCATCACCTGAAGGGGCGCATCTGGCGGATTCCGTTCATCGATCCGTTCGACCTGCGCTACATCAACCGCGTGAAGCAGCCGCAACCGTCGAGCCAGGCCGTGATGTTCTGCCTGATGGACGTGTCGGGCTCGATGGACGAGCAGCGCAAGGATCTGTCGAAGCGCTTCTTCATCCTGCTTTACCTGTTCCTCAAACGTAACTACGAGCGCATCGAGGTGGTGTTCATTCGCCACCACACGCGTGCCGAGGAAGTCGACGAGGACACCTTCTTCCATTCGACCGAAAGCGGCGGCACGGTGGTGTCGAGTGCGCTCGAGCTGATGCGCAAGGTGATGAACGAGCGCTACTCGCCGACCGAGTGGAACATCTACGGCGCGCAGGCGTCCGACGGCGACAACTGGACTGACGATTCGCCCAAGTGTCGCAAAATCCTGGAAGAGGATATCCTCACGAAAGTGCGTTACTTCGCGTATATCCAGGTCGCGCCGGAAGAGCAGAACCTGTGGCTGGAATACGCGCAACTGGCCCTGTCCCAGCCGCATCTCGCGATGAAAAAAGTGGAATCGGCTGCCGACATTTACCCGGTGTTTCGCGAATTGTTCGAAAAGCAGGTGGAAATGTCATGACGACCCGCCATCTGCACAACGAGTCGCGCGGCTATGCGCCGCGCCCTTCCGGCGACGACACGGCCGGCCCTGCCGCACCGCAGCAAAGCGGGCAGGCCGAACCGCCGCCGCCGGCCGCCGACTTGCCCGGCCCAGGGCAAAAGGAAGCGCGTATGAACGTTGCCGAACGCAAGCCGCTGCCGTGCCCGTCCGACTGGACGTTCGAACTGCTCGAGGAATACGACACGCACATCTCGCAGGTCGCCGAACAATACGAGCTCGACATCTACCCGATCCAGCTCGAACTGATCAGCGCCGAGCAGATGATGGACGCGTATGCGTCGGTCGGGATGCCCGTCAACTACCGTCACTGGTCGTTCGGCAAGCACTTCCTGTCGACCGAGAAGAGCTACCGCCGCGGCCAGATGGGCCTCGCGTACGAAATCGTCATCAACTCGAACCCGTGCATCGCGTACCTGATGGAAGAGAACACGATGACGATGCAGGCGCTCGTCATCGCGCACGCGGCGTACGGGCACAACTCGTTCTTCAAGGGCAACTACCTGTTCCGGCTGTGGACCGACGCGCACGCGATCATCGACTATCTCGTGTATGCGAAGAACTACGTCGCGGAATGCGAGGAGCGCTACGGGCTCGATCGTGTCGAGGAACTGCTCGATTCGTGCCATGCGCTGATGAACTACGGCGTCGACCGCTACAAGCGGCCGCAGAAGCCTTCGCTGTCGAAGGAGGCCGCGCTGCGGCGTGAACGCGAGGCGTACCTGCAGTCGCAGGTGAACGAACTGTGGCGCACGCTGCCGGGCAAGAAGCCCGAGCTGATGGAGGAGCAGGAAGACCGCTATCCGCCCGAGCCGCAGGAGAACCTGCTGTATTTCGCGGAAAAGAATGCGCCGCTGCTCGAACCGTGGGAGCGGGAAGTGATCCGCATCGTGCGCAAGATCGGCCAGTATTTCTACCCGCAACGGCAGACGCAGGTGATGAACGAAGGCTGGGCGACGTTCTGGCACTACACGCTGCTGAATACGCTGTACAACCAGGGGAAGCTGGAAGACAGCTTCATGATGGAGTTCCTGCATTCGCACAGCAACGTGGTCTACCAGCCGCCCGTCACGAAGCCGTACTACAGCGGGATCAACCCGTACGCGCTCGGCTTTTCGATGATGAGCGACATCCGGCGGATCTGCGAAGCGCCGACGGAGGAAGACTACAAGTGGTTTCCCGAGATCGCGGGCACCCCGTGGCTGCCGGCGATGCACTACGCGATGCGCAACTTCAAGGACGAGAGCTTCATCGCGCAGTACCTGTCGCCGAGCCTGATCCGCGACATGCGGCTCTTCTCGGTGCTCGACGACGACATGCGCGATTCGCTCGAGGTGTCGGCGATCCACGACGATTCGGGCTACCAGTATGTGCGGCAGGCACTGTCGAGGCAGTACGACATCCATCACCGCGAGCCGAACATCCAGGTGTGGGCGGTGAACACGCGCGGCGACCGCAGTCTCACGCTGCGCCACTTCATGACCGACAACCGTCACCTGTCGAACGACAGCGACGAAGTGCTCAAGCACATGGCGCGGCTCTGGCAATTCGACGTGTTCCTGGAAAGCGTCGACGAGGCCGGTACCGTGCGCAAGCGCTACGAGTGCCGCTACGTGCCGCCGGAGGTGCGGATCTGAACATCGCCTGCGGAAAGTTTGCACCGAACGCCAGCCTGCGGGCTGGCGTTTTCATATGACGAACGCATGGCGGGAGAAAAATTTTCTACATCCGGACGAACCCGGAGAGCCTGTTACTTTACATTTCGCTAAAATCCCGTAGCGCCGTGCGCCGGAACCGGTGCCACGTTCGATCGCACGCGGCGGCCCAGCCGCCTCGCCCAGAAAGTACTACAAGGAACAGACCAATCCATGGACGTCCAGACCGAACAAGCTGCGCTGTCCGCGCATGACACCCGGCGGCGCGTGTTCGCCATCGTCGGCGCATCGTCGGGCAATCTCGTCGAGTGGTTCGACTTCTACATCTACTCGTTCTGCGCGCTGTACTTCGCGCCGGCATTCTTCCCGAGCGGCAACACGACGACGCAGCTGCTGAACACGGCGGGGGTGTTCGCGGCCGGCTTCCTGATGCGTCCGATCGGCGGCTGGCTGTTCGGCCGCATCGCCGACCGCCACGGCCGCCGCAACGCGATGATGATCTCGGTGCTGATGATGTGCGGCGGCTCGCTCGTGATCGCGGTGCTGCCGACCTACGCGCAGATCGGCGCGCTCGCGCCGGCGCTGCTGCTGGTCGCGCGGCTGTTCCAGGGGCTGTCGGTGGGCGGCGAATACGGCACGAGCGCGACCTACATGAGCGAGGTCGCGCTGAAGGGCCGCCGCGGCTTCTTCGCGTCGTTCCAGTACGTGACGCTGATCGGCGGCCAGCTGTGCGCGCTGCTCGTGCTCGTGATCCTGCAGCAGACGCTGTCGGGCGACGAACTGAAGGCGTGGGGCTGGCGCATTCCGTTCGTGGTCGGCGCGGCGGCCGCGTTGATCTCGCTGTACCTGCGCAAGTCGCTCGACGAGACGTCGACGTCCGAATCGCGCGACAAGAAAAACGCGGGCACGATCCGCGGCGTGTGGCAGCACAAGGGGGCGTTCTTCACGGTGGTCGGCTTCACGGCCGGCGGCTCGCTGATCTTCTACACGTTCACGACGTACATGCAGAAGTACCTCGTGAACACGGCCGGCATGCATGCGAAGACGGCCAGCAACGTGATGACCGTCGCGCTGCTCGTCTACATGCTGATGCAGCCGGTGTTCGGCGCGCTGTCCGACCGGATCGGCCGCCGCACGTCGATGATCCTGTTCGGCTCGTTCGCGGTGATCGGCACGGTGCCGCTGATGCACGCGCTGAAGGACGTGACGAGCCCGGTGGCGGCATTCGTGCTGATCACGGTCGCGCTCGCGATCGTCAGTTTCTACACGTCGATCAGCGGGCTGATCAAGGCCGAGATGTTCCCGCCGGAAGTGCGCGCGATGGGTGTCGGCCTGTCGTATGCGGTCGCGAACGCGATCTTCGGCGGCTCGGCCGAGTACGTCGCACTGTGGTTCAAGTCGATCGGCAGCGAGGAAACCTTCTACTGGTACGTGACCGTGCTGTGCGCGATCTCGCTGATCGTGTCGTGGCGGATGCGCGATCCGAGCAAGGAAGGGTACCTGCGTCACGAGCCGTGATCGGCCGCGCATCGTACGCATTCGCCTCGTGACGAACGTCCCGCCAGCCGGCGGGACGTTTTTTTTCGGCGTTCGATTACGCGGGCGGAGGCGGCGCATGGTCGGGCGCCGGGTCGGCCACGCTCGACAGGATGCCTTGCTGGACCAGCCAGTCGAACATCTGCTCGACGATCGGCGAGCGCGACGGGCCTTCCATCCGCGACAGCCACCATGTGGTGCCGGGCAGGCGCGGGTAGTCGGCGAGCACGGTCAGCGTGTGCTGGTCGAGGCCGGCCTGCGCGACGAGGCGCGGCAGGCATGCAATGCCGCGGCCGCGCTGCACGGCGTCCAGCACGAGCCGCTGGTCGTCGTAGATCGCCTGCATCCGGAAATCCGACAGCTGCTCGCGAAAGACGGTCGCCATGCGCTCGTCGGTCAGGCTCGTTTCGAGGCAGACGAGCCCCGCGTGCCGCGCGTGTTCGGCGCGCGGCACGCGGGCGAGCGTCTCGGCCAGCGGCGTCGCGCACACCGTCACCCATTCGTCCCGCATGAACGGGATATCGACCAGGCCCGGCTGCAGCATCGGCCGCGTGCCGATCGTCATGTCGACGTCGATCTCGTCGACGTAGCGCGCGGTTTCGTCGGTCGACAGCAGCGGGCACAGGTCCGGCAGCGCCTGCTGCAACTGCTCGAGGCGCGGCTGCAGCCAGCCGTGCAGCAACGGCGCCGGACACACCAGCACGACGAGCCCCGGGTTCAGGTAGGTCGCGATGCGGTCGAGCCCGCCGCGCAACGTGTCCATCGCACGCTGGACGCTGCGCTGCAGGACCTCGCCGGCGATGGTCAGCTCGACGCCGCGGCCGCGCCGGCGGAACAGCGGTTGCCCGAGCTGCGCTTCGAGTTGCTGGATCTGATGGCTGATCGCCGACTGCGACAGGTGCAGCTCGTCGGCCGCGCGCGAGAAATTGCCCAGCCGGGCCGCGGCTTCGAAGCCGGTCAGTAGTTTCAGGGACGGAACGCGTTGCATCGAGATATGAGGTGAATTGATTGATTAGGCCAAAAAATATCAATATTCATCAAGTTTAACCTGACGGAAAATCGCTCATCAATCACAACGGAGTCGGATCGATGGGTCGCTTTGATGCTCGCCAGCGCGGTTACCGGATGCCAGCCGAATGGGAATCCATGCACGCGACGTGGCTCGGATGGCCGGTGCTCGACAATCGCGAGGACCTGTGGGGAACGCATTACGCGCAGGTCTGCCGTGAATTCGCGCTGGTCGCGCGCACGATCGCGCGTTATCAGCGCTGCGTGGTCGCGGTGCACCACAGCCAGGCCGACGCCGCGCGCGAACTGGTGGGCCCGAGCGTCGACGTGCTGCCGGTCGCCGCCGAGGACAACTGGCTGCGCGATTGCGGGCCGATCTTCCTCGTGAGCGAACGGCGCGGGCTGGGCGCGGCCGTGTTCCGCTTCAACTGCTGGGGCGAGAAGTACCAGCCGTACGACGGCTGCCAGCAGGCCGGACAGGACATCGCGCGCGCGGCCGGCGCCGAGATCTTCAATTCGCACATGGTGCTGGAGGGCGGCTCGTTCTACGTCGACGGGCAGGGCACGCTGGTCACGACCGAGAGCTGCCTGCTGCATCCCAACCGGAATCCGCACCTGAGCCGCACGGAGATCGAGGCGGAATTGCGCCGCATGCTGGGCGTCGAGAAGATCGTGTGGCTGCCGGGCAACCCCGACGAAGTAGAGACGAACGGGCACGTGGACGGCATCGCGTCGTTCATCGCACCCGGCCGGATGCTGTGCCAGACCGCGCTGCCGGAGCAGGGCGACTATTTCCGCGTGATGCGGGAAAACCGCCGCGCGCTGGAGCTTGCGACCGATGCGGCGGGGCGCCGTTTCGAGCTGCTCGACCTGCCGTCGCCGATCGTCAGCGAACGCTTCGGCTCCGAGCGCTACTGCGACTGTTACGCGAACTACATTCTGGTGAACGGCGCGGTGATCGTGACCGCATTCGGCGTCGAGCAGGACGAGGCCGCACGCGACGCATTCAGCCGGGCGTTCCCGACGCGCAAGGTGCAGATGCTGCCGATCCCGACGCTGTCGATCGGCGGCGGCAGCATCCACTGTTCGACGCAGCAGCAGCCGTCCGTCGCGCACTGAGCGACGTCCCGTCAGCGGTTTCCGGTTCCATCGAGGAGCAATCGCAATGCCGTCCAAACACATCACCGTCGCCGCCGTCCAGATGGCGTCAGGCAGCTGGAATCTCGAAGACAACATGGCCACCGCGGAGCGCCTGATCCGCGCGGCCGCCGCGCAGGGCGCGAATCTCGTGCTGTGCCCGGAACTGTTCGCGATGCCGTACTTCTGTCTCGACCAGAACGTGCGCCATCTCGAACTCGCGCAGCCGTTCGAAGGCAACGCGCTGATCGCCCGGTTCGCGGCGCTGGCCGGCGAACTCGGCGTCGTGCTGCCGATCGGCTTCTTCGAGCGCGCGGGCAATGCCGCGTACAACTCGATCGCCGTGGCGGACGCGGACGGGCGCGTGCTCGGCGTCTATCGCAAGACGCATATCCCGGACGGGCCGGGCTATACGGAGAAGTTCTATTTCACACCGGGCGATACCGGCTTCAAGGTGTGGGATACACGCGTCGGCCGGATCGGCATCGGCATCTGCTGGGACCAGTGGTATCCGGAGACGGCGCGTTGCCTCGCGCTGATGGGCGCGGAGATCCTGTGCTTTCCGACCATCATCGGCTCGGAGCCGTTCAGCAGTGCGTTCGATTCGTCCGGCCACTGGCAGCGCACGATGCAGGGCCACGCGGCCGCCAACATGGTGCCGGTGGTGGCGGCCAACCGGATCGGCCGCGAAGCCGGCTTCGGCAACGGCAATCCGCAGCAGCAGGGGCTCACCGGCGTGTTCTACGGCTCGAGCTTCATCGCGGATCACACCGGGGAGAAGCTGGCCGAGGCGAACCGCACCGACGAGGCGGTGCTCGTGCACACGTTCGATCTCGACGCGATCCGCGCCGACCGGCAGTCGTGGGGCTTCTTCCGCGATCGCCGCCCGGAGATGTACCGTACGTTGCTGACCAGCGACGGCGTATCGTCCTGCTATCGATGAGGGAGGCGAGATGAGACGGCAAGGATGGTTGCGTGTCGCGGCGCCGGGCCTCGCGCTGTGCGTGCTGGCGGGAACGGCGCGCGCCGACGAAGAGAAAGTGCTGAACCTCTATAACTGGAGCAATTACTTCGCGCCGGATACGCTGGCCGGCTTCGAGAAGGAAACCGGCATCAAGGTGCGCTACGACGCGTACGACAGCGACGAGACGCTGCAGTCGAAGCTGCTGACGGGCAACAGCGGTTACGACCTCGTGTGGCCGACCAACGACTTCATGGCCCGGCAGATCCAGGCGGGTGTGTTTCGCAAGCTCGACAGGAACCGGCTGCCGAACCTGAAGTATCTCGATCCGTCGCTGCTGAAGCAGATGGCGCAGTCCGATCCCGGCAACCAGTACGGCGTGCCGTACATGTGGGGTACCGTGGGCGTCGGCTACGACCGCGCGAAAGTGCGCGCGATCCTCGGCAAGGACATGCCGGCCGACAGCCTCGACCTGCTGTTCAAGCCGGAGATCGCGTCGCGCGTCGCCGCGAAGTGCGGCCTGGGCCTGCAGGACTCCGCGAGCACCGTGCTGCCGCTGGCGCTGCGTTATGTCGGCCGCGATCCGATGCATCCGTCCGCGCAGGACTACGCGGCCGCGCAGGCGATGCTGATGAAGATCCGGCCATTCATCCGCGAGTTCGTGGGTTCGTCCGACGCCAACGAGCTGATCGACGGCGAGCTGTGCGTGACGGTCGGTTTTTCCGGCGCGATCAACCTGGCCGCGCAGAAGGCGAAGGCGCGCGATCCGAAGCGCGACGTCGTGTACGACATTCCGCGGATCGGCACCCTGATGTGGTTCGATGCGATGGTCATTCCGGCATCCGCGAAACATCCGGACAACGCGCATGCGTTCATCAACTACATCCTGCGTCCGGACGTGATCGCGAAGATCTCGAACTCGACGCGCTACGCGAATGCAAACCAGGGCGCGCTGAAGCTGATGGATCCGGCGCTGGTGCGCGATCCGGGCGTCTATCCGGACGAATCGACGCGGCGTACGCTGTTCACGCCGATCGCCGAATCGCCGGCCGCGATGCGTCTCGAAGGCCGGACCTGGCTCGGCTTCAAGACGGCTCGACCGTGACGGCCCGCCCTGAAACAACCGAAGTAACCGGCAAGCGAAAGAGGAATGCCATGACTACACGACGTCAACTGTTGAAACGCGGCCTGTCCGTCTCGGGCGCGGCGCTGGCTGCCGGCGCGATGGGCGGGTTGTTCGGCCGCGCCGCGCACGCGCAGCAGGGCGCCACCTGGCACATGCCGGACGAGGGCGCACCGCACACGGCGACCTGGATGGCGTTCGGCCCGAGCGCGGACATCTGGGGCGCGCGGCTGCTGCCGGTGGTGCGCGAGAATCTCGCGGCCGTTGCGAAGGCGATCGCCGCGCACGAGCCGCTGAAGATGCTGGTGCGGGAGGAAGACTACGCGGTCGCATCGCGGCTGTGCGGCGCGTCGGTCGAGCTCGTCCAGCACCCGGTCGACGATCTGTGGATGCGCGATACGGGGCCCGTGTTCGTGAAGAACGCGTCGGGCCAGCTCGGCGGCGTGAGCTTCAATTTCAACGGCTGGGGCAACAAGCAGGAACACGACCAGGACGCGGAAGTCGCACCGTTCGTGGCCGAACGCGCCGGCGCGCGGCTGGTCGACACGAAGCTCGTGCTGGAAGGCGGCGGCATCGAGGTGGACGGCGAGGGCACGGCGATCATCACGCGCAGTTGCGTGCTGAATGCGAACCGCAATCCGGGCGTCAGCCAGGCGCAGTGCGAAGCGGAGCTGAGCCGGTTGCTGGGGCTGAAGAAGATCATCTGGTTGCCGGGCATCGCCGGCAAGGACATCACCGACGGGCATACCGATTTCTACGCGCGCTTCACGAGCCCGGGCGTCGTGGTGGCGGGGCTCGACACGGACCCTTCGTCGTACGACCACGCGGTGACGCGGCAGCATCTGGAGATCCTGCGGAAATCCACCGATGCGAAGGGGCGCCCGTTGAAGGTCGTCGTGCTGCCGGGGCCGAAGACCGTCCGGCACGCCTACGAGAACGCGGAGTTCGCGGCCGGCTACATCAATTTCTACGTGTGCAATCGCGCGGTGATCGCCCCGCAATTCGGCGACAGCCGTGCCGACCGCAATACGCGCGACACGCTCGTCGACCTGTTCCCCGGCCGCGAGGTCATCCAGCTGAACATCGACGGCATCGCCGCGGGCGGCGGCGGCATCCACTGCACCACGCAGCAGCAGCCGGCGTGAGCGCGGCCGCGGGCCGGTCCGCGTGACCGGCCCACGAGCGGCTTCAATATCCCAGTCTTTCCGGACTACTGAAAACAACGCGGAATCCGTCCTTCGGGACGGAAGCCGGCGCGCACGCTATGCGTGCCGTCCGCGCAACGGAGTTGAAATACATGACGAAGAAAGGTAACAACGCGAGCACGAACCCGCACGCGTCGCAGATGCCGGATGCCGGCCGGCGCGGATTCATCCGCTGTTCGGCGGCCTGGCTCGGCATGCCGCTGCTGGGCAGCCTGGCCGCATGCGGTGGCGGCGACGGCGGCGGTGCGTCCGACCCAGGAGGCACGTCGCGCCCGACACCGTCGGCACGGCAGGCCGTGTACCGGCTGCCGGCCGAAGAGGCGCCGCACGCGTTGACCTACATGACTTTCGCGTCCGGCGTGGATGGTATCTGGGCGCCAGTGACGCAGCAGAGCACGGATGCCGGCATCGACCGGGTACGGGCCGACCTGATGGACGTCGCGAAGGCGATCGGCGCAACCGAACCGGTCAACATGCTGGTGCTGCCTGCCGACCTCGACGCGGCCCGCGTGCTGCTCACGAATGCAAGCGTGGCGAATCCCGACCTGCATGCGCGCTATGCGGCGCGTGCCGTGGGCACGGGCGGGATCACCCTCGTGCCGCTCGCCGACGGCTTCAACGATTTCTGGGTGCGCGACACGGGTTGCGTGTTCGTCCGAGACACGGCGAACGGCAATGCGCTGAACGCGATCGGCTTCAATTTCAACGGCTGGGGTAACGCGAATACCGACGGCGCCGGCCAGGGTGCGGGGACGATTCCACCGGCGATCCTGGCCGCGAGCAACCGGTCGAAAGCGGGCAAGTTCTTCCAGCCGTTCAGCCAGGACAGCAAGGTGGCGGGCTGGATGGCGCAGACCAACGGCGCGAACCTGGTCCGCAGCACGTTGACGCTCGAAGGCGGCGCGATCGAATTCGACGGCGACGGGACGGCGATCCTCACCGAATCGTCCGTGCTGCACGTGAACCGCAATCCGCATCTGTTCGACATCCCGAACGGCGCGATCGCCCATGCGACGCTGCTGCCGACGGCCCGGGATACCGTGCTGGCCGAACTGCAGCGCACGCTCGGCGTGCGGAAGATCATCTGGCTGCCGGGCACCGCGACGTTTCCGCGCGGCAGCGGCGTCGGTGGCGCGGGCGGTGCGTCGACGCCGGCCGGCGAAAGCGACATCACGAACGGTCACGTCGATTTTTACGCGCGCTTTCTCACGCCCGGCGTGGTCGCATGCTGCTACGACGCGTCGAATTCGACCGGCGAACGCGCGTTGACGGACGCGCACCGGCAGCGCCTGGCCGGCCAGACCGATGCGAACGGCCGGCCGCTGAAGATCGTCGAGCTCGTGCCGCCGGTCAGCTACGGCACGTCGGCAGGCACGACGCTGAACGAGCGGCAGATGTCGCACTTCGCGGCCGGCTACATCAACTTCTATACGTGCAACGGTGCGATCGTCATGCCGAAGTTCAACGACGCGGCGGCCGACGCGGCCGCGGTCGCCGCGATCCGGCCTTATGCGGGGAACCGGGCGATCGTGCAGGTCGACATCCTCGGCATCGCGTCGGGCGGCGGCGGCATCCATTGCTCGACGCGGGAAGTGCCGGCGTGAGCGTGCCACGTCATATCGATATGGGAATCGATTCGTTGTCCATCGCACGCGAATTCCTTAATCTGGGCCCGTAGTTCGTGTGACACCTCCTTGACTGGGATTCGCGCCCGCTGCCTGCAGCGGGCGTCTTTTTTTGCGTGCCGCATCTCACGCCGCGTGCCGCGC
Source organism: Burkholderia sp. COPS (assembly GCF_019425585.1). NCBI lineage: Bacteria > Pseudomonadati > Pseudomonadota > Betaproteobacteria > Burkholderiales > Burkholderiaceae > Burkholderia > Burkholderia sp. COPS. The sequence continues at coordinate 3,841 of NZ_WIXR01000010.1, read as the reverse complement.
CTCATCACGAAACCCACTGAGCAAAGCACCATTTGTTGGTTCGGATTCGCCGCACGCGCTGATACGTTAGCGGCTTCGCGACGACACACTCCGTCGCGATGTTCTTCGAACCGGGCCGCCGCGCGATCCGCGGCGGCCTTCATAACAAATCAGGTCGTGCTCATGAAATTCCACACTCTCGCTACGTGGCTCGTCGGGGCTGCGCTCATTACCGCAGGCACCGTCGCGCATGCGGACCGTCTCGACGATATCAAGAAGGCAGGCGTGCTGCGCGTCGCGACGTTCGACAGCAACCCGCCGTTCGGCTATGTCGACGGCAAAAGCAATCACATCGTCGGCCTCGACGTCGACTATGCGAAAGCGCTCGCCGACAAGCTCGGCGTGAAGCTGCAGCTCCAGCCGACCAACCCCGCGAACCGCATTCCGTTCCTGACGTCCGGCAAGGTCGACCTCGTGCTCGCGAACTTCACGATCACCGACGAGCGCGCGAAGCAGGTCGACTTCAGCATCCCGTATTTCTCGTCGGGCCAGCAGTTTCTCGCGAAGAAGGGCGTGCTGAAATCGGCCGACCAGCTGAACGGGCTGCGCGTCGGCGCCGACAAGGGCACGACCAACGAAATCACGCTGCGCGAGAAATTCCCGAAGGCAACGATCGTCGCGTACGACGACACGCCGTTCGCGTTCGCCGCGCTGCGCGCCGGCAACGTGCAGGCGATCACGCAGGACGGCCCGAAGCTGATCGGCCTGCTCGCGAACGTGCCGGACAAGCAGAACTACGAGATTCCGGCGTTCACGATCTCGAACGACTACATGGGCGTCGGCGTGCCGAAAGGCGAGACGCGCCTGCTCGGCTTCGTCAACGACACGCTGAAGGGGCTCGAGGCGAACGGTCGCGCCGTGCAGATCTACGACGCATGGTTCGGGCCGACGACGAAGACGCCGCTCACGCGCATCTTCCGGATCGGCGACAAGACCTGACGGCTCCCGCTCGCGCGCCGCGATCGGCCGGAACACCGGCCGCGCGGCGCTTTTCGCTTTCATCCGACCGCGCGCGTCGTGCGCGCTTCCCAGCATGCTCGGGTTGGCTCCCAAATATCTGTCCTGGCTCTGGCAGGGCTTCCTGCTGACGCTCGGTCTCGCGGCCGCGTCGGCCGTCGCCGCGACCGCCGGCGGTCTGCTGCTCGCGGTGATGCGACATGCACGCGGCAGGGCGCCGCGCGCGCTCGCCGCCGCATACGTCGTCACGTTCCGCAACACGCCGCTGCTCGTGCAGTTGCTGTTCTGGTATTTCGGTGTCGCGTCGCTGCTGCCCGACACGTGGATCGTATGGCTCAATGCACGCCATGCGGTGAGCGTGGGCCCATTCGCGCTCGCGTGGCCGTCGTTCGAATTCGTCGCGGGCTGGGTCGGGTTGAGCGCGTATACGGCTGCGTTCGTCGCCGAGGAATGCGAAGCCGGCCTGCGCGGCGTGCGGCGCGCACAGCACGATGCGGCCGCCGCGCTCGGCCTCACGCCGATGCAGTCGCTGCGCTACGTGGTGCTGCCGCAGGCCGTGCGCATCGCGTTGCCGCCGCTGTTCGGCCAGTACATGAATCTCGTGAAGAATTCGTCGCTCGCGATGGCGATCGGCGTGGCCGAGCTGTCGTATGCGTCGCGGCAGGTCGAGACCGAAACGTTCAAGACGTTCGCCGCGTTCGGCGTCGCGACGTTGCTGTACGTCGCGGCGGTGGCCGTGATCGAAGCGGGTGCGTATGCGGCGACGCAATGGCGCGACCGGCTGGGAGCGGGGCGCTGACCATGGATTTCTCGCTGCTGCTCGCCAATCTGCCGTACCTGCTCGTCGGCGCGTTCCCGGAAGGGCCGCTCGGCGGCGCCGCGCTGTCGCTGCTGCTCGCGATCGCGTCGGCCGCGGCATCGGCCGTGCTCGGCATCGCGCTCGGCGTTGGCATGGCGCTCGCGCGCGGCCCTGCGCGCGTGCTGCTGCTCGCGTTCATCGGCTTCTTCCGCGCGATTCCGGTGCTGATGCTGATTTTCTGGACCTACTTCCTGATGCCCGTGCTGCTGCACATGGACGTGCCGGGGCTCGCGACGGTCGTGTGCGCGCTGGCGCTGATCGGCGGCGCGTATCTCGCGCATGCGGTGCATGCGGGGATCGTCGCGGCGGGCGACGGCCAATGGCAGGCCGGGCTGTCGCTCGGGCTCACACGCTGGCAGACGGTGCGCCACGTGCTGCTGCCGCAGGCGATCCGGATCATGACGCCGTCGTTCGTCAACCAGTGGGTCGCGCTCGTGAAGGACACGTCGCTCGCGTATATCGTCGGCGTGCCGGAATTGTCGTTCGTTGCAACGCAGGTGAACAACCGGCTGATGGTGTATCCGGCGCCGATCTTCCTGTTCGTCGCGGTGATCTATCTGGTGCTGTGCACGTCGCTCGACGGCACGGCGCGGTGGTTGTTGTCGCGGGGGGCGCGGGAGCGGCGTGCGGCGCAGACGACGGCCGAGTACACGGAACCTGCGCGGTAACGGTGGGCCCGCGAGCCCGGTGCGATGCGTGCGCGCGTTCTCGGTGATGAAGATGAATGGTCCGCGACCCTCCGCTGCGGGCTGCGTCGCCGCTATGCGACCGGCGACGCGCGTGATGTTGCTGCGGTGGTCGGGCGCTTCAGCGCGTCAGCTTCGTTCCGCCGCGTAGTGCGTATCGAAAACCGCCCGCAACGTCGACGGACCAGTCGCAAAATCGCCCCACAGCGGCCCGTCGTTCTGCGCGAACGCGAACGGCGTCTTGTTGATCGACGCGAGGCGGAAGCGCCATTGCGCGGCTTCCTGGCGGAATGCGGTGAGCTGCATGTCGGACAGCCCCGTCTGCGCGTTCGCGAGCGTGACGAGCGGATCGACCGGATCGTTCGCGACCCGCACCTCGAAATGCAGGTGCGGGCCGGTGGCCGCGCCCGTCATCCCGACCGAGCCGATACGCTGACCCTGCTTCACCGTTTCGCCGACCTTCAGCCCGCGAGCGTATGCGGAAAGGTGCGCGTAGTACGTCGAATAGCCGTCCGCATGATCGACGATCACATAGCGGCCGTAGCCGCCCGGATCGGTACCGACGAACGACACGACGCCGTCGGCCGCCGCATCGACCGGCGTGCCGCTCGGCGCGGCGAGATCGACGCCCGTGTGGAACGCCATCGCCTGCGACAGCGGATGGATGCGCTCGCCGAAGAACGAACTGATGCGCGTCCACTTGACCGGCATCGTGAACGCCGCGGCCTCGAGCGGCGAGCCGTCGAGCGCGTAGTACGCGCCGTGTTCGGCGCCCGGCGCGCGGAACCAGATCGCGCCGAACGTGCGGCCGGCGACGCGCAGCTCGAGCGCCGTGAGGCGCGGCGTGCCGTCGTTCGTGTCGAACGCGACGCGGTAGTAGTCGCCGCGCTGCGCGCTCGCGCGCATCGCGACCTTGCCGCTGACGAGATCGCCGAGCTGGATGCGCACTTCGGGCGGCACGTCGAGACGGTTCAGCGTATCGGACAGCGTGAGCTCGATGTCGCCCGCGCGCATCCCTTGCTGGTGTTCGGGCGGAGCAAGCTGGAACAGGCTGGCATAGCCGAGCATGTCGTTGCGATGCGCGCTGAGCGGCGCGAACAGGCCGGGCTGCAGGCTGCGATCGTTGTTGCGATCGACGTGCTCGTTGCGCTCGCCGATCGTGCGGGCGAGCTCGCTCGTCACGAAATGCTGCGCGGTGGGAAACGGCGTGTCGGACAGCACGCGCTGCGGCAGCGCGGCCGTGTCGCGAGTCGCCGGGCGCCCGTCGAGTTGGGACACGGCCGCGCTGCCGCAGCGCGTG
>NZ_WIXR01000001.1:0-123942 GCF_019425585.1 Burkholderia sp. COPS | reverse complement strand
AATGTCGGTGGCGGCGCGAATCCGCTGGCGCCGGTGCAGGGCGTGGTGAATCAAGTAACGGGCGCACTCGGCGGTGGCAACCCGGCCGGTGCGTTGACGGGGGCACTCGGTACGGTGACCGGTGCGCTGGGCAATGTCGGTGGTGGCGCGAATCCGCTGGCGCCGGTGCAGGGCGTGGTGAATCAAGTCACGGGCGCACTCGGTGGCGGCAATCCGGCAGGTGCGTTGACGGGGGCACTCGGTACGGTGACCGGCGCACTGGGCAACGTCGGTGGTGGCGCGAATCCGCTGGCGCCGGTTCAAGGCGTCGTCAATCAAGTGACGGGTGCGCTCGGTGGAGGCAACCCGGCTGGTGCGCTGACCGGCGCACTCGGCACGGTGACGGGCGCACTGGGCGGTATCGGCGGCGGGTCGTACCCGCTGGGGGCGGTTCAAGGCGTCGTCAATCAAGTCACGACTGCGCTCAATAACGGCAACCCGGCTAGCGCATTGAGGGGTGCGCTCGGTACCGTGGCGGGTGAGCTCGGTGCTGGCAATCCGGCCGGCACGGTAACCGGTGCAATCGGCAACGTGACGGGGGCGCTCGGCGCATTGGGCGCTATCGGCGGCGGCAATCCCGCGGGTGCGCTGACCGGCGCACTGAACACGGCGACCGGGACGCTAAGCAACGCACTCGGTACCGCAACGGGCGCGCTCGGCGGCGGCAACCCCGCAGGCGCACTGACCGGCGCACTCGGCACGGTCACGGGCGCACTGGGCGGCATCGGCGGCGGCTCGAACCCGCTGGCCCCGGTCCAAGGTGTCGTGAACCAGGTCACGGGTGCGCTCGGCAGCGGCAACCCGGCAGGCGCGCTGACCGGCGCACTCGGCACGGTCACGGGCGCACTGGGCGGCATCGGTGGCGGCGCGAACCCGCTGGCCCCGATCCAGAACGTCGTCGACCAGGTCACCGGTACGCTCGGCAGCGGCAACCCGGCCGGCACGCTGAGCAACGCGGTCAACACGATCACGGGCACGCTCGGCAACGTCGGCGGCGCGGGCAGCCCGCTGGCGCCGGTGCAAGGTGTCGTCACGCAGCTCGCGGGCACGCTCGGCGGCTCGGATCCGCTGGCGCCGGTGCAAGGCGCCGTGAACCAGGTCGTCGGCACGCTGTCCGGCGCCGGTGGCGGCAGCCCGATCGCGCCGATCACGAACCTCGTCAACGGCCTGCAGAACGCACTGCCGACGGGCGGCAACGCGGCTGGCGCGCTGACCGGTGCGCTCGGCTCGGTGACGGGCGCACTCGGCAGCCTTGGCAACCTCGGCGGCTCGAATCCGCTGGCGCCGGTGCAGGGTGTCGTGAACCAGGTCGTCGGCACGCTGGGCAACAGCAATGCGGTCGGCACGGCCACGAACGCACTGGGTAACGCGGTCGGCTCCGTCGTGGGCGCACTGGGCAACCTCGGCGGCACGAACCCGCTGGCGCCGGTGCAGGGCGTCGTGAACCAGGTGGTCGGTACGCTCGGCAACCTCGGCGGGTCGAACCCGCTGGCGCCGGTGCAAGGCGTCGTGAACCAGGTCGTCGGCACGTTGTCGGGCGCGGCGGGCAACAACCCGACCGCACCGATCACGAACCTCGTGAGCGGCCTGACGGGCGGCAGCAACGCGGCCGGCGCACTGACCGGTGCGCTCGGTTCGGTGACGGGCGCACTCGCGAACGGTCCGGTGGCCCTCGGGCAGGCGGCCGGCGCGCTGTCGGGCGCGGCCGGTTCGACGGCAGCGGCGGGCGGCAGCCTGCTCGGCTCGGGCGCGAACGCAGCCGGCGGCACGGCGGGTGCGGTTGGCTCGCTGCTGACGACAGGCGGCAACGCGACGGCGACTGTCGTCAACGCGGTCGGCACGACGGTGGGCACGGCGCTCGGCTCCGCGCCGGGCCTGTCGGTCACGCCGCATTCGGGCAACAGCGCGCCGGGCAACCCGCTCGCACCGGTGTCGTCGCTGCTCCAGTCGCTGACGGGCGCACTGCCGAAGTAAACGGCCGGACACGCTCGGCGGCGCGAGATCGGCCGCCGTGCGCAACGGGTCGCGCAACGCGGCATGACAGGGATGTCATGCCGCGTTGTCCTTTTTGGGGCGCGCTTTCTTTTGTCGCATGAATGGTCGCGGCATGAACGGCCGCGGCCGACGCGGAATATTCGGCCTCCTTCGTCCGTTTACATACCGAATCCCGGCAGCGCCGGCCGGCGGGATAATCGTCGTGACGAAGCCGATCGTCCCTGCCGGTGCCGCCGTGTCGCGATGTCGTGCCAAGGAGAAAGAACATGAAACGGATACTCGTTGCCGCCGCGCTGACGGCGGCTATCGTGCGGCCGGCCGCCGCGGAACCGCCCCGTGCCGGCGACGGCAAACTGGTCGACGAAGATCACATGACGCTCTACGTGTTCGATCGTGACGCGCCCGGCAAGAGCGCGTGCGACAGCGCGTGCGCGGCCAACTGGCCGCCCGCGCTCGCCGACGCGTACGACAAGGCCGCGGGTGCGCTGAGTCTCGTCGCGCGCGACGACGGCCGCAAGCAATGGGCGTATCGCGGGCGCCCGCTGTATCGCTGGAAGCAGGATCGCAAGCCCGGCGACGCGGGCGGCGACGGGATCGGCGGCATGTGGCACGTTGCGCGCCCGTGACCGCGTGGCGGTGCGCGAGGCATCCTGATGAGCTATGAATCGGATTTGCTGGTGTGGCTGCCGCATCTCACGCGCTATGCGCGTGCGCTGACGGGCGACCGCGCCTGGGCGGACGATCTCGTGCAGGACACGCTCGAGCGTGCACTGAACCGCCCGCCGCGCGATGGCGGCAACCTGCGCGCGTGGCTGCTGACGCTGCTGCGGCACCGCTTCATCGACCAGTTGCGCGCGCGGCACGAGATCGCGGTCGACGATGCGACGGCGCCGTGGCAGACGATGGCCGCGCCGGCCGGCGAGATCGGCGGGCTGGTGCTGCGCGACGTGCAGCGCGCGCTGTACCGGCTACCGGTCGAACAGCGCGAGGTGTTGCTGCTGGTCGCGCTCGAGGAGTTGAGTTATCGCGATGCCGCCCAGGTGCTCGGTGTCCCGGTGGGAACGGTGATGTCGCGCCTCGCACGGGCGCGCGGGCAGATGCGCGCGATGCTGTCGGACGAGCCGTCGGCGCACGGCACGGCCGCGTTACGGGTGATCGGGAAGACATGATGGACGAACCGCGCAAACCTTCGAACGACGAACGGGACGACGATGCGTCGGCGCAACTGCTGTCCGCGTTGCTGGACGGCGAGCTGTCCGGGCGCGAGCGAAACGAGATGCTCGAGCGGGTGCAGGCTGATCCGGAGGAGGCCGAACGATTCGCGCATTACCGGGCGCAGCGCGACGCACTGCAGGCGCTGTTTCCGCTGCCGGGTGCCGCGCCCGCGCTGTTCGTGCAGCGCCGCGCGCCGCGTCGACGCGGGATCGCCAATGCGCTCGCGGGGCTCGCGGCCGGGCTGCTGATCGGCATCGCGCTGCACGCGGGCTGGGTCGCGCTCGACGGCGAACCGGCGTTCGCCGCGCGCGCGGATGTCGCATACGCGACGTACGTCGCCGATCGCGAACATCCGGTCGAAGTCGGAGCGGGCGACCCGGAACGTCTCGCCGGGTGGCTGTCCGCGCGTCTCGGGCGGCCCGTGCGCGCGCCGTCGCTCGACGAATACGGCTACGCGCTGCTCGGCGGCCGGCTGCTCCCGGGCGACGCGGGGCCGGCCGCGCAACTCATGTACCAGCGCGCGGACGGCGAGCGCGTGACGCTTTACATGACGGCCTATGACGCACGGCGCGTCGCACCGCGGGCGATGTCGGCCGGCGACCGCTACACGTATTTCTGGTCGGATCGCGGGATGGGCTACGCATTGTCCGGCCGGGGCGATGAACGGCGCCTGCGCGAACTCGCGATCGAAGCGTGCGGTGAGCTCGGCGGCCAGACCGACGCGTGGAAGGGGTGACGCGCGCGGCGCCGGTACGGAGCAAGCGATGAAGATGACGATGACGAAGGGGCTCGTGCTGATCCCGTTGCTGGCGGCACTCGCCGCGGGCACGCCGCTTGCCCGGGCGGAGGGTGACGCGCCCATGCGCGTGCCCGTCGACGCCGACGGCGTGCAGCGGGTCGCGATCGTCGGCGGCAGTTATTTCTTCCGGCCGAACCACGTGATCGTGAGGGCGAACGTGCCGGTCGAGCTGACCGTGTCGGCCGAGCCCGGCCTGGTGCCGCACAGCTTCGAAATCGATGCGCCACAGGCCGGCATCGCGGTGCACACGGAACTCGGCACGATGCCGAAGACGTTTCGCTTCACGCCTGCGCAGCCGGGCCGGTTCGCCTACTATTGCACGCATCGGCTGCTGTTTTTCAGCAGCCATCGCGAGCGCGGGATGGAAGGCGTGCTCGATGTCGAGGCGGCGCCGTGATCGCCGCGTTGCTGGCCGCGAGCCTGATAGGAGCGAGCATGACCGCCGATCCCGTGACCGTCGCGCAGGCGCATTTCGACCACGTCCGCTCGTACCGCGCGACGATCCGCTCGTCCGCGCGTAGCGGCGAACACACGGAATTCCGCTACGCGTACCTGAAACCGGGCTTCGTCCGGATGGATTTCGTGTCGCCGCATCACGGCGCGGTGCTCGCGTACGATCCAGGCGACGGCAAGGTGCGGCTGCGCCCGTTCGGCGCGCATGCGCCGCCCGCGCTGACGCTGTCGCCGTCCAATCCGCTCGTGCGCGACCGCAGCGGCCACCGGGTCGACCGGTCCGACGTCGGCGAACTGTTGCGCAACGTTCATGCGCTGCAGGAGGGCGGCTCGACGGTGACCGAAGGCGAGGAGGCCGTCGGCGGCCGGACCGCGCTGCGCGTGTCGGTCACGGGCGCGCCCGCGCACGCGGTCGACGGCGTGCATCGCTACCGGCTCTGGCTGGATACCGAGGACGGTTTTCCGCTGAAGGTCGTCAGCTTCGCGGACGATGGCGACGTGCCGCTGGAGACCGTGACGCTCGACGACGTCGAGATCGACGTCGCGTTTCCCGAACGTTTCTTCGCGCCCTGAACGGTGCACTGACTCATGCCCCTGACGGGCATGCCGGAGGCCGCATGGCGGAATACCGGTTCTCGACGACCTGGCGCGTGGACGCGCCGCTCGCGGCGGTGTGGGACGCGATCTACCAGGTCGACCGCTGGCCCGACTGGTGGAAGGGCGCCGTGCGTACCGTCGAGATCGAACCGGGCGACGTGCGCGGCGTCGGCGCGCTGCACCGGTACACGTGGAAGGGCGCGCTGCCGTACCGGCTCACCTTCGACATGCGCGTGCGACGCGTCGAGCCGCGTCATGCGCTCGAAGGCCGCGCAAGCGGCGCGATCGAGGGCGACGGATGCTGGTCGTTCGCCGCCGACGGCGCGCGCACCATCGTGCGCTACGACTGGCACATCCGCACGCACGTGCGCTGGATGAACTGGCTGGAGCCGCTGGGTCGGCCGCTGTTCCGATGGAATCACGACGTCGTGATGCGCGAAGGCGCGAAGGGGCTCGCGCGGCTGCTGGGCGCGGCCGTCGAGACGGACGGCCGGATTTTCCGGCCGTTGCCGGATGCGGGTTGCGCCGATGCCTGAACGTGCGTGAACGCGTGTAAAAGCGCCAAACGCCAAACGCCAACCGCCAACCGCCAACCGCCAACCGCCAACCGCCAACCGCCAACCGCCGCGCCGCTCAGCGCGCGTACGCCATCACCGCGCCATCCACCACCAGGGCGACACGTTCGCCCACGGCCGGACACCGGTGTCCCGGCATGCGAGCGCGCACGAGCACGTCGGGATCGGCATCGAGGCGCACGACCACGTCGGCATCCTGGCCCGCGAACTGCGCGGCTTCGACGCGCGCCATGTGGCCGCGCGCGGCGTCGGCCTGCGTGACCGGCACGATGCCGATCTGCTCGGGACGCAGCATCGCGTCGGCCGGCCCGTCGGGCAGCGGCGCGACGAGCGGCAGTTCGCCGAGCGCGCAGGCGATGCGCATGCTGCGCACGCGGCCGGCGAGCAGCACGGCTTGCCCGACGAACGACGCGACGTCGCGCGTGACCGGCTGCCGGTACAGCGTCTGCGGCGCGGCGGTTTGTACGAGGCGGCCGTGCCACATCACCGCCACTTCGTCGCCGAGCGTCATCGCCTCGGGCTGGTCGTGCGTGACGAGCATCGATGTCGCACCCGCCGCGGCGAGCGCATCCGCGACCGCGCTGCGCGTTTCGTGGCGCAGCGACGTGTCGAGCGCGGAGAACGGTTCGTCGAGGATCACGAGCGACGGCTCCGGCGCGAGCGCGCGGGCGAGCGCGACGCGCTGCTGCTGGCCGCCCGACAGTTGCTGCGGCGCGCGGCTCGCATACGATGCGGGCAGCCCGACCATCTCGAGCAGTGCGTCGACGCGATGATGGCGCCGCCGCGCCGCGCGCGGCAGCCCGAACGCGATGTTGTCGGCCACCGACAGATGCGGAAACAGCGCGCCTTCCTGCGGCACGTAGCCGATCCGGCGTGCCTCGGGCGGCAGGTGCACGTCAGGCGCGGCCACGCGGCGCCCGTCGATTTCGACGGTGCCGCGCTCGGCGCGCTCGAAGCCGCACAGCACGCGCAGCAGGGTGGTCTTGCCGCTGCCGGACGGGCCGAGCAGCGCGAGGCGCGAACCGCGCCGCACCGTGAGATCGATGTCGTGCAGGACGGTATGCGATCCGAACGATTTGGACAGGCCGTGGATGCGTAGTTCGCTCATGGGCGGTTTCGGGGAAAGAGGGCGGCGCTCAATCGCGCACCGACGCGCGGCCGAGCAGCAGGAACAGCAGTCCCGATGCGCCGAGCGACAGCGCGACGAGCAGCGCCGCATAGGGCGCCGCGGCGGCGAACGCGAGCGTCGCCGTATCGCTCCACACCTGCGTCGCGAGCGTGCGGGTGCCGATGGGCGACAGCAGCAGCGTCGCGTTGAGTTCCGTCACGACCGAGATGAACACCATCGTCGCGGCCGCGCCGAGGCCGGGTGCCGCGAGCGGCAGCACGACGCGCGTGAGCGTCGCGCGCCAGCCGAGGCCGAGCGAGCGCGCGGTTTCCTCGAGCCGGACCTGCACGTGCGACAGCGCGGCGCGCACGCTGACGACCGCGAGCGGCAGGAACAGGATCGCGTACGCGGCGACGAGCGCCGGTACGCTCTGGTAGAGCGGCTGCAGCAGCCGCACCGTGATCGACACGATCGCCAGCGCGACGACGATGCCCGGCACGCCCTGCACGGTCATCGCCGTGCGCTCGAGGAGGGTGGCGACGCGGCCCGGATAACGGACCAGCAGGAACGCGAGCGGCAGCGCGAGCAGCGTCGTGACGGCCGCCGCCGCGAGGCCGTAGCCGGACGACGCGAGCGTGGCCTGCCACAGCAGCTCGGGCGACACGTCGGCGGGCGTGACGGCGGCAGCACCCTGTTGCGTGAGCCAGTAGCCGATCATCGCGAGCGGCACGCCGAGCGTCGCGGCTGCGAGCGCGGCGAACGCGACGGTGACGGGGCCGCGCAGGTTGCCGAGCGGATAACGCATCGCGACGCGGCGTGCGGCGCGGTGCGTATGACCGTAGCGCGCATGGCCGCGTGCGCGAGCCTCGATCGCGAGGCACAGCAGGCACAGCGCGATCAGCACGCAGCCGAGCAACGACGCGCCGCCGCCGTCGAACGCGGTGCGGTATTCCGCATAGATCTCGGTCGTGAACGTGCGAAAGCGCAGCAACTGGAATGCGCCGAACTCGGACAGCACGCCGAGCGCGACGAGCAGCATCCCGCCGCACAGCGCGGGGCGCAGCTGCGGCAGCACGACGCGGAAGAAGGTATGCCACGGCGAGCAGCCGAGCGTGCGCGCGCTTTCCTCCAGCGCGGGGTCGAGTTCACGCAGCGCGGCGGCCACCGGCAGGTAGACGAGCGGGAAGTACGCGGAGGTCAGCACGATCAGCGCGCCGAGGAAATCCTGCAGGTCGAGGCTCAGCGACACCCACGCATAACTCGTGATGAACGGCGGCACCGCGAGCGGCGCGGCCGCCAGCGCGGTCCACAGCGGCCGGGCCGGCAGGTCGGTGCGCTCGATGAACCACGCGAGCACCGTGCCGAGCAGCGTGCACGCGAGGGTCGCGGCGAGCGTGATCGACAGCGTGTTGACGAGCAACTCGCCGACGAGCGGGCGCCACAGCAGCTCGATCGCATCGTCGACGCCGAAGGTGGCCGCGCGGTACAGCGTGAAGCCGAGCGGCAACAGGATCGCGAGCGGCCCGCACGCGGCCGCGGCGACGAGCGCGCGCGACGGGCGCCGCCGTGTCGCGATGCGCTCGTCGTCGCGCGCGGTGCGCGCCGTGCGGGACACGGCGTCGCTCATGCTCAGAGGAGGCCGGCCTGACGCAGCAGCTTGCCGGCCTGGCTGTCGTCGCCGAGCTGTTCGAACGTCAGCGCCGGCGGGCTCAGTTCGTTGAACGGTTTCAGGATCGGATCGGGGGCGACGCCCGGGTGCAGCGGATACTCGAAGCTGACATGGCCGCCCGCCATCAGCTTCTGCGCACGCTCACTGACGAGATACGCGACGAACTTCTGCGCTTCCGGCTGGTGCTTCGATGCTTTCAGCACCGCGGCGCCGGACACGTTGACGGCACCGCCGACGTCGCCGTGGCCGAAGTGGTGGATCGCGCTGCGCGTCGACTTGTCGCCGAGTTCCGCGTGCAGGCGGTCCCAGTAGTAGTTGTTGACGATGCCGGTCAGCACGCCGCCGCGGTTGACGGCCGCAGTCACGCCTTCGTCGTCGTCGAAGATCTGCGCGTTGGCCTTCAGGCCCTTCAGCCATTGCAGCGTCGCGGCCTCGCCATGCAGCGCGAGCACCGCGCTCACGAGCGGCAGGAAGTCCGCGTCGCTCGGCGCGACGCCGACCTTGCCCTTCCATTCGGGCTTCGCGAGATCGAGCAGCGACGCGGGCAACTGCTGCGGCTGGATTTTCGCGGTGTTGTAGACGAGCACGTTCTCGCGCGCGAGCACGCCGACCCAGTTGCCGTCGGCCGGGTTGAAGCGCGCGGGCACCGACTGCAGCGTGGCGCCGTCGGTCTTCGCGAACAGGCCCTTGCGATCGAGCAGCACGAGCTCCGGCGAGTTTTCGGTGAAGTACACGTCGGCCGGCGTGCGGTCGCCTTCCGCGACGATCTGCGCGGCGAGCGCGGGGCCCTCGCCCGAGCGCACCTTCACGGTGATGCCGCTCTGTGCTTCGAAGTCCTTGACGAGCTGGTTCACGACTTGCTCGTGCTGCGCGTTGTACAGCGTGAGCGTCGCGGCATGCGTGCGGGTGGCGTGCAGCGCGCCGGTCAGCATCAGCGCGGCGGCCGCCGCGGAAATCAGGTGCCGCAGCGGGCGGCTAACGGGTGAAGTGATCATGTCGTTTTCAGCAGGTTGCATCCGGCCGGGCCGGAAAAGGTGTGCGTTGGCTGGCGTGGCGCGACGTCATGCCTCCAACAGTGCGGCGCCGATGTACGAACCGGGTTGCGCGCCCGGCGGGCACGCGAAGATCGCGCTGCCGACGTGCGTGGTGAACTGGTTCATGATGTCCAGCTTCGAGAGCTTCTCGTTGATCGGAATGAAGCCCTTGCGCGGGTCGCGCTGGTGCGCGACGAACATCAGCCCCGCGTCGTACTCGGTCTGCTGGCGCCACGGCGGCCAGCGCTCGATGTAGAAGCTCGTGCTGTCGTTGTACGAGTACGCGCGGCGCAGGATCTGCGCGCCGTTGTTGACCTGCGGCGATGCGAGGCGCGCGTGCGAGTTGTCGGGGATCACCGGGTTGCCGTCCTTGTCGGCCGCGTCGAGGTCGAGCGCCTCGAACTCGTGCTTCTGGCCGAGCGGCGCGCCGCTGTACTTATGGCGGCCGACCACCTGTTCCTGGAAGCCGAGCTCCGTGTTGTCCCAGTGTTCGAGCGTGATGCGGATCCGGCGCACGACCGTGTAGGTGCCGCCGTTCATCCATGCCGGGCCTTCGCTGCCGGCCCACACGAATTCGTTCATCGCGGCCGGATCGGACATCGGCGGATTCATCGTGCCGTCCTTGAAGCCCATCAGGTTGCGCGGCGTCTCGCCGGGCTTGCCCGACGTGAAGCCGGCCTGGCCCCAGCGCATCTGCGTTGCGTTCGCGCCGAGCCGCACGAGCTGGCGCACGGCGTGGAATGCGACCTGCGCGTCGTCCGCGCATGCCTGGATGAACAGGTCGCCGCCGGTTTTCTCGGGCAGCAACTGGTCGCCGTTGAAACGCGGCAGGTCGACGAGCGCGGCGGGGCGATGCTTCGCGAGGCCGTAGCGGTCCTTGCCCGCGAGCGCGAACAGGCCGGGCCCGAAGCCGAACGTGATGGTCAGGCGTGCGGGACCGAGGCCAAGCGCGTCGCCCCCGTCGGCCGGCGCGACTTCGTCGCCGCCCGTCGCGGCGAGCGGTTGCGCGGTGTCGCCGCGCGTCATCCGCGCGGCGGCGTCGGTCCAGGTCTTCAGCAGTGCGATGATGTCCGCGCGCTGCGCCGTCGTCAGGTCGAGCGCCGCGAAATACGCGTGGCGCTGCTGCGGCGTCGTGATGCCGCTCTGGTGCTGGCCGTAGAACGGCTCGACGCCGTCGTGCGCGGAGGCCGGTGCGGCGGCGGCATCCGCCGCCTTCGCGGCCGGTATCGACGCCGCCGCGAGGCCGGCGGCCACCGCGGCGCCGCCCGCCTTCAGGAAGCCGCGCCGTGCGGGGCGGGGCGGCTGGTTGTGATCGTCTGCCATGGTTCGTTCCGTTACTTCGCGAGCAACAGCGTGTTGACGTCGTCCGCGACGTAGTAGAAGCCGTCGCCCTCGGGCGTCATCGCGATGCCGAACAGGTTGCCGTTGCCGGGGGGCGACTGTGCCTTGTCGGTGTTGATCCAGCGCGCGTAGAGCTGCTTGCCGGCGACCGGGTCGATCTCGACGACCTGGCCGTTCTGCGCGTTGGTCGCGAGCAGGTGGCCGTTCGGTGCGGTCGCGAGCGCGAGCGGGCGGCGCAGGAAGCCGTCGGCGGTGACCTGGCGGCCGACGCCCGCGCTGGTGTCGCGCGTGAGCGGGTCGTCGATCTCGACGATCCGGTTGCCGATCGCGTCCGACACGTACAGCTTCTTCTGGTCGCCGGACAACGCGAGGCCGGTCGGGCCGACCAGGAACACGCCCTTGTCGGCCTGCGCGCCAAGGCCGCTCGCGACGACCGTTTCCTGCTTGATCACGGGCGGCTTGCCCGCCGGCACGTCGAGATCGAGGCGCAGTACAGTCGCCTGCTTGTAGACCGGCGGGTTGCCGTCCGCGCGGCCGACGCCGAAGCCGGCCATGCTGACGAACAGCGTCGCGCTGTCGCCGCGGTCGACCACGGCCATGTTGCCCCACGGGTCGTTGATGTTCGGGGTCGACCACGTCGATGCGATCTTGCCCTGCGGATCGAGCACGATCAGGCAGCCGGCACCCTTGGTGTTCGTCGTGCCGTCGTTGCTCGGCGTGCTGCCGACGATCACCCAGCCGGATTTGAGCATCGTCATCGCCGTCGACAGGCCGATGCCGCCCGGGCACGCCTTCAGGTCGCGCGGGATCGATGCGAACAGGCTCAGCTGCTTCGTCGACGGGCGGTAGTCGACGATCGTGCTGCCGGTACCTTGCAGGTTCGCCGAGTTGTTGAAGTTGTCGACGAGCACGTCGCCCGCCTGGATCGTGCCTGCCGACACTGGCGCGACCGCGATCGCGTACGGGTTCTGGTCGCCGTTGTCGGGCACCGTGTTGACGAGCGTGGTGTGGCGATGCAGCGTCTCGAGGAAACCTTGCGGCTCGGCGAGTGCGCCGGCGGCGGCCGTCAGGGCGGCGGCGGCCAATGCGCCCGTCGCGAAGCGGCGAAGCGGGGCGGATTGAATCATGTGAATCTCCTGGAGGGCGCGCCGTCCGGGCGGCGCGCGAAAAACGGGTAGCGTGGGCGCGTCGCTCAGAACGTGATCGTCGTACGCGCGCCGAGCACGAACGTGTTGCGCAGCGGCTGCGTCGCGTCGCTCGGGTTCTGGCCGGCGCCCGCGTTGAACGTGTACTGCGCGTCGGCCTGGACGATCCACCACGGGTTCACCTGGTACTGGTAGGTCGCCTCGAGCGTCGTCTCGCGGGTGCGCACGCCGTACGGGCCGGTCGCGAACGTCCGCGCGGCCTGGTCGAGGTCGGTCACGTGGTTGCCGACCTGGATGTACGTGACGCCGAGGCCGACGCTGTCGTTGTCGCGGCCTTCGAACGGCGCCTTCAGCACGATCCCCGCATTGGCCGAGAAGCTCACCAGGTTGCGGTCGCCCGGCGCACCCATCACGCGCGCGAACACGCCGAGGCTGCGCGGGCCGGTCGGGTCGGGGCGCCAGATCATCTGGTCGGCCACCGCGTAGAAGCTGTAGTCGCCATGGTGCTGCTGCGCGTTGCCGTTCGACGCGGGATCGGAGAGCGACAGCCCGTCGGTGCCCACGTTCTGGTCCGCGAAGCGGCCGTTGTGATACCAGACGCCGATCTTGTAGGTGCCCGGCAGCCCGTTCGAGCGGCCGGTGTCCATTTCGCCGTCGGACGGCTGGTTCAGCGCGTACTGCAGCTCGCCGATATAGAGCGTGCCGTTGTGCAGGTTGAAGTTGGTGCCGCTGAGGTTGTTCGGGTTGTTGCCGAGCGGGTCGCCGTCGAACACGCCCGCGAGCGCGGTGAGCTTCGGCGTGATCTGCGCGCGCACACGCACGCCGAGGCCCGCGAGCGGATACGCGGGGCCGCCGTTGGGCAGGTCGTACGACGGCAGCGCGGGCCAGCCGAACATCGTGTTGACGAACGTGTTCGCATACGTGCTGACCATGAATTCCTGGTCCAGGCTCTGCTGGCCGATCTTCACGTCGACGCGCTTGTCGAGGAACGACTGCTGGTACCACAGCTCCCACAGGCGCGTCGTGCCCTGCGCCTCGATGCCGCTCGCGGTGTTGAGCGTGCCGAGGTTCCGCGCGCTCAGGTTGGTGCCGTGGATCTGCAGCGCGCTGACGTTGAACGTGCCGCCGGCCAGGCCGATCGCCTTCTGCGTGTCGACCGTCAACGTGGCCGTCGTCAATCCGTCGTAGGCGCCGCCGCGGTTCAGGCCGCCGCGCAGGTTCGCGAGGTATTCGCTGGTTTCGGTGATCTGCAGCGTCGCGCCGTACTTGCCGAGCCACGGGCGGATGCCGCCCATGTCGCCGAGCAGGCTCTGGCGCGTCCAGATGCCGGTCCACATGTTGGTCGGCTTCGCCTGGATCGCCAGGTCGGCCTCGGGTGCTTCGGGTTGTGCGTCGACGGGTACGTCGGCGAAAGCGGCGCCGCTCGCGAACGACGCGCATGCAAGGATGGCCGCGCAGGCGGCGGGGCGCATCCGGGCACGGACGCTGTCTCCCTGGAACGACGCAAACTTCATATCAAATTCCTGCTTCTAATTGGTTTGGAGTCCTGCTTGTCGATCGCTGTCCAGACGCTCGGCTTCGATTGGCCAGGGCAAGAAGCGAAGCGCAACGCGGCGCATCGTAGGAGTGTCAAATGGGAAAGTCAATGTAAACGAGAATGATTCGCATTAAATTACCGAATGTAATCCAGGGGCTTACGGACAGGGCGTTTGGCGTGTTTAGTGCAGAGGTAAACCGTAAATATCGGCGTAATGAAAATGAATGATTCGATGTGAGTCGATGGATCTGCGCGGGTGGGGCGCGCGAGGTATTGGGCTGGTGCCGGAGGGGGTGTGTCAGCGGACAGATGTGGTGCCGTTACGGAAGTTTTTGTGTGATGACGTCGATCGCAGGAACTCCGTGCTTTCCCGGTGTCCAAACGGGGCTGGATGAGATTTCTGGGCCGCGCGGGCCTGCCAGGTTGGCCGGGAAGTGAATGTAAGGGGCTGTTGTGAAAGGATTTTTTGCCGTTTCCGCGCGCTTTCTGCGCTGCGTCTCCGCCCTGAAAATTCGTCCGGTTTCCCTTCTTGAATTTGTCAAAACCCGTCCATATAATTAGCACTCGCTGCACGAGAGTGCTAACAATTCTCTGCCGGGCGATAAGCCGGGCAGATTCGCTAAGCGTTCTTCAATCTCAGTCAAGAGAGGAGTGAATATGAACCTTCGTCCTTTGCACGATCGCGTGATCGTCAAGCGCCTGGATCAGGAAACCAAGACCGCCTCGGGCATCGTGATCCCCGACGCCGCTGCTGAAAAGCCGGACCAGGGCGAAGTCCTGGCCGTCGGCCCGGGCAAGCGTGACGACAAGGGCGCCCCGATCGCGCTCGACGTGAAGGTCGGCGATCGCGTCCTGTTCGGCAAGTATGCAGGCCAGACCGTGAAGGTCGACGGCAACGAACTGCTGGTCATGCGCGAAGAAGACATCATGGCCGTGGTCAACGCCAAGTAAGCGTCCACCGACGGTACATATTCCCAAGAATTCAAGGAGTTAGAAGATGGCAGCTAAAGACGTCGTATTCGGCGATTCCGCCCGTTCGAAGATGGTCGAAGGCGTGAACATTCTCGCCAACGCAGTCAAGGTCACGCTGGGTCCGAAGGGCCGCAACGTGGTGCTCGAGCGCAGCTTCGGCGGCCCGACGGTCACCAAGGACGGTGTGTCGGTCGCGAAGGAAATCGAGCTGAAGGACAAGCTCCAGAACATGGGCGCGCAAATGGTCAAGGAAGTGGCTTCCAAGACCAGCGACAACGCAGGCGACGGCACGACGACGGCAACCGTCCTCGCGCAATCGATCGTTCGCGAAGGCATGAAGTACGTCGCATCGGGCATGAACCCGATGGACCTGAAGCGCGGCATCGACAAGGCAGTCGCAGCGGCTGTCGACGAGCTGAAGAAGATCAGCAAGCCGTGCACGACGAACAAGGAAATCGCACAGGTCGGCTCGATCTCGGCGAACAGCGACACGTCGATCGGCGATCGCATCGCTGAAGCGATGGACAAGGTCGGCAAGGAAGGCGTCATCACCGTCGAAGACGGCAAGTCGCTGGCCGACGAACTCGACGTCGTCGAAGGCATGCAGTTCGACCGCGGCTACCTGTCGCCGTACTTCATCAACAACCCGGAAAAGCAAGTCGCCGTCCTCGACAACCCGTTCGTGCTGCTGCACGACAAGAAGGTGTCGAACATCCGTGATCTGCTGCCGGTGCTCGAGCAAGTCGCGAAGGCTGGCCGTCCGCTGCTGATCATCGCTGAAGACATCGAAGGCGAAGCGCTCGCAACGCTGGTCGTGAACAACATCCGCGGCATCCTGAAGACCGTTGCGGTCAAGGCGCCTGGCTTCGGCGATCGTCGCAAGGCGATGCTGGAAGACATCGCGATCCTGACGGGCGGCCAAGTGATCGCCGAAGAAACCGGCCTGACGCTCGAGAAGGCAACGCTGGCAGAACTGGGCCAGGCGAAGCGCATCGAAGTGGGCAAGGAAAACACGACGATCATCGACGGCGCAGGCGAAGCCGTGAACATCGAAGCACGCGTGAAGCAAGTGCGCGCGCAAATCGAAGAAGCGACGTCGGACTACGACCGTGAAAAGCTGCAAGAGCGCGTGGCCAAGCTGGCCGGCGGTGTTGCAGTGATCAAGGTCGGCGCAGCGACCGAAGTCGAAATGAAGGAAAAGAAGGCACGTGTCGAAGACGCACTGCACGCAACGCGCGCAGCTGTGGAAGAAGGCATCGTGGCAGGTGGCGGCGTTGCGCTGATCCGCGCTCGCACCGCGATCGCAGGCCTGACCGGCGCGAACGCCGACCAGAACGCCGGCATCAAGATCGTGCTGCGCGCAATGGAAGAGCCGCTGCGCCAGATCGTCACGAACGGCGGCGAAGAAGCCAGCGTCGTGGTGGCGGCAGTTGCTGCAGGTACGGGCAACTACGGCTACAACGCAGCAACGGGCGAGTACGTCGACATGGTCGAAGCCGGCGTCGTCGACCCGACCAAGGTCACGCGTACCGCACTGCAGAACGCAGCTTCGGTTGCAGGCCTGCTGCTGACGACGGACGCAGCCGTTGCCGAACTGCCGAAGGAAGACGCACCGATGCCGGGCGGCATGCCGGGCGGCATGGGCGGCATGGGCATGGACATGTAATCGACTTCGGTCGATGGTGTCCGGAGCGCGCAGCGATGCGCGTTCCAGCCAAAAGAAAAGACCCGCAGCGATGCGGGTCTTTTTTTATTGGCGCCGTCGAATCGGCGGCAGGCGCGGGACGGCCGGGTGCGGCAAGGATGGCGCCGCCGGTTCGCCGCGACGGCGGGACGTGCCCGCCGTGTCAGGCTCAATGCCGGTGCGACGTCCTCGGCACCGGGTCGACCTTGACCGCCGGCGGGGTATCGGCGTCTTCATTGCTGCGCGCCCAGAAGAACCGGTCGGGCAAATACGCGCCCATGCCGGGCCGGAACGCGTCACGCACGGCCTGGTATAGGTATTCCTGCGCCTCACGAACCGCTTCGGGCGGCTCCTGGCCGTTCGCGAGCAGTGCCGCGATGGCCGCGCCCAGCGTGTCGGTGATGCCCATCAGCCGATGCGGCGAACGATCCCACATGTCCTCGCGCAGCTGGCCTTCTTCGCCGTACAGCGTGTTGACGAGCCGATGCGAGCCGGTCTCGGACGACAGGATGTACTCGCAGCCCTGCGACAGCAGGTGCGACACGGCCGCGTCGAGATTCGGCGCCTCGGCGTCGCCGTCCGGCTGCGCGAGCGCGATCAGCGTCGCGTAGTCGGCAACCAGCAGCGTGGTTTGCGGCGCCAGAAGATCGGCGATCGATTCGCGCAGGTCGTCGGCGGCGAGCACGTGTTCGTCGTCGAGCGTGAAGTCCGGCGCGAGCACGAGCGGCACGCCGTCGTAGTCGGCGACGACCTCGGCGATCGCGCTCACGACTTCCGCACGCGTCGCCGCGCCGATCTTGAACGCGGCAACCGGCATGTCTTCGAGCAGCATGCGCGCCTGGGCGGCGACCACGTCGGGATCGAGACCGGTGACTTCGTCGCAGGCGGCCGAGTCGCGCACCGTGTAGCCCGTCAGGACGGACACGCCGTGACAGCCCATGCTCGCCAGGGTCATCAGATCGGCTTGGAGGCCGGAGCCGCCGGTGGGATCGGACAGGCCGAAGGTGAGGACGATCGGAGGGGCGTTGCTGGACATGTAAAAATGGGGCAAGAGAAAAACGGGAAAGCGACGGACATGCGGACGGCGAGGCGAAATGGGCGTTTTCGGCCCTGTGTTGCCCGGCAGGCCGCACTTTTCAGCCATTATGCGGCGGAATCCGGCCCGCACGACGGATTTTTTAGCGCAGCGCAACGTAGTCGCCTTACTCGAGCGCGATTGCTAGGCAGTCCGGCCCCGACACGGTACCATCATGGCTCCCGAATTTACCGACTTTCCCGACGCGGCTTAAGATGGAATACAAGAGCTGGATGTGCCTGATTTGTGGCTGGATTTATGACGAAGAAGCCGGGCTGCCCGAAGAGGGCATTGCCCCGGGCACGCGCTGGGAAGACGTCCCGATCAACTGGACGTGTCCTGAATGCGGCGCCCGCAAGGAAGACTTCGAGATGGTCCAGATCTGACCGGACCCTCGGCCCACGGCACACCGCTCAGGCCTCGCATCGGCCCGGCGCTCGCGCGCCGAGGCCTGCGCGAGCGACTTGACGATGACAGGCGCGCGTGTGCATGAGGCCCGAACCGGCGAACGTTCCCCACCCTGACGCATTGCCCAACCCGCGCGGCGGGGCCGTGCGCGCGGCCGACGCGTGGCTTGCGGCGGCTGCCGACGCATTCGAGCGTCGCGACGACGCGGCCGCGCCGCTGTCCGCCGCGGCGGCCGTGCTGGCGGAAGCCGGCTGGCTGCCGGCCGCGCGATTCGCGGGGCAGTTGTCGGCCGCCGTGCCGCTCGTCGCCGTCGAGCCGACTTCGGCCGGCTGGCGGGTCGCCCTGCGCGATTTCCGCGCGGCCGTTGGCCGTCACAACCTGCGCGAGCTCGCGTGCTCGCCCGTTCTCTTCGAGCATTTCCGTGCGTTGCGCGCGCAAAGCGCCGCCGACCTGCGCGCGAGCGCGCCGCTCGACGCGCTCGCGCTCGTCGGCCGCGCGGTGCCGCCGGCCACGCTGCGCGCGTTGCCCGATGCGTTTGCGACCCGGATTCGTGCCCGCTACGAACAGGCGCTGCTTGGCGTGCTGCGCGCGGAACACGGCGCGCCCGATGCGGCACTCGCCGAACTCGACGCGATGCTGGCGGCGCTCGCGGGCGACGATCCCTACGATTTCTGGCGGCTCGCGGCCGCGTGCGTGCGCGCGCTGCGCGCCAGCGGCGCGCCGGAGCTGAAGCGCTTTCTCGCGCGGACGAACCTGCTGCTCGGCGAGCACGCGCAGGGCCGGCGCAGTGCGCCGCCGGAACTCGTGCGCGAGACGGTGGCGCTGCTGTGGCGCGATTTCGCGCTGTTCGGCGCCGCAGCCGAGGATGTCGCACTCGTCGACGTGCTGCACGACTACGGGCTGACGGTCGACTGGCACGTCGCCGGCACGCCCGCATCGGAGGCGCTGTGGGAGGCCGATGCCGCCCGGGCCGAGCACGATGCGGTTGCCGCCGCGCCGACCCGCGCGCTCGGCGTCGTGACGGTCAATGCGCACGCCTATGAGGATTTCCTGCAGACGGCCGATGCGTCGATGGCCGACCTCGCCGCCGATCCGGCCGCGGCCGACGCGGGGGCCGCATGGCACGCGTCCGGCGCGGCCTACCGGGTCGGTACGGCCGCATGCGCGCTCGGGCTCGGCCATGCGGCGCTCCTCGCCGACACGCTGGGCCTGGCGTGGCGGCGTGCGGCGCACGGCGTGCCGCTCGCCGACGGCGGCCTCGATGCGCACGGCCACGCGTCCGACATGCTGCGCGCGGCGCTGCTGAAGATCGCCGCCGGCGTGGCGCCGCCGGACCTCACCGCGGCGTCCGGCGCGCTCGGCGCGGCGCTCGGACGGGCCTGACGAACAAGGGGACGAGCAGGGGGGCGAACACGCGGCGGCGGCCCTTGCCGCGCGGGCCTGCAACACGCTGCCGACAGCGCCCGCGCGCGTGTTAGAGTGCCGTGTGATCCGCGCGCGCCGTTGCCAGCGCGGCGCGGCGTTGCTTGTTGATCGCGGCCCGGTCAGGCCGCGGCGTCTTTGCTAAAATTCAAACCATGTCAAAGCCTTCCGATCGCATCAATCTCACCAACCAGTTCCTGATCGCCATGCCGAACATGGCGGATCCGACGTTTTCAGGAACGGTGGTCTATCTTTGCGATCACAGCGAGCGCGGTGCGCTCGGCCTCGTCATCAATCGTCCTACCGACATCGACCTCGAATCGCTGTTCAACCGCATCGACCTGAAGCTCGACATCGAGCCGCTGCTGCACATCCCGGTGTATTTCGGCGGCCCGGTCCAGACCGAGCGCGGTTTCGTGCTGCACGAGCCGGTGGAGGGCGCGAGCTACAACTCGTCGATGTCCGTCGAGGGCGGGCTGGAGATGACCACGTCGAAGGACGTGCTCGAGGCGGTCGCGACGGGCAACGGCCCGAAACGCTTCCTGCTGACGCTCGGCCATGCGGGCTGGGGGGCCGGGCAGCTCGAGGAAGAAATTTCCCGCAACGGCTGGCTGACCGTGGCCGCCGATCCGCGCATCGTGTTCGACACGCCGGCCGAAGAGCGCTTCGAAGCCGCGCTCGGCCTGCTCGGCGTCAGTTCGTCGATGCTGTCCGGCGAAGCAGGGCACGCATGAGTGGCGCGAGCGCGCGCGATGCGACGCTGCTCGCGTTCGACTACGGCGAAAAACGTATCGGGGTCGCGATCGGCAATGCGCTGACGCGCTCGGCCCGTGCGCTCGTCGTGATCCAGAACCTGAACCGCGAACACCGCTTCAAGGCGGTCGGCGACCTGCTGGCCGAATGGCGGCCGGACGCGCTCGTCGTCGGCCTGCCGATGCATCCGGACGGCACGCCGCACGACATGACGCAGCAGGCGAAGCGCTTCGGCAACCAGCTGAACGGCCGCTTCGGGCTGCCCGTCACCTGGGTCGACGAGCGTTATTCGTCGGTCGAGGCCGAGGCCGGGCTGCGCGAGCGCAACGTGCGCGGCCGTGCCCGGGCCGAGATGCTCGATGCCGAGGCCGCGCGCGTCATCCTTCAACAGTATCTCGATCAATTGTCCGACCATGAGCACCATTGACGCCGAGGCGCTTTACCGCGTCCTGCTCGACCAGATCCGCGCCGCGTACGGCACGGCGTTCGCCGAACCGGGCGGCCCGCGGCTCGCCGGCATTCACAGCGGCGGCGCATGGCTCGCCGAGCGCCTCGCGCGCGATCTCGGCGCGCCGGCGTTCGGCGTCGTGAACGTCGCGCTGCACCGCGACGATTACGCGAAAAAGGGGCTGCACAGCCAGGCCAGCCCGACGTCGCTGCCGTTCGAAGTCGACGGCGCACGCATCGTGCTCGTCGACGACGTGTTGTATACCGGGCGCACCGTGCGCGCGGCGCTCAACGAGCTGTTCGACTACGGCCGTCCGGCCGCGGTCGAGCTTGCAGTGCTCGCCGATCGCGGCGGCCGCGAGCTGCCGGTCGCCGCGCGCTTCGCGGGCGGCACGCTGGACGTGCCGGCCGGCGCGACGCTCGTGCTCGCGCGCGACGACGCGCAGTTCACGCTGCGCGTCGAGGCGCACGGCGCCTGAGCGGCACGCGAACCGTATCCCGGGCCGCTGGTTTGCACCGCGGCCCGTTTGCATAGTTGGAATCACGCACACCATGACCACCGACACCACTGGCCGCACCGGCAATCCCGCTGCGGCCGCGAGCCCCGACCGGTTCCGCTACGGCTTCCTGAAGGGCAATCCGCAGCTCACGAAAAACGGCGAGCTGAAGCACCTGCTGTCGATCGAGGGCCTGCCGCGCTCGATCGTCAATCACATCCTCGATACGGCCGAGCAGTTCGTCAGCGTGACGGACCGTGAAGTGAAGAAGGTGCCGCTGCTGCGCGGCAAGTCCGTGTTCAACCTGTTCTTCGAGAACTCGACGCGTACCCGCACGACCTTCGAGATCGCCGCGACGCGCCTGTCGGCCGACGTGCTGAACCTGAACATCAATGCGTCGTCGACGAGCAAGGGCGAATCACTGCTCGACACGATCAACAACCTGTCGGCGATGCATGCCGACCTGTTCGTCGTGCGTCACGCGTCGAGCGGCGCGCCGTACCTGATCGCCGAACACTGCGCACCGCACGTGCACGTGATCAACGCAGGCGACGGCCGTCATGCGCACCCGACGCAGGGCCTGCTCGACATGTACACGATCCGTCACTACAAGCGCGACTTCACGAAGCTGCGCGTGGCGATCGTCGGCGACATCCTGCATTCGCGCGTCGCGCGCTCCGACATCCACGCGCTCACCACGCTCGGCGTGCCGGAAGTGCGCGCGATCGGCCCGCGCACGCTGCTGCCGGGCGGCCTCGAGCAGATGGGCGTGAAGGTGTTCCACAACCTCGACGAAGGGTTGAAGGGCGTCGACGTGATCATCATGCTGCGCCTGCAGAACGAGCGGATGAGCGGCGCGCTGCTGCCGTCGGCGCAGGAGTACTTCAAGACCTGGGGCCTGACGCCCGAGCGCCTCGCGCTCGCCGCGCCCGACGCGATCGTGATGCACCCCGGCCCGATGAACCGCGGCGTCGAGATCGACTCGCAGGTCGCCGACGGCCCGCAGTCGGTGATCCTCAACCAGGTCACGTTCGGCATCGCCGTGCGGATGGCGGTGATGGGCATCGTCGCCGGCAACAGCGACTGAGCCCGCTTTCGCGCATCCTGATCCAGGCACTCAACGCATTCAACGCATTCACAGACAGCGCATGAAGATTCATATCAAAGGCGGCACGCTGATCGACCCGGTCGCCGGCACCGAACGGCAGGCCGACGTTTTCGTCGCGGACGGCAAGATCGCCGCGATTGCCGACGCTGGCACCGCCGCGCCGGCCGGTTTCAACGCCGGGAAGACCATCGACGCATCGGGCCTGATCGTCGCGCCCGGCCTCGTCGACCTGTGCGCGCGGCTGCGCGAGCCGGGCTACGAGCACAAGGCGACGCTCGCGTCCGAGATGGCCGCGGCCGTCGCGGGCGGCGTCACGACCCTCGTTTGCCCGCCGGATACCGACCCCGTGCTCGACGAGCCGGGCCTCGTCGAGATGCTCAAGTTCCGCGCACGCAACCTCCACCAGGCGAACGTGCATCCGCTCGGCGCGCTGACGGTCGGCCTCAAGGGTGAAGTGATCACCGAGATGGTCGCGCTGACCGAGTCCGGCTGCGTCGGCTTCACGCATGCCAACGTGCCGGTGCGCGACACGCAGGTGCTGCTGCGTGCGCTGCAGTACGCGAGCACCTACGGCTACACCACGTGGCTGCGCCCGCAGGACGCATTCATCGGCCGTGGCGGCGTTGCCGCGAGCGGCGCCCTTGCGTCGCGGCTCGGGCTGTCCGGCGTGCCGGTCGCGGCCGAGACGATCGCGCTGCACACGATCTTCGAATTGATGCGCGTGACGGGCGCACGCGTGCACCTCGCGCGGCTGTCGTCGGCGGCCGGCCTTGCACTCGTGCGCGCGGCGAAGGCCGAGGGGCTGCCCGTGACGTGCGACGTCGGCGTGAATCACGTGCACCTGATCGATGTCGACATCGGCTACTTCGATTCGCAGTTCCGGCTCGACCCGCCGCTGCGCAGCGAGCGCGATCGCGAAGCGATTCGCGTGGCGCTCGCCGACGGGACGATCGACGCGATCTGCTCCGACCACACGCCGGTCGACGACGACGAGAAGCTGCTGCCGTTCGGCGAAGCGACGCCGGGCGCGACGGGGCTCGAGCTGCTGCTGTCGCTGACGCTGAAGTGGGCGGACGAGACGCGTACGCCGCTCGCGCAGGCGCTGCGCCGCATCACGTCGGCGCCGGCCGACGTGCTGCAGCTGCCGGCCGGCCGCCTCGCCGAAGGCGGCGCGGCCGACCTGTGCGTGTTCGACCCGCGCGCACACTGGCGCGTCGAGCCGCGTGCGCTGAAGAGCCAGGGCCACAACTCGCCGTTCCTCGGCTACGAACTGCCCGCCTGCGTGCGCACGACGCTCGTCGCCGGACAGATCGCGTTCGAGCGCCCCTGAACCACGCCGAACCTTCGCCATGATTGCCCATCGCAAGCTGCGTCTCGTCTTTCACCTGTTGCGCGGCATGGCGATCGTCGCGCTGCGTTTTTCGCACGTCACGCCCGCGCGGCGTGCCGAGATGACGCGCCGCTGGTCGCTCAAGCTGCTGCGGATCTGCGGGATGCGCCTCGTCGTCCATAACGACGGCGCGCGGCTCGATGCGAGCGCGCTCGTGGTCGGCAACCACGTGTCCTGGCTCGACATCTACACGATCAACGCGTGGCGGCCGACGCCGTTCGTGTCGAAGGCCGAGGTGCGGCAATGGCCGGTCGTCGGCTGGCTCGCCGAGAAGCTCGACACCGTGTTCCTGCAGCGCGAGAAGCGCACCGAGGCGATGCGGGTCATGCACGAAATGGCCGAGCGCCTGCGCAACGGCGGGCTGATGTGCGTGTTTCCGGAAGGCACGACGACGGACGGGCAGGAACTGCTGCCGTTCCATGCGAACCTGTTCCAGGCCGCGGTATCGGCGGGCTGCGCGGTGCAGCCGATCTGCCTGATGTACGAGGACGCGCAGCGGCGGCAGTCGGTCGCGCCGGCCTACACGGGTGAGCTGGCGCTCGGCAAGTCGCTCGACATGGTGCTGCGCGGCGGCCCGATCGTCGCGCATCTTTACGTGTGCGAGCCGATCGCGCCGGGCGGCGACCGGCGGGCGACGTCCGCCGCGGCGCGCGATGCGATCGCGGCCGCGCTCGCGACGCTGCAGGAGAAGGTCGGCAAGCCGTCGGCCGAGTCGCTCGCGGAACTGGCGAAGCATGCGTATCCGGCGACCGAGGTCGGTGGCGGCGAAGCGGGGAACGAGGCGGCCGACGCGCCCGTGCCGGGGCGAGAGGGCTGACGCGTTGGGGCCGATCCACCTCCGGCCCCGCGAATCAGTTTCTCGTCACTCTCCGCCCGGTGAGCGGCACGCTTCGCACTGCACCTGCGTGACCGTGCGCTGCGCCGGATCGGCCGCCAGCCGCACGGCCGACAGCTGGTTACCCCACACACATCCCGAATCGAGCGCGACGACGTTCTCGCGCAGCATCAGGCCGAGCGCGGCCCAGTGCCCGAACACGACCGTTACGTCCTCCGTGCGGCGCCCCGGTACGTCGAACCACGGCAGGTAGCCGGGCGGCGCGCTGTCGGGGCCGCCGTTCGCCTTGAATTCCATCGCGCCGTCGGGCGTGCAGAAGCGCACGCGCGTGAATGCGTTGAACGCGACGCGCATCCGGTCGCGTTTCTTCAGGTTGGGACTCCATTGATTCGGTTCGTTGCCGTACAGCTGCTGCAGCGTGTCGCGCCAGTCGGGCGCGCGCAGCGCGCGCTGGAGTTCGTCGGCGAGTTCGAGCACCAGCGTGGTGTCCCACTGCGGCAGCACGCCCGCATGCACGAGCAGCATTCCGTTTTCCGCATGCACGAACGGGCGGTGGCGGACCCAGTCGAGCAGCGCGTCGGCGTCGGGGGCGTCGAGGATTTCGCCGATGGTGTCGCCCGGGCGCTCGGTGCGCAGGCCGGCGGAGACCGCAAGCAGGTGGAGGTCGTGATTGCCGAGCACGACGGTCGCGCGCGGGCCGAGGTCGCCAACGGCGCGCAGGGCGGCGAGGGAGCCGGGCCCGCGGTTGACGACGTCGCCGGCGATCCAGAGCGGGGTGTCGGCAGGTGGGGACAGCTTGTCGAGCAGCGACTGGAGAGCGGAATGACAGCCCTGGATGTCGCCGATGGCGATGGGGGTGCGGGTCATGGGAGGCAAGTTGTTACAAATCCTGACGCGGGTCGAAAAAGGATGCGATCGCTGCAATGCAACTGCGAGCGTATTCGGTGAATTTTAACGTATTGATTTGAATGGGGATTTTTTCGGGGGAGGGGCCGGGGCGCTGTTTCAAGTTGTTAGCGACGTGGATTTTGACCCAACCCGCTTCTTATAATCAGTGGCCCCTCAACAAAATTAGCATTTCATGGTTTTGACGGTTACGGTCAGCAGTTAGAATGCCCGCCTTGGGGGGACGTGCACGTCATCGTCGCGTCCGGAGTTTGTGGCGGCTCGCGCTTGAGGCACGCCATGTATGACGAGAGGGAGCCTCATGATTCTGGTGACGGGCGGCGCGGGTTTTATCGGCGCCAATTTCGTAATCGACTGGCTGCGTCAATCCGACGAGGCCGTGCTCAACGTCGATAAATTGACCTATGCAGGCAACCTTCGCACGCTGCAATCGCTGAACGGAAGCCCGAAGCACGTATTCGCCCGCGTCGACATCTGCGACCGCGCGGCACTCGACGCGCTGTTGGCCGCACACCGGCCGCGCGCGATCCTGCATTTCGCGGCGGAAAGTCACGTCGATCGCTCGATTCACGGTCCGGCCGAGTTCGTTCAGACCAACGTCGTCGGCACTTTCACGCTGCTCGAGGCCGCGCGCCAGTACTGGAGCGCGTTGCCCGACGAGGAGCAAGCCGGCTTCCGGTTCCTGCACGTGTCGACCGACGAAGTGTTTGGTTCGCTGTCCGCAACGGATCCGCAGTTCTCTGAAACGACACCGTACGCGCCCAACAGCCCGTACTCGGCAACGAAGGCGGGCTCCGATCACCTGGTGCGTGCGTATCACCATACGTATGGCCTGCCGACGCTCACGACTAACTGCTCGAACAACTACGGCCCGTACCAGTTCCCCGAAAAGCTGATTCCGCTGATGATCGCGAATGCACTCGCGGGCAAGCCGTTGCCGGTCTACGGCGATGGCCAGAACATACGCGACTGGCTGTACGTCGGCGATCACTGCAGCGCGATCCGCGAAGTGCTTGCTCGCGGCACACCGGGTGAGACCTACAACGTCGGCGGCTGGAACGAAATGACGAACCTCGACGTCGTGCATATGCTGTGCGATCTGCTCGACGATGCTCGACCCAAGGCGCAAGGCACGTATCGCGACCAGATTACGTACGTGAAGGATCGTCCGGGGCACGATCGCCGTTACGCGATCGATGCGCGCAAGCTCGAGCGCGAACTCGGCTGGAAGCCGGCCGAGACGTTCGCAACCGGCCTCGCGAAGACGGTCGCCTGGTATCTCGACAACCAGGCGTGGTCGGACGAGGTGGCTTCGGGCGAATACCGCAAGTGGGTCGAGACCAATTACGCAGCACGCGTTTGACAGGAGAGGCGATGGCACGCAAGGGCATCATTCTCGCCGGCGGTTCAGGCACACGGCTCTATCCGATCACGCATGCAGTATCGAAGCAGCTGCTGCCGGTGTACGACAAGCCGATGATCTACTATCCGCTGTCGACGCTGATGATTGCAGGCATCCGGGACGTGCTGATCATCTCGACGCCGCAGGACACCCCGCGCTTCGAGTCGATGCTCGGCGACGGCAGCCAGTGGGGGATGAATATCCGGTATGCGACGCAGCCGTCGCCGGACGGGCTCGCGCAAGCGTTCGTCATCGGCCGGGACTTCGTCGGCAACGAGCCGTCGGCGCTCATCCTCGGCGACAACATTTTCTACGGGCACGATCTCGCGAAGCAGCTCGAGCGGGCCAACGCGAAGGATACGGGCGCGACCGTATTTGCGTATCACGTTCAGGACCCCGAGCGGTATGGCGTGGTCGAGTTCGATCGCGAATTCCGCGCGATATCGATTGAAGAGAAGCCGGCAAAGCCGCGTTCGAGCTATGCGGTCACGGGGCTGTATTTCTACGACAGGCAGGTTTGCGACATCGCAGCCGACATCAAGCCGTCGGCGCGCGGCGAGCTCGAGATCACCGATGTCAATTCGCGCTACCTGGCGGCGGGCCAGCTCGACGTCGAGCTCATGGGGCGCGGTTATGCGTGGCTCGATACGGGTACGCACGATTCCTTGATCGAGGCGGCGACGTTCATCGCGACGCTGCAGAAGCGTCAGGGTCTCATGGTTGCGTGTCCCGAAGAGATCGCGTACCGCCGCAACTGGATCGACGCGGAGCAGGTGCTGAAACTGGCACAGCCGCTCGCGAAGAACGCCTACGGGCAGTATCTCCGGAACCTACTCACCCATCAGGTCGCATGGCAATCCACGTAACGGCAACGGCACTGCCCGAAGTCAAGCTTATCGAGCCGAAAGTCTTCGGCGACGCGCGCGGGTATTTCTACGAGAGCTTCAACGCGCGCGAGTTTGCGGAGCACGTCGCTCCGGGCTTCGAGTTCGTGCAGGACAATCACTCGCGATCCGCAAAAGGCGTGCTGCGCGGGCTGCACTACCAGATCGAACACACACAGGGCAAGCTGGTACGTGTGGTCGAGGGAGAGGTGTTCGACGTCGCAGTCGATGTGCGCCGCAGTTCGCACAATTTCGGCAAGTGGGTCGGCGTGACGCTGTCCGCCGACAACCATCGGCAGCTTTGGGTTCCGCCGGGGTTCGCGCATGGCTTCCTTGTGGTGTCCGAGTCTGCTCAGTTTCTCTACAAGACGACCGATTATTGGTTTCCCGAGCACGAGCGCAGCATTGTCTGGAACGATCCGGACATCGGGATCGCGTGGCCGCTGGATGGCGAGCCGCTGCTGGCCGTCAAGGATGCCGCGGGCATGCGGTTGATGGACGCTGATCTTTTTGAGTGAGGTCGTGATGAATTCCGAGTCGACGATCCTCGTAACCGGTGTCACGGGTCAGGTAGGTTTTGAGCTGCTGCGCTCGCTGCAGGGGCTCGGCCGTGTGGTGGCGTGCGACCGCTCGATGCTCGATCTGTCCGATCTCGACCGGATCCGTGCTGTCGTGCGGGCGTTGCAGCCGGCCTTCATCGTGAATCCGGCTGCCTATACGGCCGTTGACAACGCCGAGGACGACGTCGATGCGGCAAGACGCATAAATGCCGATGTGCCGCGGATCCTGGCGGAAGAGGCTGCGCGCAGCGGTGCGGTGCTGATTCACTACTCGACCGATTACGTGTTCGACGGAACCAAGGCGGGCGCGTATACCGAGACCGATGCAGTGAATCCGCTGAACGTGTATGGGACGACCAAGCTCGAGGGCGAGCGTGCGATCGAGAACGCAGGGTGCGCGTATCTGACCTTCCGAACCAGCTGGGTATACGGGCGACGTGGCAGGAATTTCTTGCGCACGATGCTCAAGCTGGGCGCGGAGCGACCCGAATTGCGTGTGGTTGCCGATCAGGTCGGCGCGCCGACCTGGTCGAAAACAATTGCAGCCGCGACTGCGCACATCCTCTCCAAAGGGCTGGCGGCCCATGATGAGGCGTGGTGGCAGGCGCGCTCCGGAACCTATCATCTGAGTGCGGCCGGCGAGACGTCCTGGCACGGTTTCGCCAAGGCGATCCTCGGCATCGCGATGGGTGACGACGCACCCGCTGTGGTGCCGATTTCCGCGAGCGAGTTTCCGGTGCGCGCAAGTCGTCCGGCGAATTCGCGCTTGTCCCACGGCAAACTCGCCGAGACGTTCGGCTTGCACTTGCCCGATTGGGAATATGCGCTGGGCCTCTGCATGGCCGACTGAAAGGGACCGCCGGCGGTCGGCCCCCTGCATCGCCAGGTATTGACGGGGAGCGTCAGGGTAACGGGCAGTCGCGCAAGCGGCGGGTCCCGTCACCGAGCTTTGCCGTCTTGTCAGCCTTGCATGCCAAAACGAACCGCGATCGAGCAGGGATGGAACACTAGCCGAGAATGCCTGTTGCCGAGAAACGGGCGGCCCAGCTGTTTGCGCCCCGGATCCGCGATACCTCGTCGGGCGTCGTCCGGTATTCGAGCGCCTCGACAACGATTGAAGACAGGTTCTCGGATCCGCTCGAGAGGAATGTACCGGGTTCGTCGCACCGCGTTGCCATTTCTCCGAAAGGGGTCGAGATGACCGGTAATCCAAGCGCTCTGTACTCGTAATACTTGATCGGATCGACACCGTCCGTGAGCGGGTTGCGCAGGAACGGAATCAGGCCGACGTCGAAATCCGACATCGCGGCGAGAGCGGCGGCGTGCTTCAGCGGCGGAAGAATCTGCACGTTCGCGGGCAGCGCGATTTGCGGGGGATGGAATAACGGCCCGATCAATCGAATCGTGTCCGCGGGGCAGCATTGCGCAAGCGCAGCGAGCCATTGCCAGTCGAACCACGGCCCCATGGTGCCCAGGTAACCCAGTACATGCGGCCCGGTATGATCCGACGTCTTTTCGCGGAACGCCGGAAGGACGGCTGGATCGAGCCCGTTGTGGACCAGCTTGGCGTCAGGCCGAATACTGCTCCAACTCGAGCGCAAGCCCGAAGACGATACGAAAACCGTGTCGACCTCGCGCGCGACAGCGAGTTCGGTGCGTTTCATCGCCGAGCGCGAAACGCCTCGATAGAACGACGGGAAGTCGTCCATCCTGTCGTAGAGCGACCGGGCGGGACGAGCCGCTCGTAACACGTCGAGCGCGAGCGCGGACGGCTTTCCGACCGCGAGAAGCGTGTTGCGCTCGGCGCAGAATTGCGTGACGCGACGCGTGATGTCACGCCATCCGAATCGATTGATCGCGGTGCCGAGGGGCAGTGGCTCGAGCGGAAGGCTGCGAATGCGGACGACGTCGAGCCAAGGCGGCGCGGCGGTATGCGCGTCGGACTTGCCTTCGCCGGATGGACGGCGCAAGTCTTGAAGCATGGGCAGGCGGGTTGGATACGGATCGATCCAGAGCACCCGGCCATGGGTTTCTTGATGAAACCACTCGACGAACTTGTGAGGTCGCTGTGCGAAGCTGCTCCATGGCACCGGCGACAGATAGACGAGTTGTTCGATCACGCGCATTGTTCCCGGATGACGTCGAAAATCCGCTGAGCTGCCTTTCCGTCACCGTAGGGTGAGACGCCGCGTGCAACCTTGCTGTACTCGTCGGCGTTGTCGAGCATCAGCTGGACCGTATCGACGATCGTATCGGTTTGAGTGCCGACGAGCTTGACGACACCGGCTTCGACAGCTTCCGGGCGCTCGGTCTCGTCGCGCAACACCAGAACCGGTTTGCCCAGAGCGGGCGCTTCTTCCTGCACGCCGCCCGAGTCGCTGAGGATGAGGTACGAGCGCTGCATGGCGGCGACGAACGGCACATAGTCGAGCGGCGGGCAGAGTCGGATCCGGGCGTGGTGCGACAGCAGTTCGCGCGTCGTACGCTGGACGTGCGGATTGGGATGGACGGGAAACAGCACCTCGACGTCGTCGTTGGCGTCGACAATCTGGCGAATGGCATGGCAGATCCGTTCGAGCGGAGCGCCAAAATTCTCCCGGCGATGCGCGGTGACTAGAATCAGCCGCTTCGTGTCGTCGATATCGACGCCGCAGGACGGATGTGTCCGCAAGACAGTGTGAAGCGCGTCGATGACGGTGTTCCCGGTCACCCAGATCTGGTCGCTGGGGATGTTTTCATGCAAGAGGTTGTCGCGCGAACTCGCTGTCGGCGCGAAATGCAGCCTTGCAAGGCGCCCCGCGAAAACGCGGTTCATCTCTTCAGGAAACGGATTGCGGAGGTCGCGGGTACGCAGGCCCGCTTCAATATGACCGAACGGTATATGCCGATAGAAGCATGCAAGCGCCGTGGCCATGACCGTCGTGGTGTCGCCTTGCCCCAGTACGAGATCGGGACGCTTGTCCACGAGCACGGCATCGATGCCGTCAAGCAGACGCGACGTCAGGCTGGCAAGCCCCTGATTCGGACGCATGATGTCGAGATCGACATCCGGTTTGATATCGAAACAGGTCAGGATCTGGTCGAGCAGATCGCGGTGTTGCGCGGTCGCGAGCACGTGCACCTTGAATCCCGGATCCGCTCGCAAACGCAGGATGACCGGCGCCATCTTGATGGCCTCCGGTCGCGTGCCTACGACGCACAGTATGGTTCTAGACATGCTGTCGCTTCGAATCAATCGATGTAGTCCAGATAGAAATGCGGGTAATCGCGCCACTTCTCCTTGAAATAGTTCGCGTTTCGAAGGAATAGCTTGCGATAGGCCTCGCTGCCGCTGTCGGCGCCGGTCGTTTGATGGGGCTGATGGCGGATTCCGGACAAATCCCGGTAAGTGACCTTCATTCCGAGTGCCTTG
Organism: Burkholderia sp. COPS; assembly: GCF_019425585.1. Classification (NCBI taxonomy): domain Bacteria; kingdom Pseudomonadati; phylum Pseudomonadota; class Betaproteobacteria; order Burkholderiales; family Burkholderiaceae; genus Burkholderia; species Burkholderia sp. COPS. The sequence goes on along the minus strand of NZ_WIXR01000001.1, from coordinate 92,680 downwards.
ACCTGGAAGCACAGGTCCGTATCTTCAAAGCAGGTCGGGTCGTAGAAGGTATCGAATCCTTGCGTCGCATCGAACGTGCGCCGACGCATGAAGAAGCCGCTGGTGCCGAGGAAGCCGATGTCGGCACGATAGCCGTCGCGGATTGCCGCCGCGTTCATCGCCCGATTCGGACAATAGTCGGCAATCATGCCGCCGAGATCGGTGCGCGTGGCGTCGAACCAGCCTGCATTCCATCCGATGACGCCGACACTCGCGTCGTTTTCCAGGACGTGCAGCGCTTCTTCGAAACCCGACGCGCCCACAAACCACTGATCGCTGTCGAAGAAGACGATGTACTTGCCCGTGCTGTGCTGAACGCCGAGATTACGTCCCGACGAGCAGCCATTCTCCGGGTTGCGGACCAGCCTGACGTTGGGAAATTCGCGCTCGACGAGTTCTGCGCCACCATCGGAACTTGCATTGTCGACGACAATCACTTCCGCTATGTACGGCGCAGCGTGCTGGAGGAGGGTCTGCAGGCAGCGTGCGATGATGCCCGCGTTGTTGTGGATCAGGATAACGACACTGACGTCATGCCGGGGCTGCGGCGGGCACAGCTGCTCGATGCGGCCGAGCCAGCTGTTGCCCGCAACGAAGATGTCGTCGTTTTGTGTGACGGGTTCTGCCGCAGCAAGTGCGCCGCATTGCGCCGCGAACGACGCAAGGTCCGTGCGAACGTGCAGCAGCGGGGTGGCTGTCACGCCAAGTTCCATCGAACACACGACCGGTTTGCGCTGAAGCAGCGCCGCATAAATACCTGCGGTGGAGTCGGCGTAGCGCAGGCTCCGCGCCGCAAGCGGGAAGAACATGAAATCCGCATGGGCGATGTAGGCCGGCACTTCGCTCGTGTGCCGCATGCCAAGCATGACGACGTTATCCGGCAGGCCCGGCGTCAATTGCCCATCGGCGATCACGCAGAACGTGACGTTGGCGTTGCGCTCCGCGGTTTCCTTGAACCACTGGTAATCCACCGAGTCGAGTCCGTCGACCGAGTAGAACAGTGCGACGCTGCGGCGCTTGGACGGCATGTCGCCCGGACGGTTGTACTGCTTGTAGACGTCGAAGACCGTATGAACCGCGGCACCGGGCAGCAGCTCGATTTTTTCCCGGGCACGCTGCGGGAGGGTGTCTGCAAGTGCCGGCATGCCGACAGTGCATCGATCGGCATCGACGGCGATCGACTCGAGGATGCGCATGGCCTGGCCATCGTGGCTCCAGTCCTGTGCGACGTCGAGGATCGTTTCGAGCCCGCGATTGCGCGCGAACTCGAAAAAGGGTGTGACCCGGGAGTCGGGCACGCCGATGATCAATTTCGCGCTTTCCGATACCTGACCGAAAATGTCCTCGATCTTCGTCGGATCGATATATTCGTGAATCAATCCGGGAATGCGGGGCGTGAGCGGCGCGGGCGTCGATCCCGTATCCGGAGGCACGACCAGATAGACAACGCGATGGCCCGCGGCGAGCGCCGTCGTGGTCAGTTGTGCATAGCGATGCCCGGAACCCGCCCAATCGTAGGCGTGAGCGGCGATGACGATGATTTCTTCGCGTTGCAGCTTGGCTGCTGCGCGGAACGAGAGGCGTTGATCTTCCGCAGTCGGAGTGCCGCTTGCCACTTCGATGGCGGCCTGCTGGATCTGCTGCTGTGCTTGCTGATACCGGTAATGGCGTCGTGCAGCAGACACGAGCGCGCGTACGCCGCCATTGCGCAGAATATAGGCGGCACGGCTCATGTAGGTGAGAGGGGCGGACATGTACCGGCGAAAAAGCATAGAGGATCCCGAAGTGGAGTGAATTGCGGCTGCGGCCACATTGGGTTGCGTGAGTGCTTCGGATTCGGCGTGACCCTGCTCGAATTGCCGGATCGTTGCCTTCAGGCTTGAAATTTTATCAGCTTGTTCCTCCGCGACTTTTCGAGCGGAGTCCTTGAGCGTCGTCGTTTGTGCGGCATGCATCTGTGACGCGTGCTTGACGAACGCTTCCGCCGCGAGCAGTTTATGGTTCGCCAGTTCCAGTCTGTTCTGAAGCTCGGCGACCTGTTCTTCCTGTTGCGCAAGCTGTGCGTCGCGGAAGTGCAGCAAACCCACTGTTTTCCCGAGTTCCGTCTCAAGCTGGCCGACCCGTGCGTCTTTCTCGGCGAGTTGTGAATCGCGGTAGCGCAGCAGGTCGAGCGCCTTCTCGCTCATGCGAGCGGCGCCATTCTTTTGCCAGATGAGCTGCTCGAGCCATGTGCTCATCCAGTCCAGCTGCTGGCTGCTCCAGCGACGCGGGGCTCCGCCCGACGCGGAGCGAACGGCCGCAAAAGCGTCGTCCAGTACGGTCGAATGTACGCAGGCCGAAGCGTTTAGCGCGTCGAGCTTTTCCTGCGCGATGATCCAGGGCGCGCCATCCGGATGTGTCAGCCTGCGCACTGCGGCGGTGAAGTCCGCCGCGTCGTCGTTCAGCTGAAGGCGCAGCGACGCCGGCAGGCCCGCCATATCGTGCGCACGCGCCATCTTGGCGTCATATTCCAGCGCCGCGACCGGGATCGATTTTCCGAGTGCGAGGATGCTTCCGTGCAGGCGCATCGAGAACGCGGCGTCACACTCGCCGATGACCGCGAATGCCTCGTCGGGCGTGATCCGGTCAATGATGACGCTTTCGATATGGGGCGACACCGCGAGCTTGAGGTGCTCGAGAAAGGATCGATCGGTGAGACGCTCCTGGTCGCCGACGCTCCATTGAAAGCCGAGCCACACGATCGACCAGCTGTCGTCCAGCGCTTCGTTCAACGCGGCGACGAGTTTTCCTTCCCAGTTCCGGTTGAACTCCCACGATCGGGCGATGACCGCCAGCTTCTTCTTTGTCCCCAATGGGGCGAGCTTGCCGGAAATGTGGACTTCGGCGGGCGGGCGGCTGACGAATGCCCAGCCCGGATCGGCGCCGACGGGAATGTCCCGACGTACGCCGATATCGTGCAGAAGCGCCTCGGAGTCGGTATCGCGCAGCGAAACGTGATCTGCATGCGTGAACACGTCGCGCGTGATGTCGCGGCCGGCCGGGTTGACCAGCGGTCCGACACCGTGTGCCCAGATGACCGTGCGGACCCCGAACTGTCGAGCCATGTAAAAAATCCGCGCATAGCCCGCGATATCGTTTTGGGTCGGGTCGTAAAGTGCCTCGACGTTGAACGGATGATGATCCTGAAAGATGCCGCCACCGCCGAATACCAGCAGATCGGCGTCGGACAGCGCGCGGCCGACGGCACCGAGATTGAAATAGTCGACGGCGGCGATGCCGTGGGCATGCGTCGTATATTCGGGGTTGATGCTCAGTGCGACGAGCTCGCCGCCGCGCTCCCGAACCTGGCGAGCGAGCAGGCCCAGCAACAATTCGTCACCGACGTTGGGTGCGCCGTAATAGCCGACCGCGACGACCTTGATGCTGCGCGCTTGCATGGTGTCGTTCTCCGTCATCATTCGAACTCGAATACCGGACACGGCGCGAGCCACCCCGATCCACTGTTGTTTTCCGGAAGCACGTCGATGTGGCCACCATAGGGCAGGCGCGCGTGCCGTTTGTATTCGCCGGAGGCGATATCGCCGACGCCGACCGCCAGCACATAGCGGTTGCCGGAGAAGCTCGCGCGCATCTTCCAGGTGAACTGGTACGTTCCGGCGGACAGGGGCGGGAGCGCAATATTCATGTGCTGGGTGGTCGCGCTCCACAGCACGATATCGTCGATGCTTTTGATCTGAAGTCCGAAGCAAGGCTTCGGGTTCGGCTCGGACACGCTGATCGATACGACGACGCGGAACGCTTCATTGAACGAGAAGGTCGTGCGTTCCTTGCCGTTCGCATCCTCGATCTTCACGTCGAGAATCGACGTCCGGTCCGACATGGCCGTCATGGCATCGCTTACCGCCGGGCTGGCGGGGGAATCGGTGTCGGTGTGCTGTGTCGGCACCTCGATGTCGATCGCGCTCCCGCCTTCTTCGTCGACGAGGTCGTTCGCATAGAGCTTGACCACGTCGCGGCACGGACCATCCTTTACCAGCCGGCCCCGCTTCAGGTAGATGGCCCGGTCGCAGTACTCGACGAGGGTGTTGGTGGAGTGTGTTACCAGCAGGATCGTGACGCCTTCCTTCTGCATCTTCCGGATCCGCGTCAGGCATTTGGTCTGAAACGCGGTATCGCCGACCGCAAGCGCCTCGTCGACCACCAGGATATCGGGGGAGACGTGAATGGCTACCGCGAATGCGAGCCGGACGTACATGCCCGACGAGTAGGTCTTGACGGGCTGGTCGATGAATTCGCCGATGTCGGCGAACGCTTCGATTTCGTGAAAACGCGCGCGGATTTCTTCCGACGTGATGCCCATGATTCGGGCAGACAGCATCACGTTCTCGCGGCCGCTGAATTCCGGATTGAACCCGGCGCCGAGTTCCAGCAGTGCGGAGATCCGGCCGTTGACCGTGACCGAGCCGTCGCTCGGCGACAGCGTGCCGGCAATGATTTGCAGCAATGTCGACTTTCCGGAACCGTTTCTGCCGATGATTCCAATGGTCTCTCCCCGCCGGACGGGGAAAGAGACGTCGTGCAGCGCCCAGAAATCGCGACCGTATTGCCGGGAATTGCTCCCAGGGAGCTTGATGCGAGTCGCGAGCGAGTGCCGCAGCCGGTCCGCCGGTTTGTCGTAGATACGGAAGCACTTGGAGAGGTGCTCGACGTTGACGAGCAGCTGTTCCGTTTGGCTTGTAGGTTCAGGCTCGCGAGTTTGCATGAGAGGGAGCGAGTTAGCTTTCACGTGTTCAGCGCAGGCGGAAAAAAGACGATCGCACAGTGGACCCAGGGGTCGGATGCCGACTTGCCTCGCGGCCACCGCGGTGGCACGGCGAGGTCGGCATTCGTTCGGTTACCGCGAATGCATCAGCCTATTGTAGAGGTCCCGTTTGGTGCGGACGCACGCATCGAGATCATACTTGTCCTTCAGGAGCTGACGGGCGTTCGTGGACAGCGTCGCCAGCATCTCGCGATTCTGGGCGAGCTCGATGATTGCGTCGGCAAATTCAGCCGCCGTATCGCAAATGACGATATCCCGACGGTTGACGGCGCCCAGCCCCTCGCAGCCCTTTGCCGTGCTGAGGACCGGAATGCCGTTGCTCATCGCTTCCAGGATCTTGACGCGCACGCCGCCGCCTGAAAGCAGCGGAACAAACAGTAGATGTGCATCCGCCAGAATCGGGTCGAGCGACGGCACGAAGCCGTGAACGAAGATGTGTCGTCCGTCGTGCAGCGCCTTGAGATCGTCCGGCGGGTTGCCTCCGGTGAAATGGAGCTTGATGTTGTGCGTCTCGAGCCTGTCGCGTACCAGTGGGAGAATGTCGCGGACAAACCACGCAACGCCTTCCGCATTCGGATACCACCAGAAGCCACCCATCCAGAGCAGGTTGACCTCGTTGGTCGGCTTCGCTCGGTAGTCGGTGTCCTTGATCGGGAAGCACAGCGGCAGATAGTGTTTTTCCACGGGCGCCTTCACGCGATCCATGTCTTCGCGTGAAATGAACGTCATGGCGTCGAAGCGCCAGACGTTGTCGATTTCGACGCGTCGGGCGTTGCGGCGGCTGATCTCGGCGATGCGCGCGACCGCTGCTTTTTTCCAGCCCGTCAGCTGCGCCGGGATCCAGAACGGGAAGAGGTCGGATTCGATGTTGTGACTGACCAGGACGGCCGGCAAGGCCGGGAAGAACTTGCGGAAAAAGGCCAGATGACTGCTGTGCACCTCAAGCATGTCGATCTTCTTTTCCTCGACGATCCGGCGGGCACTGCGAATTGCCGCAGGGCTGAAGTAGCTCGCATCCATGAACGGCAGCCCATGGAAGCAGTGGACCAGTGAATGCCACGCTCGTCCGGGCGTACCCATGTCGGCAGGCATGGCCGCCCGCGGCTCCACGTGGACCGATTTGAAATGTCGTTCATATAGTGAACGATTTTCCTCGATCTTCTTCTTTTCCTCGTCTCCACCGATGGTGAACAGATGGAAATCGTACTCGTCGACCAGCGGCGCGAGCGTATTCATCACGTAGATCGGGCCACCCGCGCTGGCAGGAAGCGGCGGGGACAGCGTAAAAACGAGGATGCTCTTTTTCTGCATATTAGCCACGGGATTCGTCAAACACGTCGGTGTCGAAGAAAGGGGAAAAGTCGGTCAGATAGGCAATGTCGGGATTGCGTTGGCCGATGATTTTTGCAGGCACGCCACCGACCACGGTGAAATCCGGGACGTCCTTCGTGACGACCGCGCCGGCCGCGACGACCGCGCCTTTGCCGATCGTTACGCCTGGCAGGATAATGGCGCGCGCGCCCAGCCATGCGTGATCGTGGATGGTCACGGTGCCGCCGATCGACATGAAACCAGGGTGGTTGTGATCGTGATGCAGGCTGAGAAGGCAGCACTGGAACGAGATGTTGACGTTGTTTCCGATCTCGATGCCCGTGCGACCGTCCAGGTAGATCTCACGATTGAGCACGCAGTTGTCGCCGATGCGTACGTTGCAGCGTGTGTGGTACCCGGTGAAGAACTGCCGCATGCTGACGTGCGTTCGTTGGCCGATGACGACACCCAGCACGCGTCGATAGTAGAAGTTGCGGACTCTTTCAATCGGCATGCGCGCAATGAAGTTGTTGCCGATGTAGTACTTGAGCGCGGCCAGGAAAAAATACGTCGACGACGCTAGCAGGCGGGCCTTGATCCTGCTTTTCATGCGGCCTCGGAAGCTTGCATTGGTCATGATGTGAGGGAGCGGTTATTCAGGCAGTTGTTGTCGTCGCGCGCCGGAAAGGACGACGACTGCAACCGCCTTTGCGCGATGGCAGAGGGCTAGCTTCGACCGTAGTTGTCGTCGAAGCGGACGATGTCGTCTTCGCCGAGGTAGTCGCCGCTCTGGACTTCGATCATCACGAGGTCGACGACGCCCGGATTGGTCAGACGGTGCTTGTGTCCGGCCGGGATATAGGTCGATTCATTGGTGCGCAGGTAAAACTCCTCATCGTTGTTGACGACGAGGGCCATGCCGCTCACCACGATCCAGTGTTCGCTGCGATGATGATGCAATTGCAGGCTGAGGCTTGCGCCCGGTTTGACCTCGATTCGCTTGATCTTGAAGCGGGTGCTTTCTTCGAGAACCGTATACATGCCCCACGGACGGCCTACCGTTCGATGTACCCGGAAGGTTTCGTGGCCTTGCGACTTGAGGGCCGCGTAGACGTGCCGAACGTCTTGCGCGCGATTGCGATCGGCAATGAGGAGCGCGTCGGGGGTGTCGACGACCAGGAGGTCCTTGACGCCTACGGCACCGACCAGCCGGTTGTCGCTACGGATGTAGCAATTGCTGACATCGTGGAGCAGCGCTTCGCCGTCCACACGATTGCCGTGGTCGTCCGGCTTCAACAGGTCGCCGAGCGCATTCCACGAACCGATATCGCTCCAGCCGATATCGCAGCGCACTACCGCAACCTTGTCGGAGCGCTCCATCAGCGCGTAGTCGATCGAAATATCGGGCGTGCGATTGAGCTGGTCACCATTCAGTTCGACCAATGAAACGCCACCGCCTTCCGACTGACGAGACTGCGCGATGCATGCACGCGTGGCTTCGAGCACGTCGGGGCAATGTTTTGCCATTTCCGCCAGCAGGAATGCGGCGGTAAAGCAGAACATGCCGGAGTTCCACAGGAACGATCCCGACTCGACGTATTGCCTGGCCACATCCACCGTCGGTTTTTCCACGAATCGCTTGACCCGCGTGCCGTCTGCCTCGATGTATCCGTATGCGGTTTCCGCAAACGTCGGCGTGATGCCGAAGGTGACCAGCGCACCCTTGAGCGCCAAGGCGGCAGCTTCCTGGACGGCGGTCGCGAAGGCGGCATCGTCCGTCACGAGGTGGTCCGCGGGAAGCACCAGCAGGATGGCATTTTCGCCGAGCGTTGCGGCAACACGCAGCGCGGCGGCGGCGATCGCGACGGCCGTATTGCGTCCGAACGGCTCGAGGATGAACGACGTCGACAGATGCCCGGTATTGACGGTGCTGAATTCGTCGCTTGTCTTGAAGTACAACTCGCGGTTCGTGACGGTCACGACTTCGGTGACGCCCGGAAGCTGGGCGCCGCGCTTGAATGCCTTTTGCAGCAGGCTCTCGCCATCTTCGAGGCGGATGAACGGCTTCGGATGGGATTCGCGCGAAACGGGCCACAGGCGAGAACCTGCGCCGCCACACAGGATGGTGGGAACTATTTGGGGCTGCGTCGACATGTGCAGAATATCTCCGGTGATTGCTCTATCGCGTCATGATCCGATCAATCGGCGATCTATCCGCGTGCACGGCAACTGCCACTGATGCAAGGCGGCGTGCGAGCGCGCTGGCATGGATTACAGGACGTCTGCGAATCCCTTTCGGGTCCGCTGGAACCACCAGAATCCGAACCACGCGAGAAGCAGGGATGCGATCATGCAGGTTAGCCAGTTCGTCCAGTCGGGGGTGTGCCCGAAGATCAGCGTGTTGCGTCCCTCTTCGATGATGAACGTAAGGGGGTTGAGTTCGATCCAGTACCGATACTGTGGCGGCAGATTCGACACAGGGTAGAAAACCGGCGACAGGAACATCAGCACTGACGTGATGACGCCGGTAATCTGCGAAATGTCTCGAATGTAGACGCCCAGAGCCGACAGAAACCATGCGAGCCCCAGTGAGCCGACGATCAGAGGCAGCATGACGACGGGGAACAGGATGGCGGTCCAGGGCAGCGAGTGGATAAGGATGCACTCGGCGATGATCAGGACCAGCAGGCTGATCGCGCTGTGGAACAGCGCCGACGCGAGCGCGACCACCGGCAGTATCTCGAGCGGGAAAATAACCTTCTTGACGTAGTTGACGTTTGCGAGGATCAACGTCGGCGCCCGGTTGATGCACTCCGCCAGCAGGCTGTGGAGGATCAGGCCGACGAACAGGACGATCGCGAAGCTTGCCTTGTCGTCGCTCGTGGTACCCCATCGCGACTTGAAGATGACGGAGAAGAAGAAGGTGTAGACGACGAGCATCAGCACGGGATTGAAGAACGACCACGCAAGACCCATTGCTGACCCGCGATAGCGCCCGACGACCTCGCGTTGAGTCATTTGCAGAATCAGTCCGCGATTACGGTAAATGCTACGGGCGATCGCCATCGGCGATGCCGGGTGCTTCGAGTTCGGATTCATCAAGTTGCGTGTCGTTGCATTCGGATCGGTGATGGAGCCCCCAACCCCTCGCCCACGTGGCGCAGCCATTGTTGCGGGGTGTCGTGAGTCTGAAAAAGGCGGCAATCCAGTTGGCCGCGACGTTTCAATGTGCTCCCGACTTCAATCCTGAGCGATCGGGCAAATAAAGTGCCATCGCCCGCAACGTATTCTAATGCAGGCCATCCGTCCAGCCCTGGGCTGAAGCGCTCCCCGCCTTGATCGACGGCGCTTGGCGACGCTGGGTTGAGACCGGACCGGTACCGACTGACGACGGCTCGCCCATGGAAACCAAGTATCATCGCCGGAATGCCGATGACGCGCAATAGATGTTAATGTTTTCACATCTTTTAACAACTGGGCGTCCGGCGGGGGATTGACATGCTCAGGCCTCCTGGTGTTTATGAGATGCGGTATTCGGCACCGCGAGTGAGGCGCGCCCTGGAAGGGGCGCGTATCTCGTGCCGAAGCCGGTCCGGCCGTGGCTCGCCTGGGTCGCCGATCAGGGCGCGAACGCGCCGGGCCGGCACGGGGTGAGGGCAACGGCATTGCACGGCGTTCCGGGACGGGCGCGTCCGGCAAGGGTGCGACCAGTTAGAATTGCACCCGTATCGAGAGCACGCGGCAGGCATTCCCTGCACGCCTGACAAATGAGTAAGCCCGCTGTCTCCCAGACGGGCTAGCCAACCCATCGCGCTTGCTGCAGTCAAGCGCTTAGCCGAACTCCGGATGAATGTCATAAGCGCCCCACAACGTCAGTCCGATGACGTCGATGGTCTCTCCATTTCCCTGGTCGTATACCGCCCCGATATCGCGCAGCTGCGGCAGACGCTCGACAGCCTCGGCGCAGCGTGCGAGAACCTGCGGGTGGTTTCACCTGAATACCCCGTCGAGCTGTTCCTGGTCGACAACGGCGGACTCTGCGACATTTCGGGGGCGGTCGACCGGCTCGGCGCGCAAGGTGTGGCATGCCGAATATTGACGGGGCATGGCAACGTCGGTTACGGGCGTGGCCACAATCTGGCGATCGAGCATTCCACCGGGGCGCTGCACTTGATCCTGAATCCGGATATCGATCTGGATCCGCAGGCATTGGTGTTGGCCCGAGCGTTTTTCAATTCGCACGCCGACACGGGCTTGATCGCGCCTTGGGTCGGGGATGAAACAGGCGGGTTTCAGTATCTTTGTCGCCGGTTTCCGTCGATCGTCGATCTGCTGGTTCGCGGCTTCTTGCCGATCTGGGCCAGACGGCCATTCCGGAAGCGACTTGCCCGCTATGAAATGCGCGATGCCATCGACGGCAAGTCCGTCGTCTGGGATCCCCCCATCATCAGCGGTTGTTTCATGCTGTTTCGAACGAGCGTGCTGAAGACGCTAGGGGGCTTTGACCCTCGATATTTCCTGTATTTCGAGGACTATGACCTGAGCTTGCGCACCCACGATGTCGCGCGTGTCGCCTATGTCCCGTCCATCCGCGTGATTCATCACGGCGGAGGCGCTTCGCGCAAGGGTTTCGCGCACATTCGGATGTTCGCAGCGTCCGCGCTGAAGTTCTATAGCCGGTTCGGCTGGAGGTGGTGGTGAGCCGCATTGTCATAACCGGTGCGAACGGTTTCGTCGGCCGCGCCGTGTGCCGACTTGCGCTGGCGGCGGGGCATACCGTCACGGCGCTGGTGCGCCGGCCGGGTGGGTGTGTCGAGGGCGTGCGAGAGTGGGTGCACGACGCACCTGACTTCGAGGGAGTCGCTAGTGCGTGGCCCGAGGATTTGCAGGCCGATTGCGTGATCCATCTGGCCGCGCGGGTACACGTGATGCACGACAAATCCCCCGATCCGGACGCCGCCTTCGATGCGACCAACGTAGCGGGCACGTTGCGGGTTGCCGATGCGGCGCGCATGCATGGTGTGCGCCGGTTCGTCTTCGCGAGCAGCATCAAGGTCGTGGGCGAGGGCGATGCGGGCGTACCGCTCGCGGAGGATGCTGTGCCGGACCCGCAGGATGCATATGGGCGCTCGAAGCTGCGTGCCGAGCAGCAACTGGCTCGGCTTGGTGAGGTCGGTCTTGAAGTCGTCGTCGTCCGTCCGCCGCTCGTCTACGGGCCGGGGGTACGCGCCAATTTCCTCCGGATGATGGATGCCGTATTCCGCGGTGCGCCATTGCCATTGGCCGCGATTCCTGCTCGTCGCAGCGTTGTCTACGTCGACAACCTTGCCGATGCCCTGCTGCGCTGCGCAATCGATCCGCGTGCGGCGGGGGAGTGCTTCCACGTCGCTGACGACGATGCGCCCTCGGTTGCGGGATTGCTGCGGATGGTCGGTGACGCGCTCGGCAGGCCTGCAAGGCTGTTCCCGGTGCCGGCAGGTGCGTTGCGTGTGCTCGGTCGGCTGACCGGTCGAAGCGCCGCTGTCGATCGCCTGACGGGCAGCCTGCAGCTCGACACGGGGCGTTTGAAGCGGGTACTGAATTGGCAGCCGCCATATACGACGCGACAGGGCCTCGAGGCAACGGCCGCATGGTATCGTTCGCGCCACATACAGAAATAGGCAACATGCACTTCACGATTAACACGTGGTTTGCCGCGGCAGCGGTGGCAACGGGCGCGGCCGTCGCCACGACGACGATCCTGCGCGTGCTGCTGGCCACCGGTCTGGCGTGGCGACTTGCCACCGACATCCCGAATGAGCGCTCGCTGCATACGCGCCCGACACCGCGCGTCGGTGGCTGGGGCATCGTGCCGGTCTGTGTTGTCGCATTGCTGTGGCTCGCGCCGCAGATGTGGTTAATCGCCGTGGCGGCGGCGGGGCTGGCGGCCCTGTCGCAGCTCGACGATCGGCGCGGGCTACCCGCTCGTGTGCGGTTTGCGGCGCATTTGGCCGCGGTCGTGGCGCTGATCGTCGTCTACCCGGCCGCCGCCCCATGGTGGCTGCTCGTCGGGATTGGTTTCGTGATGGTATGGCTGACCAATCTCTACAATTTCATGGACGGAGCGGACGGCCTCGCCGGCGGCATGGCGCTGTTCGGCTTCGGAGCCTACGCCGTTGCGGCACTGGCCGGCGCGCAACCGTCCCCGGATCTCGTCGTCGCGGGCGGGGCGATCGCGGGGGCCGCGTTCGGCTTTTTGCTGCTGAACTTTCATCCGGCGCGACTGTTTCTTGGCGACGCAGGTTCGATCCCTCTCGGATTCATGGCCGGCGCGCTCGGCTATTGGGGCTGGCACGGTGGCATTTGGCCGATCTGGTTTCCGGCGGCGGTGTTTGCTCCGTTTATTGCCGATGCATCTGTAACGCTTCTGAGACGTTTGTTACGCGGAGAAAAGTTCTGGCAAGCGCACCGGGAGCACTATTATCAGAGGATGGTGCGTTCCGGCATGAGTCACGAGCGTACTGCCGTGTATTGGTACCTCATCATGCTTCTGGGCATCGTCGTCGCTTTCTGGGCGCTCGGTCGTCCTGTCCTGCTGCAATGGTTGGTGTTCCTGGCGTGGTATGGCGTGCTGATGTGTATCGGCGTGGCGATCGACATGCGCTGGCGCCGGCTGCGGACGGTCATTGATAACAATTCGTGAGGTCTCTCGCCGATGTTGCGATCCAAAGCATCATGGCTGTCACTCAGTGCTTTCCTGTTCGATCTGCTGGCGGTTGTCGTCGCGTGGTTGTTCGCCTATCTCGTTCGCTTCAACGGTAGCGTTCCGCCCGATTTCCTGAGGGGCTCGCTGACTGCGCTCGCCTGGGTGCTTCCCGTCTATGCGCTGACGTTCCACCTGTTCGGCCTGTATCGCGGGCTGTGGGTGTTCGCGAGCCTGCCTGACCTGGTGCGGATTTCGAAGGCGCTTGCGGGCGGCGGCGTGATCGTGATGATCGGCGCCGTGATGTTCCAGCCGTCGCCGATCATCCCGCGTTCAGTGCTGCTGGTCTCCCCGCTGATGCTGTTCCTGATGATGGGCGGCGCCCGTGCGCTGTATCGCGCGATGAAGGAGTTTTACCTGTACGGCGGCCTCGTCGGGCAGGGCAAGCCGGTGCTCGTGATCGGCGCGGGCACGGCAGGCGCGAACCTGGCGCGCGAATTGTCACGCTCGGGCGAATGGCGTCTCGTCGGCCTGCTGGATGACGACAAGACGAAGCAGGGCCGCGAAATCTATGGCTACAAGGTGCTCGGCTCGCTCGACGACGTCGCGCACTGGACCGAGGCGCTGAAGATCGAATACGCGATCGTGGCGATTCCGTCCGCGTCGGTCGAGGTGCAGCGCCGGACGGCGACCCTCTGCGTGCGCGCCGGCTTGAAAGTGATGGTGCTGCCGTCGCTGACCGCACTGATGCCGGGGCAGGGCTTCCTGTCACAGATCCGCGAGATCGACCTCGAGGATTTGCTCGGCCGTGACGCCGTGACGATCGACACGCCGCACGTCGAGGCGCTGCTTCGCGGTCGTGTCGTGATGGTGACGGGCGCTGGCGGCTCGATCGGTTCCGAGCTGTGCCGGCAGATCCTGCGTTTCGCGCCAGCGCAACTCGTTGCGTTCGACCTGTCCGAGTACGCGATGTATCGCCTGACCGAGGAACTGCGCGAGCGTTTCCCCGATCAGCCGGTCGTGCCGATCATTGGTGACGCGAAGGATTCCCTGCTGCTCGATCAGGTGATGTCCCGCCACGTACCGCACATCGTGTTCCATGCGGCGGCATACAAGCACGTCCCGCTGATGGAGGAGCACAACGCATGGCAGGCGCTGCGCAACAACGTGCTCGGCACGTACCGCGTGGCCCGTGCGGCGATCCGTCACGACGTGCGTCACTTCGTGCTGATCTCGACCGACAAGGCCGTCAATCCGACCAACGTGATGGGCGCGAGCAAGCGCCTCGCGGAAATGGCCTGCCAGGCGTTGCAGCAGACGAGCGGGCGCACCCAGTTCGAAACCGTGCGTTTCGGCAACGTGCTGGGCAGTGCGGGCAGCGTGATTCCGAAGTTCCAGCAGCAGATCGCGAAGGGCGGCCCGGTGACGGTCACGCACCCGGAGATCACGCGCTTCTTCATGACGATCCCGGAAGCGTCGCAGCTCGTGCTGCAGGCGTCGAGCATGGGGCACGGCGGAGAGATCTTCATTCTCGACATGGGCGAGCCGGTGAAGATCGTCGATCTCGCATGCGACCTGATCCGCCTGTACGGTTTCTCGGAAGATCAGATCCAGATCGAGTTCACCGGGCTGCGGCCCGGCGAGAAGCTCTACGAGGAGCTGCTCGCGGACGACGAGGCGACGACGCGCACCCCGCATCCGAAACTGCGGATCGCGCGTGCGCGGGAAGTACCGGACAATTTCCTCGACGAGCTGCTGCCGTGGCTGATGCAGCATCGTGTCCTGCCCGATGACGAAGTGCGGCGAGACCTGCGGCGCTGGGTGCCGGAATACCAGACGGCCGTTACCCCGACGCTGCAGAGCGTGCCGTCGGTGCGCGTCGTATCGAACGGGTAACTTGGCCGGGCGGCGGTTCGAACCGCATGGCAATGACGAAAAAAAACGCCCCGCGGGGCGTTTTTTTGATGAAGCCGGCGGGCCGTTCAGTGGCTGCGCCGCTCCTTCCTCACCACCATCCACCGCGGCACGCGGAACCGCACGATGCTGAGATACAGCCACACGTAGGTCAGCGCGAACAGCACGACGAACACGAACAGGTGCACCGTGTGCCGCCAGAACAGCGTCGCGGGTATCACCGCGACGAGGCACAGCAGCCACAGGTACGGCGACGTCAGCGAATTTCGGCGCGTGAGGTCGTGCGCGTGCTTCGTGCCGACCGCCCAGCGCATCAGCCGCTTGTACACGAGCATGTGCAGGTGCACGCCGTCCGGAATCCCCGGCGACATCCCCCGAATGAATTTCTTCCGGTAGATCGAGAAGCAGGTCTCGAAGATCGGGTACATGAACAGCAGCACCGGGTACCACGCGGATACCTCGCGGTTGCGCATCACGAGCATGATCGCGAGTTCCGCGAGCATGAAGCCGATGAAATAGGCACCGCCGTCGCCGAGGAAGATCAGCCCGGCCGGGAAATTCCACAGGAAGAAGCCGAGCACGGCGCCCATCATGATGATCGACGCGGACATGACGACCGGGTCGCGGACCTGGAACGCCACGTAAGCGAGCGATGCGAACATCATGAAGCTGACCATCGACGCGAGCCCGTTGAAGCCGTCGATGATGTTGACCGCGTTCGCGAGCGCCGCGACCGCGAGCACGGTGATGAACGCCGAAATGGCCGCGTAGCGGAGCAGGAAATCGAGCGGCGGCACGCTGATGCGCGTGACCGCGATACCCATCAGCCAGAACGCGAGCGCGGCCGCGCCCATCGTGCAGAGCAGCCGCGCGCGCGGCGACACGCGTTTGGTCAGGTCCTCGACGAGGCCGGACAGAAACGCCGGCAGCCCGCAGGCCGCGATGCCGAGAATACTGCCCGCGATCGTCGGATAGTGCCGGGACAGGATCAGCGCGGCCACGACGACCCCGGCGAGGATCCCGATGCCCCCCACGCGCGGCACGGGCCGCACGTGGAATTTCTGCACGCCGGCCAGGTCGCTGTCGACCGAGAATTTCTCGTGAAGGTGCGCGTAGCGCACGATGAACAGCGTGACGAGCAGGGAGACGATGAAGCCGGACGCGAAGCTGAGCATGGGATCGCTCGAAAAATGGACAGCGGATTATACAAAACCGCGCGGGTTCCCCTCCTGCCATCGCCAGTGGTCGACACACATTTCCTCGATGCCGAGCGTCGCGCGCCAGCCGATGATGTCGGCCGCTGCCTGCGGGTTCGCGTAGCACTCGGCGATATCGCCCGGGCGGCGCGCGACGAGTTCGTACGGCACCGGGCGGCCCGAAGCCTTCTCGAACGCGCGCACGACTTCCAGCACGCTGTAGCCCTGGCCCGTGCCGAGGTTCACGACGAAGCTCGCGTCGCGTTTCGCGAGCGCGTCGAGCGCGGCGATGTGCCCCTTCGCGAGATCGACGACGTGGATGTAGTCGCGCACGCCCGTGCCGTCCGGCGTCGGGTAGTCGGAGCCGAACACGCGCAGCTTTTCCAGCTTGCCGACGGCAACCTGCGCGACATACGGCATCAGGTTGTTCGGGATGCCGGCCGGATCCTCGCCGATCAGCCCGCTCGCATGCGCGCCGACCGGATTGAAGTAGCGCAGCGTCGCGATGCGCCACGTCGGGTCCGACACCTCGAGATCGCGCAGGATCTGCTCGGCGATCAGCTTCGACTGGCCGTAAGGATTCGTCGCGGACAGCGGGAACGACTCGTCGATCGGCGAGCGCTCGGGCACGCCGTACACGGTTGCGGACGAGCTGAACACGAACTGCTTCACGTTGCGCTCGCGCATGACCTTGAGCACCGCGAGCAGGCCGCCGAGGTTGTTCTGGTAGTACTCGAGCGGCTTCTCGACCGATTCGCCGACGGCCTTGAGCGCCGCGAAATGGATCGTGCCGGTGATCGGATGCGCGTCGAACACCTTGGCGAGCGCGGCTTCGTCGCACACGTCGACCTGATGGAACGCGGGCGTCTTGCCGGTGATCCGCTCGATGCGGCGCACGGATTCGGCCTTGCTGTTGACGAGGTTGTCGACGATCACGACATCGTAGCCGTTGTCGAGCAACTCGACGGCCGTGTGCGAGCCGATATAGCCCGCACCGCCGGTAACGAGGATGGTGCCTTTAGCGGTCATTGCAGATGCGCTCCTTCAGAGGGTGATGCCGGTTAACGAGTGGATGGTGCGCCGGTAGCGTTCGACGACCTGCTGTTCGTCGAATTCCGCCGCGACCTTCTGCCGGCCGCGCGCGCCCATCGCGTCGCGTCCGGCCGTTCCGAGTTCGATCATGCGGAGCAGCTGCTCCGCGAGGCTCGCGCTGTCGCGCACACGGCACAGGAAGCCCGTGTCGCCGTCGGCGACGACGTCGCGGCAGCCCGGCACGTCGGTCGCGACGATCGGGCGCCCCATTGCCGATGCCTCCATCAGCGTGCGCGGCACGCCTTCGCGGTACGACGGCAGCACGACGCAGTCGGCCGCCGCGATATGGGGGCGCACGTCGTGCGCTTCGCCGAGATACTCGACGACGCCTTCGCCGACCCACGCATCGACATCCGCGCGGCCGATCGCGCTCGGATTGTCGACGCCGAGCGGCCCGAGCAGCTGGAAGCGCGCGTTCGGGAAGCGCTCGCGCACGACGCGCGCGGCCTCCACGTATTCGCGCACGCCCTTGTCCCACAGCAGGCGGCCGATCAGGATGAAGACGGGGGCGCTGCCGGCCGGCAGCGGCACCGGCGCGAACTGTTCGAGATCGACGCCTTCGCCGTGCAGCAGCCGCGCGCGATCGGGATGCGCGAGCAACTGCTCGTCGGTGAAGGTGGCGAGATCGTCGCGGTTCAGGAACCACACTTCGCGCGGGAAGCGGAACGCGAACCGGTACAGGCGCTTCGCGACGCTCGCCGCGCGGCTCTTCTGGATGAAGACGTAACCAAGCCCCGTCGTCACCGCGATCGACGGCACGCGCGCGAGCCACGCGGCGACCGAGCCGTAGATGTTCGGCTTGATCGTGTAGTGAAACACGAGATCGGGCTGCAGCGCGCGGTAATGACGGAACAGTGCGGCAAGCGTGCCGAGATCCTCGCGTGGGCTCGTGCCTTTCGACGCGACCGCGAGTGCCACGTAGCGGCAGCCCATCTGCTCGAGCAGGGGCACCGTGCGGTCGTGCGGTGCGATCACGATGACGTCGGCGCCGCGCGCGACGAGCGCGCGGATCAGCCCGTGGCGATACGTGTAGATCGCCCAGGCCGTGTTGCAGACGAGCGCGATGCGCAGCGGGGAGGTGGCGGACATGAAAAAAAGAAAAAATAAAGCGTCGAAATGGCCGAAAACGCCGGCAACGCGTCAGGCGGACGGCCGGGCGGCGAACAGCGTCTGCTTGATCCGCTGCAACGTACGGTACGGCGTCACGAAATGCAGCAGGTTCTTGGCGAGGCCGGCCCAGTCGTACGGGTTCAGCGCGTTGAAGTGGCTCAACAGCAGCGTGAGCGTCGACACCAGCTGGCGCCGGCGCTTGGTCGCACTGATCCCGCCCTCGTTCAGTTCGTAATAGAGGCCGAGTTCCGGCAGGTTCGCGCAATCGTAGCGTTGCATTAACCGCAAGAAAAGATCGAGATCCTCGGCCGCACGGTATTTCGCACGATAGTTCCCCACTTCGCGCACGGCGTCGATGCGCAGCATGACCGACGGATGCACGAGCGGCGAGCGCAGAAAGCGCGTGCGGCGCAGCGTGCGCGGATCGGCGGGCGGCGTCAGCATGAAGCGCGGTTCGCCGGCGCGCGACACGACCTGCGTCCACATGCCGACGCAGGCCACGCGCGGATGGGCGCCGAGATACGCGCGCTCCTTTGCGAGGCGCTGTGGCGCAGCGAGATCGCCCGCGTCGATGCGCGCCGCGAAGCGAAAGCCGCGCGCGGCGAGCGCGTCGATGCCGGCCGCGAGCGCGCGCTCGATGCCGCCGTTCTCCGGCATGCGCAGCACGTCGATCGTGAGGCCGGGCAGGTCGGGCGCGACGATCGGCGGCGTGCTGCCGTCATCGACGATCAGCACGTGCACGGGCGTGTCCTCGCGAAACGATGCGAGGGTCCGAACGACGTCGTCGTGCCCGTTGTAGGCCGGCATCAGCACGGCCACGTCGTCGAGCGGGGTCGGGCAATCAGGGGACGTCATGGTCGCAGCTTGAAACGGATGTAATAAAAGTTGACGGCGGCGGCGGCCAGATAGCCGGCCGCCAGCCCGACGAGCGCGCCGTACAGGCCGAGCCGCGGGATCGCAAACAGGTTGACGAGCGCGGCGATCGCGAGCGCGAGCAGCCATTTCGACAGCAACACGAATTTTGCTTGATATTTGAGAACGATAAGATTGCCTATCGCCTCGATGCCGGCCGGCACCGACAGCCAGACCGCCCAGCGGAAGATGTCGACCGACGCCTCGTAGCCGTGGCCGAACACCTTGCCGACGATCAGCGGGGCGGCGGCGTCGAGCACGAGCGCGCCGGCCGTCATCAGGCAGGCCGTCATCGCGATCAGCCGGACGATGTTGCGGCGCAGCCGCGCGACGTCCTGCACGCGATAGACGAAGGCGGGTGCGATCGTCTGCGCGAGCATCAGCGCGAGCGTGATCCAGTTCTCGTTGAGCTGCTGCGCGGCCGAGTAGCGGCCGAGATCGGCGAACGACACGTGACGCTCGAGCATCAGGCGGTCGAGCTTCAGGAACAGGTACATGCAGATGAGGCCGAGCCAGAACACGGTGCCGGCCGTCGCAAAGTGCCTGAACAGCGGCTTGTCGAACGTCCAGCCGAGCGAGCCGCCGTTACGATGCCGGTAGTACAGCATCAGCGCGAAACCGATGGCGGCGGCCTCGAGCGCCCACAGCCACGCGAAGCGGGCGGGGCCCGCGGCCGCACGGACGAGCAGCCAGACGAGCAGCGCCTTCGCCAGCGCGGTGACCATGCTGGTGACGAGCTGCGGCTTGCTGTAGGTCATGCTCTGCAGCCACGCGTTGATGACGCCGACGAACGGTTCGCGGAACACCATCGTGACCGCCAGGCCGGCGAGCATCGCGCCGACCAGCGGATCGAAGGCGCCCGCGGCGATCGCGATCCAGGTCGCGACGAGCGCGGCGGCGGAGACGGCGATGCGCAGCGCGAATGCGCTGCCGAGTACCGCGCCTAGCTGGGCGGGCGGGCGCTGGACGATGGTCGGGACGAGGATTTCCGCGCCGCACACCCAGGTGAGCGGCGCCAGTACCAGGAGGAGCGTATTCGCATACTGCCATTTGCCGAACACATCCGGCCCGAAATAACGGGCCAGCAGGCCGCTGATCGCGATCGCGACGCCGATCTGCGTGAGCCGTTCGAGCCCCAGCCAGACGAGATTCGCGACGGCCTTCGCGACGTCCGGGTTGCCGAAGCGCTTCAGCATGCGCTGTGGCGGCGTGTGCGCAAGGGGGCCGGCAGGGCGCCCGGGGGCTGCAGGTCGGCGGCGACGGGACGGCTAGGCATTAAAATGGGCGGCATGCGCGTCATCAAAACCCGCGATTATAAGTGGGATCGGGGTGGCTTCCGCCGTTCTGCGCCAGCGGGTGCGCTCCTTGCCGGACGGGCATGTATCATGCGCGGCACCGGCGAGCGGCGGCCAGGCAAGCCAGACAATTTTCCATGCACGCAACTGAGAGAAGTGAATCGATGATCTCCCAATCCATCTTCAAGGCATATGACATTCGTGGCGTGGTCGGCAAGACGCTCGACACCGACACGGCGCGCGGGATCGGCCGGGCATTCGGCAGCGAAGTGCGCGCGCAGGGCGGCGATGCGGTCGTCGTCGCGCGCGACGGCCGCCTGTCCGGGCCGGAGCTCGTCGGCGCGCTTGCCGACGGCCTGCGTGCGGCGGGCGTCGACGTCGTCGACGTCGGCATGGTGCCCACGCCGGTCGGCTATTTCGCGGCGAACGTGCCGCTCGCGCTGAAGGACGGCGAGCGCCGCGTCGATTCGTGCATCGTCGTCACGGGCAGCCACAACCCGCCCGACTACAACGGTTTCAAGATGGTGCTGCGCGGCGCCGCGATCTACGGCGAGCAGATCCAGGCGCTGTACCGCCGCATCGTCGACGAGCGCTTCGAAACGGGCAGCGGCTCGTACGAACAGTTCGACGTGGCCGACCAGTACATCGCGCGCATCGTCGGCGACATCAAGCCGGCCCGCCCGATGAAGCTCGTCGTCGACGCCGGCAACGGCGTGGCCGGCCCGCTCGCGACGCGCCTGTTCAAGGCGCTCGGCTGCGAACTCGTCGAGCGCTTCACCGACATCGACGGCACGTTCCCGAACCACCACCCCGATCCCGCCCACCCGGAAAACCTGCAGGACGTGATCCAGGCGCTCAAGGACACCGACGCCGAGATCGGCTTCGCGTTCGACGGCGACGGCGATCGCCTGGGCGTCGTCACGAAGGACGGCCAGATCATCTATCCGGACCGTCAGCTGATGCTGTTCGCGGAAGAAGTGCTGTCGCGCAACCCGGGTGCGCAGATCATCTATGACGTGAAGTGCACGCGCCACCTCGCGCAATGGGTGAAAGCGAAGGGCGGCGAGCCGCTGATGTGGAAGACGGGCCACTCGCTCGTGAAGGCGAAGCTGCGCGAGACGGGTGCGCCGCTCGCCGGTGAAATGAGCGGCCACGTGTTCTTCAAGGATCGCTGGTACGGCTTCGACGACGGTCTCTACACGGGCGCACGCCTGCTCGAGATCCTCGCGAAGACGGCCGATCCGAGCGCGCTGCTCAACAGCCTGCCGGACGCGATGAGCACGCCCGAACTGCAGCTCTGGCTCGACGAAGGCGAGAACTTCCGCCTGATCGACAAGCTGCAGAAGGAGGCGAAGTTCGACGGCGCCGAGGAAGTCGTGACGATCGACGGCCTGCGTGTCGAGTACCCGGATGGCTTCGGCCTCGCGCGTTCGTCGAATACGACGCCGGTCGTCGTGATGCGTTTCGAGGCCGAGACGCAGGAAGGGCTCGAGCGCATCCAGGAAGACTTCCGCCGCGTGCTGACGGCCGCGAAGCCGGACGTCAAGCTGCCGTTCTGAGTGCCGGTGGCGGCGCGGCCGCCACTGGTGCTAAACGCCCCCAGGGCTGGATCCGAAAAGCGGCTCACGCGCATCGCGTGAGCCGCTTTTCGCACTGTGTGCGGCTAGACCGCAATTCCAGTCGCAACGGGGCAGGTTTGTCCCTGTGCCGCAAGCATTCGATGTGATTTTGAGGCCTCGGGTGCCGTCTACGGCCACGCCTGCCTGATCAGATCGAACGCGTTGCGTTGGGCGGGGTGGCAATGTCGAAGTCGAGTGCAGCTTCGCATGGACCTTGCCATTTCGACTCTTCGCGCGCGGCCATGAACGCTTGCCCCGAACGCTGACCGAATTTCGTTTGCTCGCCTTCGCCTGTCTGATTCACACCCGAATCATCGACATTATTTATATAGGTTCATATCGGATCCGGAATCCAGGCGGCCCAGATAGCGCGCAAATACGGGAATATCTGGGTATTCGACGAGTCTGAAGGCTCCCGGGCTGGCATTCATGGCTATTCCGAATATCTGACTCATTCGATCGATGTGGAGTATGCCGACAAGGCGGCTAACACGGAGACGGGTTTGCGCCCTGTTATCACTGCGTCGGTTGGCGCAAGTCAGAAATGGCGGAGGATGCTATACAATGTCCAGTCCGAACATCCCCACCAGCTGTCAACAGAGCATTGACATATGGAAACGATTGCCGCAGGAGCGAGGTTCGATTCACCATATATAAATCAGGAGACAATCACCGAAGCGACGAGGCGCGTCGACGAGGAGGGCCGACGTCTCGGCGTCGGCGGCGGAGGTCTTCATTTCGATACAAGGCGTTTCGCGTTGACGGTCGAATACATGAAAGCGTTCGAGCTTCACCGAGGATATTGTGTCGAAATCGGTAGCCTCGAATACTTGAGCTCCAAAGTGATATGGTCGTTCTTTCCGGGCTCAACCGTCCGCGGCACCGAAAGCGACCTGCGATATGATCCGCTTCCTTTTGCTGACAATTCAGTCGACAACATAATCTGTACCGAGGTCATCGAACATATTTCGGACATTTCTTATCGGCAGGCGACGACGCTGAACGGAATATTCTTTTTCCTCGATGAGGTCTACAGGGTTCTTCGCGTTGGGGGGCGTGCGCTAATATCAACTCCGAATGCGGCCAGCCTATGGGCAATTCAGCGGGCGATGATGCAACAAGTGCCATTGATGTATGACTGGCACTTCCGTGAGTTCACGAAACACGAAATGCGTCAGATCGTTGAATATGCCGGATTTGAGATCGTTGAACATAACGCCGAGTTTGTATGGCATTTATGGGATTTCAGTCCGGTTGAAGAGTTCTTGAGGAACTCAAACTACGAATTGTCTGACCGGGGGGATGATCAGTTCATGATCATCGAGAAGCCGGCCCAGCGAATCCGGAGGCCGCACGATCTCAATCTGCCGTCCAAGAAAATCTGGAAAGAAGGTGGCCTGCGGCGGGTCAAGAATCAAATTCGACGAAAGCTATATAACCTCGACCTCAGGCTAAGACTTGCGGCGAGGCGATTCGCCGCGCGTAATTAATGTACGAAACCAAATGTTCCGGCGGGGAGAAAGCGGCGTAAGCATCCCCGCCGCTCGCCAGTGTCTGATCCGGCCCCTTGATGCGGCCACGTCTCGAGATCCTGCACGCAACCGAGTGAGACGGTATGCCGAAACGGCTCTGCGGCCGATTGTGATCAGCGCACGATGGGTGGACCAGGGGCGATTCGTGGTGTGAGAAAATTGGCGCAACCCGCAACATGCGCTTGCGCCCCTTCCCGATTCGACCCGTCAACATGCTCGGAGCACTCCGCACCTTTCTTGCGCTGATCGTCATGGCCGCCCATCTAGGGCGATGGACTGATCTCACGGCAACATATGCCGTGGCGACGTTCTTCGTGATCAGTGGCTATCTGATGACCGCAACGCTCCATCGCAATTATGGGTTCGGATCATCGGGATTCTTTCGATTCTTCCTGAACCGATTCCTGAGGCTCTATCCGATGTACTGGATTGCAGCCGGCATGTCGGTTTTGCTGATTGCCCTTGAGCCCACGCTTGCGGAGGCATATCACCGAAATTTTCTGTTGCCCGACTCACTGCGATCGTGGGCTCGCTTGGCCATGAACTGGTACTGGCGCCCGGATTTTCCCCTGCCCGGCAAGGCGAGCGTATCGCACGTCGTGCCGCCGGCATGGGCGCTAGCCGTTGAATTTGCGATGTACGTGATGCTCGCATTGGGTGCTGCGCGCAACATCAAAACCGGCGTGCTGTGCCTGCTTGTCGGCGTGTTGTTCCATGTTGCGATGGCTCATGACGTGAACGAGCGGATATATGCGATACCTGCGGCCGCACTTCCGTACGGCATCGGAATATGTCTCTATTTCGCAGTCAAGGCATGTCGGGCTTCCGTCACCACGTATGCCTCGGTTACCGCTACGCTCCTGTACGCAGGATTTATATGCGCGCTGCATTTCCTCCCGCTCGATGCTGCAGGAATCCCTTACTACCTGAATCTGGCGGGATTCGCCGTGGCATTCTTCTTCATCGCATCCGCGACGGAAGGGCGCTATTTCAGATGGATCGATCGAAATATCGGAGGCCTGTCTTACCCGATCTATCTCATCCACTATCAGGCTGCCTTCGCCATCCAGCTCCTTCTTTCTACGAAAGCAACTGGCTGGACGTTGTTCTGGTTCACGCTCCCCTTGGCGGTGGCTTTATCGGCGGCGCTCGAATACTTGAACAGGCAGATAGTTGACCCTTGCAGGAATGTGGTTCGCGCAAAAGGTGGCGTCCTGTCTGGCGGCACACCGGACATGAGCCAATCAGGCACCAGGTGAATTCAAGGTGTCTAGCGGAAACCGAGCAGCGTAAGACGTCCATCGCGGATCAGCTTGCGCAGCATCATCCGCAGGTTGTGCGTGGCGTCGAGCACTGTGTGGATTGCGTCACCCAGCGCGCCCTTGAGTCAGTTCCGATCGAGTTTGCCGTCGATCGCAACGTCCTTGTAGTCGCCTTGTAAAGAGTTGCAGGTTTTACGCGCCAATATGCCCGTTCCCTGCAACTCCCGTATCGTTTCGACCTTGCAGCCTGGCTGTACATGCTTTCAAGGATTGTTCTGGGTCGACTGCTTTCTCGGTTGAGTCGGTGAAGGCGACCAGGAATTCCATCGGGAACCTCGGAAAGTACAAGCAGCCATGCTGGCCCGTCGGCGTCATCTGTTCGCCAACACCGCACCTTCGTTCACCAGTATCGCGGACAGCTTTGCATAGTCGATGTTTTGAACACTGCTTCGCGAATCTATGGCGAGCGCTGCGGCGGCACCGGCCGCCTGACCGGTAATCATGAAGGTCGGCTCGACGCGTATCGATGAATACGCGACGTGCGACGCGGACAGTGCAACCGGCACGAGCAAATTCCGGATCTCGCTGTACTTGGGGGTGATCGATCGATACGAGATCGGGTACGGACGCGGCAGTGGCTGCCAAATGGCGCCTTCGGTACCGACCTGTCCGTCTACCGCAATGCGATTGACCGTATGCTGATCGATTGGGAACGCACCGAGACCAATGGGATCAGAGATCCTGGTTTCCGTGTACAGATCGTGCTGTGTCATCACATAGCTACCGACCATCCGGCGACTCTCCCGTACATAAAGGCGCCATGGGAACCCGCCGTTATCCTGGAACTCGTCCTTGCAGAACCCCCACGAGCGAACGTCTTCGCGTACGTTAGGCGGAATGCGGGGATCCGTCGCGAGAAACGTCAGGAGCGCCAGCGTATAACGCTTGTGCTCCGCCTCGATTTGGCGCCGACCGTTCGCATTCGCATTGGCATACTCCGCGCTTCCCTCGATCTCGTCCGTAGACAGCAGGCCGAGGCTATTGACGTCGAACTTGTTGTTGGGAATCGGAACGTTCGCGATGTAGTTGAACGTCTTGACGATTTCCGGGTGAGCCACGGCGACGCGCCCCAGCAGTTCGAATTCCTTGGGATCGTAGTTGGCCGGTTTGACGACGGGAATCTGGTTTCCCTTATCCGGAGTGAGGCAAAGCCGGTAGCCATATGCCTGCACGGCCGAGTCTGCCGTGCCCGGCGCGCCGAGATTGTTGGGCGCCACATGCGGAAGCAATCCGCTGTCCGGGCGACCTGGCACGACGTAGGGATCCACGCGCGCGCCGTCCTTGATGGAAATGGGGCCAACGCCGGCGAGGGGTTCGCCATATTGTGATTTCGCTTCGCGCCCGAGCGTATGGTCGACGCCGGCCTTCTCGAGCAAATCGCCTTCGTAGCTCGCATCGATGAATATCTTCGCCGCGTAACTATGTCCGTTGCTCGTCTGGACGACCTTGATCTCGTGATTGTCGGTTTGAACGCTCGCCAGTTCGGCACCGTATTCGACGGAAACGGACGGGGCGTCGGCAAGCATCTTCAGCAGAATGCTCTCGGCGACATGCGGCTCGTGAAATATGCCGCCCATCGTCCAGGTCTTCCCGTAGCGCGTGTTTACCGCGTCGACGAAACGATGCGCGAAACCGCCCATTGCCCATAGACGATCCTGGGGATAGGCGTCTGTCACGCCGATCCCGCTCGTCGTCATGCCACCGACGTGTTTCGTCGGTTCCAGAATGACGACCCGCTTTTTCAATTTCGCGGCTTCCAGTGCCGCGGATATACCGCCCGGCGTCGCACCGTAGACGAGGACATCGGCAGGGTCGGATCCCGGCGCCGGAACGGGCATGGCGACGGGCGGAGCGGGTGTCCCCTGTGGTTCGTCGTCCGTACCGTGGCCGCATGCCGCGAGAATGAGCACCGAACCGACCAGCAGCAATTTGCTTGCAACACTATCGAATACTACGAACATGTGACAGCGCGAGTGTTAGAGAAACAGGGTTAGATGAATCGAGCGACGAGGAGCCGGGCTCGGCGAGCGCCTTCATTATTACGACGTATTAAAAACGTTACGGTGTATTACGAAAGGTGCGCGGAGTTTATCACTTGCGGATGACACAAAACTATCGACTGAAACCCTGCGGATCCTTGCCGCGCGAGGCGTGGCGAAACGGGGGCAGGAGAGGGTGAGGGCGGATCAAGGTGCTGGCAAACCGGGGGCGGGGGGCGACGAAGGCCGGCAAGCTGAAAGATGTCGTTGACCGACACCGGAAGCCACTGACAGAAAGGGAGGTCGAGCTGGCGCAGGTCAAGCGTTAGCTGGTCGGGGGCGGAACGGAGCGCGATCTCCTCGAAAGGTTCGCGACGTACTTCGCGAAGCAGTCGAGGTGAGGTGCGGATTGAACAAATACGACGAGACCACCCCGTGCCGCCAATGTGCCGAGCGCTGGGCGTACCGGTGAGTGGCAACCATGTGTGGCGCAAGCGCAAGTCGCCCGAAAGAACGTGGCAGGAACCTCGCCCAGGAAGCGGAAGTGCTCACGGTCCACCGGCGAATCCGCGAAAGTTTTAGGCCCGAGCGTCTGTGGCGATCGCGATCGATGAGGGTTGGTTGTGTCCTGCCGGCCCGAGAGACCCGTACCGCGGTGAAATCGCCGGTTACGCGATGAGCGAACGGATGACGAAACATCTGGTCACGCACGCCGTGTTTCGCGCTGTTTCGACTCGCCGGCCGCCTGCAGGGCTGATTCGCCACACCGATCGCGGGTCGTAACACTGTGCGCTGGCCTATCAACTGCTCGTGAACGGGGTGACCGCTGCTAATTCAATCCGACCTCAGTTTTTCGCCTGTCCGCCCCCCCGGGCGCGATAAAATCGCGTCTTTATGCCTGTCGCCGGCTGCCAGCCGGCGTTTTTTCAGCGTGCAAAAGATCCTGATCGTGCGCGTGTCGTCGCTGGGCGACGTCGTGCACAACATGCCGGTGATCGCCGATATCCGGCGCCGCCACCCCGATGCGCAGATCGACTGGCTCGTCGAGGAAAGCTTCGTCGACCTCGTGAAGCTCGTCGACGGCGTGCGCAACGTGCTGCCGTTTTCGTTGCGGCGCTGGCGCAAGAAGCCGTTCTCGGGCGCCACGTGGCGCGAGATCCGCGCGTTCCGCCAGCGCCTCGCGGCCGAGCAGTACGACCTCGTGATCGATTGCCAGGGTCTCATCAAGACGGCCTGGGTCGCGAGCTGGGCGCGCGGCCCGCTCGTCGGGCTCGGCAACCGCACCGACGGCGCCGGCTACGAGTGGCCCGTGCGTTTCTTCTATCGCAAGCGGGTGCCGATCGCGCCGCGCACGCACGTCGTCGAGCGCTCGCGGCAACTCGTCGCGGCCGCGCTGGGCGACCCGGCGCCGACGCCGGCCGACCCGGTCGACTTCGGCCTCGATACGCGCGCGGCGGCGCTCGCGGTGGCCGCGCTCGGCCTGAACCTGCCGGTGCCGTACGTGGTGTTCGTCCACGCGACGTCGCGTGCCGACAAGCAGTGGCCGGACGCCGCGTGGATCGAGCTCGGTCAGGCGCTCGTGCGGCGCGGCGCATCGCTCGTGCTGCCGTGGGGCAACGACGCGGAGCGCGCGACCAGCGAGCGGCTCGCGAAGGAATTCGGCGCGGCGGCGATCGTGCCGCCGAAGCTGTCGCTGCCGGCCGTGGTCGGCCTGATCGACGGCGCGGCCGCGACCGTCGGGGTTGACACAGGTCTGGTTCACATCGCGGCGGCGCTGAAGCGTCCGACGGTCGAACTGTACAATTTCGCGACGGCCTGGCGGACCGGCGGCTACTGGTCGCCGAACGTCGTCAATCTCGGCACGGCGGGGCAACCCCCGTCGATCGCGCAGGTGAAGTCGGCGCTCGCGGGCTTTGGTCTCCTGTAACGGCCGCCATAGGCACGAACCGGCACGCACCCGCACGCACCGGCACGAATCCGCGCGAACCCAAGCGAACCGATCATGAGCGAATCCCAGATCATCGAAGTCCCGTCCGCCGACTGGAGCGGACACAACCTGTCGGCGCCGCGCGAGCAGCTGCTGGCCGCCGTCGAGGAAGGCAAGGTGCTGTATTTCCCGCACCTGCGCTTCGCGATCGAAGGCGGCGAGGAGGCGCTGCTCGATCCGGCGCTCGCCGACCCGAAACGCAAGAACATCAGCCTCGCGCCGAACGGCGGCGCGCTCGCCGGCGTGCTCGGCGACAGCGTCACGCAGTCGGCGGTGCGCGCGCTCGTCGCGCGTTTCCAGCAGCAGGCCGGCACGCTCGTCGACGGCCTGTTTCCCGAATACCGCGGCAAGCTGCGCGTCGCGCCGACGAGCCTGCGGCTGATGCAGGTCGAGACGCGCCAGACATCCTGGCGCAAGGACGACAGCCGGCTGCACGTCGACGCGTTCCCGTCGCGCCCCAACTACGGCGAGCGCATCCTGCGCGTGTTTACGAACGTGAACCCGGCCGGCGTGCCGCGCGTGTGGCGCGTCGGCGAGCCGTTCGAGGACGTCGCGAAGCGCTTCCTGCCGCGCATCAAGCCGCAGCTGCCGGGTGCCGCGTGGCTGCTGAACCTGCTGCACGTGACGAAGTCGCCGCGCAGCGCGTACGACCACCTGATGCTGAACCTGCACGACAGCATGAAGGCCGATCTCGACTACCAGAAGACCAGCCCGCAGGAGACGATGCCGTTTCCGCCGGGCTGCGTGTGGATATGTTTCTCGGATCAGACTTCGCACGCTGTGATGTCCGGCCAGTTCATGCTCGAACAGACGTTCTTCCTGCCGGTCGACGCGATGGTTCGCCGCGAATGCGCGCCGCTCGGCATTCTCGAACGCCTGAAGGGCAGGGCGCTGGTTTGAGCGCGCACCTGCTTCGACGCAACACGAGGGCCGCCGCATGCTGCGGGTGATCTATCGCGCGCTGTGGTGGCTCATCGCGCCGGCCGCGGTCATCCGGCTCTACGTGCGCTCGCGCAAGGAGCGCGGCTATCGCGAGCACATCGCCGAACGTTTCGGCCACGTGGCGGGCCGCTCGCGCGACGACCGCGCGCCGCTGATCTGGGTGCATGCGGTGTCGGTCGGCGAGACGCGCGCCGCGCAGCCGCTGATCGACGCGCTGATGCGCGCGCGTCCCGATGCGCACATCCTGCTCACGCACATGACGCCGAGCGGTCGCGCGACCGGCGAACAGATCTTCGGCGATCGTGTGCTGCGCTGTTACCTGCCGTACGACATGCCAGGCGCGGTGCGGCGCTTCCTGCATGCGTGGCGGCCGACGCTCGGCCTCGTGATGGAAACCGAGGTGTGGCCCACGCTGATCGACGAGTGCCGCCGCGCGGACGTGCCGCTGGTGCTGACCAATGCGCGGATGTCCGCGCGTTCGTTCCGGCGCGCGGCGAAGTTCGGCGCGGCGACGCGCGACGTGTTCGGCGGCTTCTCGCGCGTGCTCGCGCAGAGCCCGGCCGATGCGGAGCGGTTGACGTCGCTCGGCGCGCGCAACGTCACCGTGCTCGGCAATCTGAAGTTCGACATGACGACGCCGCCGGAACTGGCGGCGCGCGGCCATGCGTGGCGCGACGCGATCGGCGCGCGGCCCGTGTGGGTCGCCGCGAGCACGCGCGAGAACGAAGAGGCGCTGGTGCTGCAGGCGTTCGCCGCGATGCGTACGCCCGGCGCGCTGCTGGTGCTCGTGCCGCGTCATCCGCAGCGTTTCGCCGAGGTCGAGGCGCTCGTCGGGCGCAACGGGCTCAAGTGCGTGCGACGCTCCGCATGGGCGGCCGACGCGGCGGCACTCGCGGCCGGCCGTCCGGCCGCCGAGCCGCTGCCGGACGACGTGACGGTGCTGCTCGGCGATTCGATGGGCGAGCTCGGCGCGTATTACGCGGCCGCCGACATCGCGTTCATCGGCGGCAGCCTGCTGCCGCTCGGCGGACAGAACCTGATCGAAGCGTGCGCGGTCGGCGTGCCGGTACTGATCGGGAAGCACGTGTTCAACTTCACGCAGGCGACCGCCGACGCGGTCGCGGCCGGCGCGGCACTGCAGGTCGAGGATCCGCTCGATCTCGCGCACGTGCTCGACGCGCTGTTTGCCGACAACGCGCGGCGCATCGCGATGGGCGCAGCCGGCGCGGCGTTCGCTTCGCGTCACCGCGGCGCGACCGCGCGCACGGTCGACGTGCTCGCCGCGCTGCTGCCGCCCGCCGAAGCCGGCGCGCATGCGCTGCCGGGCGTGCAGGACGCCGCCGACGACGCATAGACGGCGGGCGGCGCGATGCCGCCCCGGCACGCGTGGCGGCGTCGCAGCGCGCCGCCACGCCGCTCACCTCACACCGTCAGCAAACCCTTCTTTTCGATGAACGCGATCACGTCCGCGACGCCTTCGAGCGCCTTCAGGTTCGTCATCACGTAAGGCCGCTCGCCGCGCATCTTCCTCGTGTCGGACGCCATCACGTCGAGGTTCGCGCCGACCAGCGGCGCGAGGTCGGTCTTGTTGATCACGAGCAGGTCGGACTTCGTGATGCCGGGGCCGCCCTTGCGCGGAATCTTCTCGCCGCCCGCGACGTCGATCACGTAGATCGTCAGGTCCGACAGCTCGGGGCTGAAGGTCGCCGCGAGATTGTCGCCGCCCGATTCGATGAACACGATGTCGGCGTCGGGAAAGCGCGACAGCATCCGGTCGACGGCCTCGAGGTTGATCGACGCATCCTCGCGGATCGCCGTGTGCGGGCAGCCGCCCGTCTCGACGCCCATGATGCGCTCCTCGGGCAGCGCGCCGGCAACCGTCAGCAGCCGCTGGTCTTCCTTCGTATAGATGTCGTTGGTGATCGCGACGAGGTCGTAGCGCTCGCGCATCGCCTTGCACAGCATTTCGAGCAGCGTGGTCTTGCCGGAGCCGACGGGGCCGCCGATGCCGACGCGCAGCGGCGGCAGTTTCTTCGTGCGGCGGGCGGGGGAGGGTGCGGGTGCGTTCATGGCGTGTGTCGTGTTCAGGAGCGGAACAACCGCGAATACTGGGTTTCGTGCCGTGCGGACAGGATGCCGAGCTGCGGCGCGAACGTGTTGACGGCGTCGGGCGGCGTCGCGAGCGCGCGGCGTACGGCCGCGTCGATCGCGCCGCGCAGCGCGACGATGATGCGTTGCCCGGCGAGCTGGCCGAGCGGCACGGCCTTCAGCGCGGCGGACGTCTGGTTCTCGACCCAGCCGAATGCGTACGCGGCGAGCACGGCGTCGGCGCTCGCGTCGTGCGCGGCGGCCGCGTAGGCGAATGCGGTCGGCAGCGCGATCGGCGACATCGCCGCGAGCGTCGCGCGGCGCGCGGCATCGCCCCATTCGAGCGACGCGCACAGTTGCGCGAGTGACCAGCCCATCTGTTCGGTCTCGCGGCGCAGTTCCGCCGATTCGCGGCTCGCGACGAACCATGCATTTTCGGCGACGAGCGCGTGCGTGTCGTGCGCGTGCCAGCGCGCGAGCTGGTGCGCGAGGAACGGCAGCTCGCCGTGCGCGAGCACGTCGGTCAGGCCGCTGGCGATCCAGTTGCGCGCGGAATCGGCGTCGTGGATCAGGTTCGCGTCGAGCGCGGCTTCGAGGCCCTGCGAATAGCTGTACGCGCCGATCGGCAGCGCCGGCGACGCGAGATGCAGCAGCGCGACGAGTTCAGTGGTGGTCATGGCCGTGGCCGTGCGTGCATCCGGGACCATGCTGATGATCGTGATCGTGATCGTGATCGTGCGAGTGCGAGTGCGAGTGCGAGTGCGAGTGCGAGTGCGAATGGCCGTGATGCTCGCCGAACACCTGCTGCGCAAGCGCGTAATCCTCGGCGAACGTCGCATCGTGCCCGTGTTTGTGTCCGCCGCCATACGCGCCGGCTTCCGGCTGGAACGGCGCCTGCGTTTCCTCGACCTGCGTGCCGAGCCGGCGCAGCATGTCCGCGAGCACCGGGTCGGCCTCGAGCTTCAGGTAGCCGTCGCCGATCTCGACCGGCGTATGACGGTTGCCGAGGTGGTACGCGGCACGCATCAGCGTGAGCGGATCGGCCGCGCGCACGCGCAGCACGGTTTCGGCGGCCGCGGCGATGCGCACGAGCGCGCCGTCGTCGGCGACGAGCACGTCGCCGTCGCGCAGGATCGTGCCGCGCGGCAGCAGCACTGCGACGTCTTCGCCGGTGTCGAGCGTCGCCGCGAGGCGGCTCTTGCAGCGGGCGTCATAGGCGAGCGTGAGCGTCGGCGCGCGTGCGACGAGTGACGCGGCGAGTTTCACGTTCGGGGCGATACGTTTGTCGAGGGTGCGCATGAAACAGGAACCGGAAACCGGCCATCAGAACAGGAAATAGCGCTGCGCCATCGGCAGCACCGTGGCCGGCTCGCAGGTGAGCAACTGGCCGTCGGCGATCACGTCGTAGGTTTCGGGATCGACGCTGATCGACGGGCGCCATGCGTTGTGGATCATGTCGGCCTTCGTCACGTTGCGGCAGTTGCGCACGGGCACGATCCGCTTCGCGAGGCCGTAGCGTTCCGCGATACCGGCATCGGCCGCCATCTGCGACACGAAGGTCAGCGACGTGCGTGCGAGCGCACCGCCGCGCGTCGCGAACATCTCGCGATAGTGGACCGGCTGCGGCGTCGGGATCGACGCGTTCGGGTCGCCCATCTGCGCCATGGCGATCATCCCGCCTTTCAGGATCATCGACGGCTTGATCCCGAAGAACGCAGGTTCCCACAGCACGAGGTCGGCCCACTTGCCGGGTTCGATCGAACCGACTTCGTGCGCGATGCCGTGCGTGAGCGCCGGGTTGATCGTGTACTTCGCGACGTAGCGCTTCGCGCGGAAGTTGTCGTTACGCGCGTTGTCTTCCGGCAGCGCGCCGCGCTGCACTTTCATCTTGTGCGCGGTCTGCCAGGTGCGGATGATCACTTCGCCGACGCGGCCCATCGCCTGCGAGTCGGACGACAGCATCGACAGCGCGCCGAGATCGTGCAGGATGTCCTCGGCTGCGATCGTCTCGCGGCGGATCCGCGATTCGGCGAACGCGAGATCCTCGGCGATCGACGGATCGAGGTGATGGCACACCATCAGCATGTCGAGATGCTCGTCGAGCGTGTTGATCGTGTACGGGCGCGTCGGGTTGGTCGACGACGGCAGCACGTTCATCTCGCCGCACACCTTCAGGATGTCGGGCGCGTGGCCGCCGCCCGCGCCTTCGGTGTGGTACGTGTGGATCGTGCGGCCCTTGAACGCGGCGACCGTCGATTCGACGAAGCCGCCTTCGTTCAGCGTGTCGGTGTGGATCGCGACCTGCGTGTCGGTGTCGTCGGCCACCGACAGGCAGTTGTCGATCGCGGCGGGCGTCGTGCCCCAGTCCTCGTGCAGCTTCAGCCCGATCGCGCCGGCCGCGATCTGCTCGACGAGCGGCTCGGGCAGGCTCGCGTTGCCCTTGCCGAGGAAACCGAGGTTGATCGGCCAGCCGTCGGCGGCCTGCAGCATCCGCTCCATGTGCCACGGGCCCGGCGTGCAGGTCGTCGCGTTGGTGCCGGTCGCCGGCCCCGTGCCGCCGCCGAGCATCGTCGTGACGCCCGACGCGAGCGCCTCGTCGATCTGCTGCGGGCTGATGAAGTGGATGTGCGTGTCGATGCCGCCCGCCGTCACGATCAGCCCTTCGCCGGCGATCACTTCGGTCGCGGCGCCGATCGCGATCGTCACGCCCGGCTGGATGTCGGGGTTGCCGGCCTTGCCGATCGCGGCGATGCGGCCGTGCTTGATCGCGATGTCGGCCTTCACGATGCCCCAGTGATCGAGGATCACCGCGTTCGTGATGATCGTGTCGGGCACGTCGGCGGCCACGCGCTGCGACTGGCCCATGCCGTCGCGGATCACCTTCCCGCCGCCGAATTTCACTTCCTCGCCGTAGGTCGTGTAATCGCGTTCGATCTCGATCAGCAGTTCGGTATCGGCGAGCCGGACGCGGTCGCCCGTCGTCGGCCCGAACATTTCCGCGTACGCGCGGCGGCTCAAGCGTAATGTCATGTGCTGTTCCTGAAGAGCGGGGCGCGGCTTACAGCGGCCCCATCACCTTGCCCTGAAAACCGTAGACGGCACGATCGCCCGCGAGTGCGACCAGCTCGACGGTGCGCGTCTGGCCCGGCTCGAAGCGCACGGCGGTGCCGGCCGCGATGTTCAGGCGGAAGCCGCGCGCGGCCGCGCGATCGAACGACAGCGCGTCGTTGACTTCGAAGAAGTGGTAGTGCGAGCCGACCTGCACCGGGCGGTCGCCGGTGTTCGCGACGACGAGCGCGAGCGTCGCGCGGCCCGCGTTCAGTTCGTGTTCGCCGTCGTCGGTGAGGATTTCGCCGGGGATCATGCGGGGCCTCACGGAATCGGGTGATGGACGGTCACGAGCTTCGTGCCGTCGGGGAAGGTCGCCTCGACCTGGATGTCGGGAATCATCTCCGGCACGCCGTCCATCACGTCGTCGCGCGTGAGCAGCGTCGTGCCGTAGTGCATCACCTCGGCGACCGTCCTGCCGTCGCGCGCGGCTTCCATCAGCGCGGCGGTGATGAAGGCGACTGCCTCCGGATAGTTGAGCTTCAGGCCGCGTGCGCGACGGCGCTCGGCCAGCAGCGCCGCCGTGAAGATCAGCAGCTTGTCCTTCTCTCGGGGAGTCAGTTTCATGAAGGCAAACGTTCAGTAAAACGTAATTTTTATCGGTGCGTGGGCAACGTGGCGAACGCGCGGGTCATCGTAGCACCGCGCCGTTTTGCGTGCGTCGTGTATCGGTTATGTAAGCAGCAAGGCGCGTGCCATGTGCATGGAACGCGGCGCGATGCGCGTTCCTGGTGCGCGATGCATGGGCAACGTGCAGCGTCGGCCGTGGCGCTGCATCGAAACGGTGCGTGGTGCGACCGTGCTCAGGTTTGCCAGAGGCGCAGCGGCCGTGCGTCGACGCCGTGCACGATCGGCCGCAGATACAGCCAGCAGTCGGTGAAGTGGCGTTGCAGCGCCTCCATCGACGTCGACAGCGCGCGCACCAGCACGACGCCGGGTGTCACGCAGGTCGCGCTCGCGCGCAGCGTGTCGTCGAACGGCATCCGCGCGGCGAGCGATTCGGCGAGCGCGGCGTCGCACGCGGCGCCGGCGGCCCACAACGTGCCGTATACCGGAAAGCCGGCAAGGCCCTGCAGCGCACCGCGCAGCGGATCGTGCGCGTCGAGCAGCGCGCGTTCGGTCCACAGCGGCCGACCGTCGGCATCGACGAGCGCCGCGCTCGACACGATGCGCCCGGCCGACCAGGTTTCGCCAGCCGCTTGCCGGCCGAGCTGCGTCGCGTCCCAGCCGATCGCGCTCGCGCCGTTGCCGAGCGTCACCTTGAAGTCGAGCGCGGCGTGCGCCGCGTCGAAGAACAGGTTGTTCTGCGGCAGCCAGTCGAGCCTCGCGTGCGCGCCGACCGTGATGCCGATGCGCTGCGTCGCATCGAGACCGTTCGACTTGTACCACTTGGTCGCGCCGGGCGTCGTCAGCACCGCGTGCGTGCCGTCGCCGAGCGCGATGTCGATGTCGAGCCGGTCGCCGCCCGCGACGCCGCCCGGTGGGTGCACGATCACCGCGTGGCAGATCGCGTCGCCTTCCGGATACAGCGGCCGCTGCACGCGCAACGGGCCGTCGTGCAGCCGGTGGGCGAGCGTCGTGCGTGCGCCGTGCCGCTCGAAGCCGAGTTCGAGGCGGCCGCGCCACGACTTGGCGACGGCGGGGCGGGACAGCGGAGCGTGGGAATCGGGGGCAGACATCGGCGGGAAGCAGGGGACGGACGCAGGGATCGAGAATGCTACCGCAACACTATACGCCCGGGTGTTCCGGTTGCTGAACGCGGTGAAGCGGTGAAGCTGATAGGCGATGAAGCCGGCGATCGCATGACGTACATCGATCGCCGGCACCGCGCAGCGGCGCAATCGTGCGCCGCGTGCGTCGCTACACCGCGATCAACTCGCGCACGCCGTTCGCTTCCATGTCCCGCGCATCACCCCCCGCGACGATCTCGCCGCGGCTCATCACCCAGTAGCGATCCGCGATCGAGCGCGCGAAATCGTAATACTGTTCGACGAGCAGCACGGTCATCTTCGATTCGTCGACGAGCTGGCGCAGCGTGCGCCCGATGTCCTGGATGATCGACGGCTGGATGCCTTCGGTCGGCTCGTCGAGGATCAGCAGCTGCGGCTCGCTCATCAGCGCGCGGCCGATCGCGAGCTGTTGCTGCTGGCCGCCCGACAGGTCGCCGCCGCGCCGCGCGCGCATGTCCTTCAGCACCGGGAACAGGTCGTAGATGCGGTCGGGCACTTTCGACGGCGCCTTGCGGCTCGCCGCGCCGACGAGCAGGTTCTCCTCGACGGTGAGCCGCGGAAAGATGTCGCGGCCCTGCGGCACGTACGCGAGCCCGGCCGCGACGCGCGCATACGGCGGCATCGCGCCGAGCGCGGTGCCGCGCCACGACACGCTGCCGCTCTTCGCGGCGACGACGCCCATCAGGCAGCGCAGCAGCGTGCTCTTGCCGACGCCGTTGCGGCCGAGCAGCACGGTGAGCTTGCCGTCGTCGGCGGCGAGGCTCACGTTGCGCAGGATATGGCTGCCGCCGTAGTACTGGTTCAGTGCTTCGATCTTCAGCATCGCATCAACGTCCGAGATAAGACTCGATCACCGCGTCGTCGCGCTTGACCTGGTCGAGGGTGCCTTGCGCGAGGACCGCGCCTTCGGCCATCACCGTCACGCGGCCCGATTCGCCCGCGAGCGCCGCGACGAATTCCATGTCGTGCTCGACGACCATCATCGAGCAGGTGCCGCGCAGCGTGTTCAGCAGCTCGGCGAGCTCCATCGTCTCGTGGTCGGTCATCCCGGCCGCCGGTTCGTCGAGCAGCAGCAACGCAGGGCGCTGCATCAGCAGCATGCCGATCTCGAGCCGCTGCTTCTGCCCGTGCGACAGCTCGCCCGCCGCGCGATACGCGTCGCTTTCGAGGCCGATCAGCGCGAGCGTCTCCTCGATCTTCGCCTGCGCGGTGCGGTCGAGCCGCGCGCGCAGCGACGCGAGCCAGCCCTTGTCGGTCTGCATCGCGAGTTCGAGGTTTTCCCACACCGGATGCTGCTCGAACACGGTCGGCTTCTGGAACTTGCG
The DNA here is from genome assembly GCF_019425585.1 of Burkholderia sp. COPS. Lineage (NCBI taxonomy): Bacteria > Pseudomonadati > Pseudomonadota > Betaproteobacteria > Burkholderiales > Burkholderiaceae > Burkholderia > Burkholderia sp. COPS. The sequence goes on along the minus strand of NZ_WIXR01000001.1, from coordinate 54,675 downwards.
GCCGATGCCCGCGCGCGCGATCTCCGGCTCGTTCATTCGCGCGAGGTCGATGGTCTGGCCGAGAAACACCTTGCCCGCATCGGGGCGCGTCTTGCCGGTGATCACGTCCATCATCGTCGTCTTGCCCGCACCGTTCGGGCCGATCACGCAGCGCAGCTCGCCCGCGTCGATCGCGAGCGACAGCTTCTTCAGCGCGCGGAAGCCGTCGAAGCTCACCTCGATATCCTCGAGGTAGAGGATCGTGCCGTGCGACGTGTCGATGCCCGGCGGCACCACGCGTCCCATCGATGCGGTGCCGCTGACGGCGAGCAGCTCGTCCTCGGGCGGCGGCGTAAACTGGTAGAGGGCCGTTCCGTTCATGCACGTTTCCCCTTCGCGAGCACGGTTTCGACGAGGCCCATGATCCCTCGCGGCAGCAGCAGCGGCACGAGCACGAAGATCAGGCCGAGGAAGAACAGCCAGTATTCGGCGAAGTACGCGGTGAAGAAACTCTTCGCGCCGTTCACCGCGAACGCACCGACGATCGGCCCGATCAGCGTGCCGCGCCCGCCCACCGCGACCCAGATCGCCATTTCGATCGAGTTGCCGGGCGACATCTCGCCGGGGTTGATGATGCCGACCTGCGGCACGTACAGCGCGCCGGCGATGCCGCACAGCACGGCCGACACGGTCCACACGAACAGCTTGTACGCGAGCGGGCTGTAGCCGAGGAACATCAGCCGCGTCTCGCCGTCGCGCACTGCGGTGACCACACGCCCGAGCTTGCTGGTGACGATCGCGCGCGCGGCGATGAACGCGAGCACGAGCGTCGCGAACGTCAGCAGCAACAGCACCGTGCGCGTGCCGGGCGACGTGATCGCGAAGCCCGCGATGCGCTTGAAGTCGGTGAAACCGTTGTTGCCGCCGAAGCCCGTCTCGTTGCGAAAGAACAGCAGCATCGCGGCGAACGTCAGCGCCTGCGTGATGATCGACAGGTACACGCCTTTCACGCGCGAGCGGAACGTGAAGAAGCCGAACACCCAGGCGAGCACGGCCGGCACGAGCACGACGAGCGCGAGCGCCCACGCGAGATGCTGCGTGCCGCTCCAGTACCACGGCAGCTGGTGCCAGTCGAGAAACACCATGAAGTCGGGCAGGTCGCTGCCGTACTTGCCGTCGCGGCCGATCTCGCGCATCAGGTACATGCCGATCGCATAACCGCCGAGCGCGAAGAACAGCCCGTGGCCGAGGCTCAGGATGCCGCAGTAGCCCCACACGAGATCGAGCGCGAGCGCGGCGATCGCGTAGCACATCAGCTTGCCGGCGAGCGTCATCGCATACGCGGACAGATGGAACGCGCTCGACTCGGGCGCGACCAGCGCGGCGAGCGGCACGCCGATGCCGATCGCGATGCACAGCGCGATCAGCGCGAGCCACGCGCGGCGCGACAGCAGCGCGGGGCGAGGCGGCAGGCCGAGCGCGAAACCGTTCTCCGCACGCGCGGCGGCAGAGGGCTTCGGCGCGTCGGCGAGCGGCTTCGACAACGAATCGGTGATTGAAGTCATGTCACGCCTCCGCGCTGCGGCCCTTCGGGGCGAACATGCCCTGCGGACGCTTCTGGATGAACAGCACGATCATCACGAGCACCGCGATCTTCGCGAGCACGGCGCCCCAGAACGGCTCGATCGCCTTGCTGACGAGGCCGAGCCCGAACCCGCCGAGCACGGTGCCGGCGATCTGCCCGACACCGCCGAGCACGACGGCCATGAACGAATCGATGATGTAGTTCTGGCCGAGGTCGGGGCCGACATTGCCGATCTGCGACAGCGCGCAGCCGCCGAGGCCCGCGATGCCGGCGCCGAACGCGAATGCGTACGCGTCGACGCGTGCGGTCTTCACGCCGACGCACGCGGCCATCCGGCGGTTCTGCGTGACCGCGCGCACGAACAGGCCAAGGCGCGTCTTCGTCAGCACGGCCCACGCGACGAATACCACCGCGAGCGCGAACGCGAGGATCACGAGGCGGTTGTACGGCAGGATCAGGTTCTGCATCACCGTCACGCCGCCGCTCATCCACGACGGGTTCACGACCTGCACGTTCTGCGCGCCGAACAGCATGCGCGTCGCCTGGATCAGGATCAGGCTCACGCCGAAGGTCGCGAGCAGCGTTTCGAGCGGGCGGCCGTACAGGTGCCGCAGCACGAGCCGTTCGAGCACGATGCCGACGAGCGCGGCCACCGCGAACGACACCGGCACGGCGACGAGCGGATACCAGTCGAATGCGCCGGGCGCGTAGCGCTGGATCAGCGTCTGCACGACATAGGTTGCGTACGCACCGATCATCAGGAATTCGCCGTGCGCCATGTTGATCACGCCGATCAGCCCGTACGTGATCGCGAGGCCGAGTGCGGCGAGCAGCAGCACGCTGCCGAGCGACAGCCCCGCGAACAGCGTGCCCGCGATCTCGCCGCGGCGCTGCAGCGAGTGCAATGCGTCGAGCCCTTGCTGGGCGGCGTCGCGCACACGCGCGTCGGGCTCCGCGTAGCTGCCGTCGGCATTCTTCGCGACGAGCGGGCGCAACTGCTCGATCATGTCGAGATCGCTGCGCGCGGCCACGACCTGCACGGCTTCGAGGCGCTTCGCCGGATCGGCGTCGTGCAGCGCGGCGATCGCCCATAATGCATCGAGGCGGCGCTTCAGCGCGGGATCGGTTTCCTTCGCACGGGCGCGGTCGATCATCGGCTTGAGTGCCGGGTCGGGCGACTTCAGCAGCGCATCGATCGCGTCGCGGCGCGCGGCGACGTCGGGCGACGCGAGCGCGAGCCCTGACAGCGCGCCCGCGATTTTCGTGCGCAGCAGGTTGTTCAGCATCACGGGCTGCGCGTCGCCGGCCGGCGTCGCGGCCTGCGAGAGCGCGTCGTGTGCGGTGTCGCCGGACTGGATCAGCAGGCGGCCGTCGCCGGTCGCGAGCGCGTCGCCGCTCGACAGCGCGTTGAGCAACGCGACGGCGCGCGGATCGGGATCGGCGGCGAGCCGTTCGATCGCAGCCGTCTTCGCGTCGAAGTCGTCGCCGGCGAGCGCGGCGGTATCGGCGGCCGTCAGCGCGAACGCGGCGCGCGGCAGCCCGCCCGCGAGGGCGGCGCACGCGACGATCGCGACGGCGGCTCGGCGAAAGCGTGTAGGCATCGGGAAATCCTGTCGGGCGTGGAAGGCGGATGCGGGCGGCGATGCGCGGGCGCTTGCGGTGCGTCGGCAAGCGCGCCCGGTACAGCGGCGCCTGCAAGCGGGCGGAGCATCGCGCCGGTGCGCGACGCCCCGCGTCGCGTCAGGCGAGCGCCGTGCGCTGCCGGCGCAGGAACGCCGGGATCGACGTGACGATGTCCGGCTTGCCCTGGTTACCCGCGATGTACGGGCTCCACGGTTGCGCGCGCACGGCCGTCTTCGTCTTCCACACGACGTTGAACTGCCCGTCGCCGCGGATCTCGCCGATCATCACCGGCTTGTGCAGGTGATGGTTGCCGTCCATCGCGAGCGTGAAGCCCGACGGCGCGGCGACCGTCTGGCCGATCATCGCGACACGCACCTTGTCGACATCGGTGCTCTTCGCCTTCTCGACGGCCTGCTTCCACATGTGGATGCCCACATAGGTCGCCTCCATCGGGTCGTTGGTCACGCGTTTCGCGCCGCCCGGCAGGTTGTTCGCCTTCACCCAGGCGGCGAACTGGTCCTTGAACTTCGTGTTGGTCGGGTTCTTCACCGACATGAAGTAATTCCACGCGGCGAGGTGGCCGACGAGCGGCTTCGTGTCGATCCCGCGCAGTTCCTCCTCGCCGACCGAGAACGCGACGACCGGCACGTCGGTCGCCTTGATCCCCTGGTTGCCGAGCTCCTTGTAGAACGGCACGTTCGAGTCGCCGTTGATCGTCGAGATCACGGTCGTCTTGCCGCCCTGCGAGAAGTTCTTGATGTTCGCGACGATGGTCTGGTAATCGCTGTGGCCGAACGGCGTGTAGACCTCCTGAATGTCGGCGTCCTTCACCCCCTTCGATTTCAGGAACGCGCGCAGGATCTTGTTGGTCGTGCGCGGATACACGTAGTCGGTGCCGAGCAGGAAGAAGCGCTTCGCGCAGCCGCCTTCCGCGCCCATCAGGTACTCGACGGCCGGGATCGCCTGCTGGTTCGGCGCCGCGCCCGTATAGAACACGTTGCGCGACATTTCCTCGCCTTCGTACTGCACCGGGTAGTAGAGCAGCCCGTTCAGCTCCTCGAACACCGGCAGCACCGACTTGCGCGACACCGACGTCCAGCAGCCGAACACGCACGCGACCTTGTCCTGCGTGAGCAGCTGGCGCGCCTTCTCGGCGAACAGCGGCCAGTTCGACGCGGGATCGACCACCACGGGCTCGAGCTTGCGGCCCATCACGCCGCCGCTCTTGTTGATGTCGGCGATCGTCATCAGCGCGGTGTCCTTCAGCGACGTCTCCGAGATCGCCATCGTGCCCGACAGCGAGTGCAGGATGCCGACCTTGATCGGGCCGGTGCCCGCATCGGCCGCGTGCGCGAACGGGCTCTTGCCCGCGAGCGCAAGCGCGCCGGCCATCGAACCGAACTTCAACAGACTGCGACGTTTCATCGGGTTCCCCTTGACGTGTTGGATATGCGTGCGCCTTGACGGCGTCGGCCAACAGATAACGCAAGGCATGTGCCAGTCGTGCGGATGCACGCCCGGCGTGCCTGCGCGGGGCAGGGTGGGGCGCCGGGACGGGGCACATGACGCGTCGTGCAGCATGCGCGGTCCGTCGCGGTGCAGGGTCGCGGGCGGAAATGGTGCACGGTCGGGGTTCCCCGTTCCGGTGCCTGCGTGCGGTGCGGGAACGGTCGTGCACCATGACTTCACGCCAAGCGGGGTGGGGCGGCGCGGTACCGTCGCAGGTCAGACGACGCCGAGACGAACCGGAGCGGGAAAGAAAAACGGGCGCGCCATGCGCGCCCGTTCGGCGGGTCGGTATGACCGGCGGCGATGTGCCGGCCGGTGCGGCGGCGCGCGATGCGCCACCGGCGGGATCAGTAGCGCGGGACGGACGGATCGACGTCGCGCGACCACGCGTCGATCCCGCCTTGCAGGTTGTACAGCTTCGTGAAGCCGCGCGACTCGAGGAACATCGCGACCTGCGCGCTGCGCATCCCGTGATGGCACACGCAGACGATTTCCGCTTCGTCGTCGAGTTCTTCGCTGCGCGCGGGAATCTGCTGCATCGGGATCGACACGCTGCCGGCGATGTGCGCGGTCGCGATTTCCCACGGTTCGCGCACGTCGAGCACGACCGGCGCGGGGCGCGCCTTGTCGCCGAGCCATTCCGCGAGCATCGCGGCGGTCAGGATCTGCATGGAGGCTCCGCTGCTCAGAACTTGAAGCGCGACGGCTCGATCGCGTTGACGAGGTGGTCGATGTAGGTTTCGAACACGTCGGCGACGCGGTACTGCTTGTCGTCGATGCGCGTGATGATCTGCGCCTTCATCACCGGACGGCCGCCGACGAATGCCGACAGGCGGCCGCCGACCTTCAGTTGCTCGAGCATTTCCTGCGGCACGACGGGCAGGCCGCCCGCGACGCAGATCACGTCGTACGGCGCCTTGCCGGCCCAGCCGCGCGAACCGTCGCCGAGGACGACTTCCGCGTTGGTCACGCCGTCGTTGCGCAGGTTGTCTTCCGCGAACTTCGCGATGGCCGGATCGATCTCGACGGCCGTCACGTGCCGGGCGCGATGCGCGAACAGCGCGGCCAGGTAGCCCGAACCGGCGCCGATCACGAGCACGTTCTCGTGCTTCTTGACGGCCAGCTCCTGCAGCACGCGCGCTTCGACGCGCGGGAACAGCATCTTGCTGGTGCCGCCCGGCAGCGGCAGTTCGAGGTCGGCGAACGCGAGATCGCGGTATTCGGCCGGAACGTAGTTTTCACGCTTGACGATCGACAGCAGGCCCAGGACGTCGAGATCCAGCACGTCCCACGGCCGGATCTGTTGTTCGATCATGTTGAAACGCGCGTTTTCGATATTCATGGTGTGGTCACGCAGCCTGGTCGGCCATCAGCGGGGATAGAGAAACTTCGTGATTGTACCAAACGGGGCGGCCGCGAAGCCTTCAGGCGGCCTGCAACAGACCTTTACCCCTTGCTCTTCTTGATCTGCGCCTCGAAGGCGAGGTCGAGCTTGCTCGCCTTGCGCGGCTTTTTGGGGCCGAATTCGTCGACGAACTTGACGAACTCGTCGAGCGGCAGCGGCTCGCAGCGCTTCTCGGCGGTGCCGCCCGAGCGGTCGACGAGATAGAACAGGCCGCCCGCCATTGCGACGGCCGCGAAATGCGGGTTGCCGGAGCGGGTCTTCAGGCGTTCGACCGCGTGGGTCGCTTTGGTGGTGCGCATCGTGCGGTTCTGGCGGGGCGTAAGCCCCACACTGTATCAAACCGGCCGCCCGCATGCGCCCGGCCGGCGCCCGGCCGACCCTAGACCGTGCGTGAATACCGTTGCTGCTGCGTTTGCCCGAGGTACGCGTCGAACGCCATCGCGATGTTGCGCACGACCATCCGGCCCGCCGGATGGATCGTCAGGCGGTCGCCCGCGATCGTCAGCAGCCCGTCGCGCTCGAACGGGCGCAGCGCGTCGAGTTCGCGCGCGAAATGATCGGCGAAGCGGATGCCGTGTGCGGCCTCGACATGCGAGAACGGCAGTTCGAGGTTGCACATCAGCTGCGTGATCACGTCGCGGCGCAGCCGGTCGTCGGGCGTGAGCCGTACGCCGCGCGCGATCGGCAGCCGGCCCGCGTCGAGCGCGGCGCCGTAGGCGGGCAGGTCCTTCGCGTTCTGCGCGTAGACGTCGCCGACCTTGCCGATCGACGACACGCCGAAACCGACGAGGTCGGTATCCGCGCGCGTGCTGTAGCCCTGGAAATTGCGTTGCAGCGTGCCGTTGCGCTGCGCGCGCACGAGTTCGTCGGACGGCCGCGCGAAGTGATCCATCCCGATGTACACGTAGCCGGCCGACGTCAGCATGTCGATCGCGAGGCCGAGCAGCGCGATGCGCGTTTCCGGCGGCGGCAGCGTCGCATCGTCGATCTGCCGCTGCATCTTGAACAGGTGCGGCATGTGCGCGTAGCCGAACACCGACAGCCGATCGGGCGCGAGTTCGATGATCGTTTCCAGCGTGCGCGCGAAGACGGCAACGGTCTGGTGCGGCAGCCCGTAGATCAGGTCGACGCTCACCGAATGAAACCCCGTCGTGCGCGCGGCGGAGAGCAGGTCGGCCGTCATCGCGCGCGGCTGGACACGGTTGATCGCCTGTTGCACGGCCGGGTCGAAATCCTGCACGCCGAGGCTCAGCCGGTTGAAGCCGATATTGCGCAGGTGGACGAGCGTGGCGGGCGTGACCGTGCGCGGATCGATCTCGATCGAGAATTCGGCGTCGGCATCCGGCGCGAGCGCGAAGTGCTCGCGCGTGGCCGCCATCAGCTCGGCCGTTTCGTCGTCGGACAGGAAGGTGGGCGTGCCGCCGCCCCAGTGCAACTGCGTGACCGGGCGCGCGGGATCGAACAGCGCGGCCTGCAGCGCCATCTCGCGCTTGAGCTGCTCGAGATACGGGCGTGCGCGGCGGCGGTTGTTGGTCGCGATCTTGTTGCAGCCGCAGTAGAAGCACGCGGTGTTGCAGAACGGGATGTGGAAGTACAGCGACAGCTCGCTCGACGAGGCGCCGGGGTCGCTCGCCGCGCGCAGGTAGTCGGCCGGGTCGAAATCGTCGCGGAACTGCAGCGCGGTGGGGTACGACGTATAGCGCGGCCCGTTCGCGCCGTATTTCGCGAGCAAATCGGGACGGAACATTGAGTCGGCAGAACCGGAACGCATGATGGTCTCGCGCTTTTTAGATGCTTTCGAGTATATAAACGCGCGATTGAGCTGCATTGTGTAATAACGTCGCAGCCGGCGATGGCACAATGCGGGGTGGGCTGCCGGCACCGCGTCCGGTTGCCGCACCGTTTTTTGTTGTTCGTTCGAGAGAGCCGAGTGTCCGTCGAAATGCCTGTCCGCCCGGCGCCTGCCGATGTCCCGCCGCCGCATGCGTGCCGCGAGGGCTGCGGCGCGTGCTGCATCGCGCCGTCGATTTCCAGCCCGATTCCGGGCATGCCCGACGGCAAGCCGGCCGGTGTGCGCTGCGTGCAGCTCGGCGACGACCTGCGCTGCCGGATCTTCGGCCGCCCCGAGCGGCCCGCGTGCTGTTCGGGGCTGCAGCCTGCCGCGGACATGTGCGGCGCGTCGCGCGACGACGCGCTCGCGTGGCTCACGCGTCTCGAGGCCGCGACGCGGCCGTCGCAACCAGGAGAGTGTTCAGCATGACCGCACCTTGCGCGCCCGGCCGGCGCCGTTTCCTCGCCGCAACCGTCGGCGCCATCGGCGTGACGCTGTCGCTCGCCGCTTGCGCGTCGACCTTCCCGTTCATCCCCGATCACTACACGTTCTCGCGCGGCGACGTGCAGAAGGCCGTCGCCCGCAAGTTCCCGTACCAGAAGACGGTCGCGCAGGTCGTCGACGTGTCGCTCGCGAACCCGGCCGTCAACCTGCTGCCCGACCAGAACCGCGTCGCCGTGCAGCTCGATGCGCATTTCGCGAGCCCGTTCCTGCGCGCGCCCGTCAGCGGCAAGTTCACCGTGTCGGGCCAGCTTGCTTACGACGCACCGAGCCGTTCGGTGGTGCTGAAGTCGCCGGCCGTCGACAGCCTCGCGCTCGACGGCGACGCGCAGATGTACGCGCAACAGGTCGGCGCGGCCGCGGGCCTGCTCGCGACGCAGTTGCTGACCAACTATCCGATCTACACGTTCAAGCCCGAACAGCTGCAATTTGCCGGGGTGAACTACGAACCCGGTACAATTACGATTCTTACAAACGGCATACGCGTGGCGATCGTCGAAAAGTGACGGCGAACCGCGCCCGGCCGGAGGGGGGCCGCGCGTGGAAGAGTGGCCCATTCATTCGACCATTTCGGAGTTGGGCCACGGATGGACTGGATCCTGATCTGCAAGGCTTTGATCCTCGGCGTCGTCGAGGGGCTGACGGAATTCCTGCCGGTGTCGAGCACCGGTCACCTGATCGTCGCGGGCAGCTTCCTGAATTTCAACGATTCGCACGCGAAGACTTTCGACGTCGTGATCCAGTTCGGGGCGATTCTCGCGGTCTGCTGGGAATACCGGCAACGGATCGCGTCCATCGTATCCGGGCTGCCCAGCCGGCCCGATGCGCGGCGCTTCACGCTGAACGTCGTGATCGCGACGATTCCCGCGATCGCACTCGGCCTCCTGCTCGAGAAGAAGATCAAGGCGGTGCTGTTCTCGCCGGTACCCGTCGCGTTCGCGCTCGTCGTGGGCGGGGCGATCATCCTGTGGGCCGAGGCGCGGCAGCGCGAACGCAGCGAGCCGCCGCGCGTGGTGTCGGTCGACGCGCTGACCCCGCTCGATGCGCTCAAGGTCGGCATCGCGCAGTGCTTCGCGCTGATTCCCGGCATGTCGCGCTCGGGCTCGACGATCATCGGCGGGATGCTGTTCGGTCTCGACCGGCGCGTCGCCACCGAATTCTCGTTCTTCCTCGCGATTCCGATCATCTTCGGCGCGACACTCTATGAAACCGTCAAGGACTGGCAGGCGTTCACCGTCGATTCGCTCGGCCTGTTCGCGCTTGGCCTCGTCGCCGCGTTCGTCAGTGCGTTCGTGTGCGTGCGCTGGCTGCTGCGCTACGTCGCGACGCACGATTTCACGGTGTTCGCGTGGTACCGGATCGCGTTCGGACTGTTCGTGCTGCTGGTCGGGTACAGCGGCTGGCTGAACTGGGCGTGACGCGGCACGGAGGCGGGCGCGCCTCCAATGAGAAAAGCCCGATCGGCAGATAACCGATCGGGCTTTTTTTATCCGGATCCGGGCGGCATGCGCCGCCGCAGCGGGAAGGCTCAGCCGGCGCGCTTGCGGAATACCAGGTCCCACACGCCGTGGCCGAGGCGCAGCCCGCGCCGTTCGAACTTCGTGACCGGGCGGTAGTCGGGGCGCGGGGCGTAGTCGGCGGCGGTGTTTTCGAGCGTCGGTTCCGCGCCGAGCACTTCCAGCATCTGCTCGGCGTAGTTCTGCCAGTCGGTCGCGCAGTGAATGTATGCGCCGGGCTTCAGGCGCGACGCGAGATGCGCGACGAGCGGCGGCTGGATCAGCCGGCGCTTGTGGTGGCGCGCCTTGTGCCACGGGTCGGGGAAGAAGATGTGCACGCCGTCGAGACTTTCCGGCGCAAGCATGTGCTCGAGCACCTCGACCGCGTCGTGCTGGATGATGCGGATGTTCGGCAGATCCTGCTCGCCGATCAGCTTCAGCAGCGCGCCAACGCCCGGCTCGTGCACTTCGACGCCGAGGAAGTCGTCGCCGGGGCGGTTCGCGGCGATTTCTGCGGTCGATGCGCCCATCCCGAAGCCGATCTCGAGGATGCGCGGCGCGCTGCGGCCGAACACCGCATTCCAGTCGGGCAGCTCCGGCGCATACGGCACCACGAAGCGCGGGCCGAGTTCGTCGAGCGCGCGGCGCTGGCCGGTCGACACGCGGCCGGCGCGCGTCACGAAGCTGCGGATGCGGCGGTGGTGCAGCGGATTGACGGCGTCGGCGCCTTCGGCGGCTTCGTCGGGAATGGCGTCGTCGTGCGGCGGCAGGCCGGCTTCGTTCGGATCGTCGTGCATCATCGGTACAGAGAAAGGCTCGGTTGCGGGCGAGGGCCCGTTGCGCGCAGCAGTGCGCCGGGTGAACCGGCACATGGTACAAAAAAGCCGCCTTCGACGAGGCGGCTTTTGCGCAGGCTGCGATGCAGCTGGAAAGTGGAGCGGGCGATGGGAATCGAACCCACGTCATCAGCTTGGGAAGCTGAGGTAATGGCCATTATACGACGCCCGCAGAACGCGTGATTCTACAGGGGTTCGGGTCGGGATGGCAAGCGGGAGGTTCGGCGCAGAGCAACTGACAGGGCTCGATGCCGGAGCGTTGGCGTCGCGCGCAGTGGCGGGTGAGCCCTCGTATTCACGGGATCTACTGTCCAGGCTGCGACCTGTTGTTTGGACGGAGTGCACTTGAAATCGGTCGTACATACGATCCGTTCTTTCATTCACTGGGACTGAAGGACACCAATTTTTCGGACCCGGTGTATGCCACCGGGTTCGCGGAGGGGGGGGGGATCGAGAGATTGATTTGCTACGCGCTCAAGTGCACGGTCGGATTCGGTTATACCGGGATGCTTGCATACGGAACACGTGCGGATGGCGGGACCCGCGTATTCGAGCACTGGACCTATGAATCCATGTTCGAAAACGCGCCCCTTCCTGCATGGCGATATTGGCCACCCGGTCGCACCTATCCTGCATCGCTTCCTCCCTGTCCGCCGAAGAACGAATCCGCAAGCGGCGAGGTTTGCAGCGACCAGGAGATTCCTGTCGAGGGGATCTGGGAGCCGTGGTTTCCGTTCGGCAAGGTGGGCTGTCCGAGCTACTTCCTCAAAGGCAGTGTTGCCCACAAGTATCTGTTGGAAGGTACGAACGACGAGCACGAGGTGCGCTGGCGGCTGCTGTGGGAAGACGAGCGTTACCGGGATGGCAGCATTCCGGCGGAGGAGGAAACTTACTTCCCCAAGCCTGTCGCGTAACCGAGGCTACACGCCTTGCCCGGAGAGCGCTTGTCCGCGCACCGGTTACTGGCAAAGCCCGGCCGCATCGTCAGGCGGCACCGCAACGCCAACACCGAACGAAAAGCGGCGGTCGTGCGCTTCCCCGCAGGCCGGTGTCGAAAATAGACGAGTCGGTGTCGGAAGCATGCAAGTCCCGACCACGCTTTCGCACTAACGTGACAAGCCCTTTACACGAACGTTAGTCTGGAGCTGACATGTCCGATTTCATCACCGTTCTGCGCGAAACCTGCCCGACGCCGGTCCTTGACGCGACCAAGTGGAAGCGTATCGGCGGCGATCCGCACACCGTGAACCTCAACGCGTACCTCTCCAAGGACGGCAGCAAGATCATGGGTACCTGGATCTGCACGCCGGGCAAGTTCGAGGTGAACTACGAGAAATGGGAGTACTGCCACTTCCTCGATGGCTACTGCATCATCACACCGGAAGGCGAGGAGTCGGTGCACCTGAAAGCCGACGACGTGTTCGTGATCGAACCCGGCATGAAAGGAACCTGGGAAGTGGTGGAGACGGTGCGCAAGTACTTCGTCTTCGCCTGAGCGGGCCGGTAGATTCGAGCCACGCATACCGTCGTCGTCCGGATACCTTCGAGGTTCGCGCCCTCCGGGCGACCGCACGCTTTCGCGCGACTGCGTGGCCGATGCGGTGTGCGCGGTTGGCCGGGGCATTCGTATCGCGGGGCGCGGTCAAATCGCCAGCCCCGGCGATGCGTTCAACCACGTGCTCGTTCAAGCCGGCACACACCGGCGCATTCCGTCCAGGCGGTGCGCCGGCCGATTCGAAAAGGCGATCGCCGCGCCGGCCTGCGCGTCATCGCCCAAACCCCTATGATGCAGCGATCCGCCCACCGTTCCGGTCGCATCGCGTACCTCGTTCGCTTGCGCCGGTCGCTACTCCCGGAATCCCGACCATGCGTATCACCGACATCCGCGAACGCACGATTCCCGTCTCCCGCTATGCCGACCCGGTCATTCCATCCGGCGGCCTGACGACGAGTGTCGTCGCGCTCACCACCGACGTCGTGCGTGACGGCCGCCCCGTGACGGGCTACGGCTACGCATCGGTCGGCCGCTTCGCGCAGGGCGGCCTGATCCGCGAACGGTTCGCGCCGCGCCTGCTGGCCGCCGCCGACGCGCTCGCCGACGAAGCCGGCACGAACCTCGACCCGTTCCGCGCGTGGCGCGCGATGATGGCCGGCGAAAAGCCCGGCGGACACGGCGAACGCTGCGTGGCGATCGGCGCGCTCGACATGGCGATCTGGGACGCCGCCGCGAAAATCGCCGACCTGCCGCTCAATCGCTTTCTGGCCGACTGGCTTGGACGCACGGCGGCACCGCGCGTCCGTGTGTACGCGGGCGGTGGTTATCGTTATCCGCACGACGATCTCGCGCGTCTGTCGGACGAGATGCGCCGCATTGCCGACCTTGGCTACACGCACGCGAAGATCAAGATCGGTGGCACGGACGTCGCTCAGGACAGCAGGCGCATCGAAGCGGCCGCCACGCAGTTGGCGGACAGTTCGCATCTCGCGGTCGACGCGATGAACACGTACGACGCGACGACCGTCGATATTGCCGTCGCGATGCTCGAGCCGTTCGGCCTCTGGTGGTTCGAGGACATCTGCGATCCGCTCGACCTGCCGCTCCAGGCGGACGTCGCCACGCGCTACGCGCCGCCGATCGCGGCCGGCGAAGCGCTGTTCTCGCTCGCGGAAGCGAAGCTGCTCGACCGCTACGGCGGCCTGCGTCCCGACCGCGACGTGCTCGTGTTCGACCCCGTGCATTGCTACGGGCTGCCGGGATACCTGCAGATCGTCGAGCACTTCGCATCGCGCGGCTGGCGGCGCGACGCGTTCTGGCCACATGGCGGCCACCTGTTCTCGCTGCACGTCGTCGCTGCACTCGGGCTCGGCGGTGCGGAAGTCAATCCGTTCGCGTTCGATCCGTTCAGCGGGCTCGCCGATGGCGCAACCGTCGACGCAGGTTTTGCGCGCACGCCGCAGGCACCGGGCATCGGTTTCGAGCGGCATGCCGGCGCGCATCGCGCGTTTCGCGCGGTATCGGGCCGCTGACACCCAAAGCGGTCAGCGCGTCGCCGCCTCGCCGAGGTTGAGCGCGACGAGCGCACAAACGGTCAGCGCGATGCCGGCGAGCTTCAGCGACGACACCGATTCGTCGAAGCAGACGATGCCGATCACGGCCGTGGCCGCGGTGCTGGCGGCGGCCCAGCTCGCGTACGCGAGCCCCATTTCGAGCCGCTTCGTCGCGAGCGCCATCAGCCAGACGGCGCAGGCATAACAGACGACGGTGAGCGCGGACGGGAGCGGGCGGGAAAAGCCGGCCGAAAACTTCAGGCCGACGGAGCCGAGCACTTCGGCGAGGACACTGACGCCCAGCAGAAGCCAGGCAGACTGGAGCGGGGACACGAACGGCCTCCTTCCCTCGACGCTTATACCGAGCGGCGAGGAGAAGTGGAGGTGTCAGCGGTACCCAGAACGAAAGCAGCTTAGTACGCGCGGAAGGGCAATACAAGGCATGCGCCGCGCCAGTCATGCGCGGTCGGTGTTGCCGGCCGCCCACTCCGGTCGCTGCCCGAGCGTGTCGAACAGCCGGACGATCTCGGCTTTCACCTTCTGCACCGCGTTGCTGACGAGCGCCGTATCGTGCCAGCACAGCGACAGGTCGCGCGCGAACAGCCGGTGCGCGACCGTCGACAGCTTGAGCTTGCGTTCCTCGATCTCGACGTGCGCGGCCGTCCACGGCAGGATCGTCACGCCGAGCTGCGCCATCACGGCCGCGAACAGCAGCCCGGTCGAGCTCGCCTCGAAGCCGATCTCGTACGACAGCCCGGCCTCGCGCATCGCCCATTCGACACGGTTGCGGATCGTGTTCGGTGCGCTCGGCAGGACGAGCGGCATCCGTGCGATCGCATCGAGCGGCACGGGATCGTCCGGCACCGGGAATTCGGGCCACGTGATCAGGTACAGCGTTTCCGTCAGCAGCCGGTGGATCGCGATGCCGCGCGTCTCGACCGCGTCGACGACGATCGCGAGATCGAGCCGTGCGCGTTCGAGCAGCGTGTCGAGATCGGCACTCGGCGCCTCGATCAGCTCCAGCATGATGCCCGGATAGCGGTCGCGCACCGCGCGGGCGAGCGGAATGGCCAGCACGCGCGCGGTGCTCGACGGCATCCCGACCGTCACGCGGCCCTGCGGCGTGTCGGCGTCGCGGCGCAGCAGCTCGCGCGTGCCGTCGGCCTGGCGCAGCAGTTCGAGCGCATGCCGGTACAGCGTGCGGCCGGCGGCGGTCGGCGCGACGCCGCGCACGCTGCGTTCGAGCAGCTGCATCCCGAGATCCTGTTCGAGATTGCGCATCTGCTGGCTCACCGCCGGCTGCGCGACATGCAGTGCCTCGCTCGCATGCGTGACGTTGCCGCATTCGACGACCTTCACGAAATAGCGCAACTGCCTCAAGTCCATCGCCGCCGCCTCCCGATTCAAGCCATAAGCCAATCCGATCGAGCAAGATGAATATCATATTTTTCCCCGATCGATGGGGTTTCTATACTCGTCTCACACAAGAGCCAGCCTGCCGGCCATCCCGGACCGGACGCGGCAAAAGCGCCGGCCCCGCCGGCAAGGAGACGAAGATGTTCAAGGCGATCGACGCGCCGGCGGCCGGCGCGAAGCCGCGGCGCACGCCGCTCACGCGCGAGCAGGTCAAGGGCTTCTGGGCCGTGTATGCGGGCTGGGTGCTCGACGGCGTGGATTCGGTGATCTATGCGCTCGTGCTGATTCCCGCGCTGACCGAGCTGCTGCCGGCGTCCGGCATCGCGGCGACGCCCGTGAATCTTGGGATGTACGGCTCGATCCTGTTCGCGCTGTTCCTGATCGGCTGGGGGCTGTCGTTCATCTGGGGGCCGCTCGCCGACCGCTTCGGCCGCGTGCGCACGCTCGCCGCGAGCATCCTGATCTATTCGGTGTTCACCGGCGCGGCCGCGTTCGTGCACGACGTGTGGGCACTGGCGGCGTGCCGTTTGATCGCCGGGATCGGCGTCGGCGGCGAATGGGCGCTCGCGGGCACCTACGTGGCCGAGAGCTGGCCGGAAGACCGCCGCAAGATGGGCGCCGGCTACCTGCAGACGGGCTACTACTTCGGCTTCTTCATCGCGGCGTGCCTGAACTACACGATCGGCGCGACCTACGGGTGGCGCGCGATGTTCCTGTGCGGGCTCGCGCCGGCGCTGCTCGCCGTGTTCACCGTGATGCGCGTGAAGGAGCCCGGCCAGTGGCGCCGGCACGACGCACGCGACGGCGACGTGGCCGACGCGCGGCGCGCGCATCCGCTGCGCGAGATCTTCGCGCCGGCCTTCCTGCGCCGCACGTTGACGAGCGCGAGCCTGGTCGGCGTCGCGATCGTCGGGCTGTGGGCCGGCTCCGTGTATGAGGCGAGCGCGGTCACGACGCTGGCGGCGCGTGCGGGCATCGATCACATCGGCGCGCTGCGGCTCGCGTCGATCGGCGCGGCGATCCTGTCGTGCGCGACGATCGCCGGCTGCCTGGTTGCGCCGTGGCTCTCCGAACGGCTTGGCCGGCGCACGGCGCTCGGTGTGTATTTCGCGGGCATGGCCGGTTCGATCGTGTTCGCGTTCGGCTGGGCGTTCTACCAGCCGAACGGGCTCGCGGCATTCATGGTGTCGCTCGCGTTCCTCGGTTTCTTCGGCGGCAATTTCGCGATCTTCTCGTTGTGGCTGCCCGAGCAGTACCCGACACGCGTGCGTGCCACCGCGTTCGCGTTCAACGCGTCGGTCGGCCGCTTCATCGGCGCAGGCGTGAACTTCCTGCTCGGCGCCGCGATTCACGGTTACGGATCGCTCGGCGTGCCGGTCGCATGGACCGCGGCCGCGTTCGGGCTCGGCATCCTGATCCTGCCGTTCGCGGTCGAAACGCGCCATCAGACGCTGCCCGAATGAGCGGTGCGCCGCGATCGTTCGGAAACAAGCCACACCCAGTCATCAATATCAGGAGTCCGGAATGCAGGCATTACAAGGAATCAGGGTCGTCGATCTGAGCCGCGCGCTGTCGGGGCCGTTCTGCTCGATGGTGCTCGCCGATCTCGGCGCCGACGTGATCAAGGTCGAGTCGGGGCCGCACGGCGACATGAGCCGCGCGTGGGGGCCGTTCGATCGCGGCGTGAGCACGTACTACCTGTCCTGCAACCGCAACAAGCGCGGCATCTGCGTGGATTTCCGGCAGCCGGCCGGCCTCGACGTCGTGCGCGGGCTGATCGCGCAGGCCGACGTCGTGATCGAGAATTTCAAGGCCGGCACGATGGACGCGATGGGGCTCGGTTACGCCGCGCTGAGCGCGCGCGATCCGCGGCTCGTGATGGGCAGCGTCACCGCGTTCGGCCCGCGCGGCCCGTTGCGCGACTGGCCGGGCTTCGACCAGGTCGCGCAGGGCTACGCGGGGCTGATGAGCCTCACCGGTTTTCCCGACGGCGAGCCGACCCGCACGGGCACCGCGATCGGCGATCTCAGCTCGGGGATGTGGGTCGCGACCGGTGTGGTGGCGGCGCTGTTCGAGCGCGAGCGCACGGGGCGCGGGCAGCATGTCGGCACGTCGCTGCTCGAAAGCCTCGTGTCGCTGCTGAGCGTGCACGGGCAACGCTACCTGAGCCTCGGTGACGTGCCGCGCCGCACCGGCAATGCGCATGCGGTGATCGCGCCGTACGGCGTGTTCGAGACGGCCGACGGGCCGCTCAACCTTGCGCCGATCACGACCGACATGTGGCTGCGGCTGTGCCAGTTGCTGGATCTGCCCGAACTGCCGGACGATCCGCGCTTCGCGACCAACGATGCGCGTGTCGCGCACCGTGACGAACTGAAAGCGCTGCTCGAAGGCCGGTTGCGCACGCGCGGCAAGCGCGAATGGACGCAACGATTCGTCGACGCCGGGCTGCCGGCGGGGCCGATCAACACGCTCGACGAAGTGTTCGACGATCCGCAGCTCGCGCATTGCGGGCTGGTCGAACCGGTCGCGCATCCGACGCTCGGCACGCTGCGCCAGGTCGTCACGCCGCTCGGCGGGATGGGGGACGCGGTGCCGGCGCCGCGCACGCGCCATGCGCCGCCGCTGCTCGGCGAGCATACGGTCGACGTGCTGCGCGAAGCGGGCTACGACGACGACGCGATCGACACGCTGCTGGCCGGGCGCGCGATCTTCCAGGCGGAAGCGGCGGCGGAGGCCGTGCAATGAGCGACACGACGAAACACGATGGCGCGTCGCGCGTGACGGTCGACATGGTCGGCGAACGGATCGCGCGCGTGCGGTTCGCGAATCCGGCGCGACGGCATGCGCTCGACGCGCCGTTGCTCGATGCGCTCGTCGCGCGCCTCGATGCGCTGGCCGAACACCGTCCTCCGCCCGTCGTGATCCTGTCGAACGACGGCAGCGGCGACGTGTGGAGCGCGGGGCACGATCTGCGCGAGCTGGCCGACGATCGCGATCCGCTCGCGTACGGCAAGCCGCTCGAACGGGCGCTGCGGCGCGTGCGGACTTATCCGGGCGCGGTGATCGCGGCGGTGTCGGGGTCGGCGTGGGGCGGGGCGGTCGATCTCGTGATGAGCTGCGACCTGGTGGTCGCGGCGCGCGATGCGCGTTTTGCGATGACGCCCGCGAACATCGGCCTGCCGTATTCGACGAGCGGCCTACTGCGCTTCCACGACAACCTGCCGATCCACGTGCTGAAGGAGATGTTCTTCTGCGCGCAGCCGCTCGATGCGGAACGCGCCGCGCATCACGGGCTCGTGAACCGGCTGGCGGAAGCCGGCGGTGTCGACGAGGCGGCGCTCGACGTCGCGCGCACGATCGCCGCGAAGGCGCCGCTCGCGGTGCACGCGGTGAAGGAGCAGTTGCGCGTGCTGCAGGATGCGCGGCCGTTGCCGGCCGACGCGTTCGAACGGATCGCCGAGTTGCGCCGGCACGCGTGCGAAGGCGAGGACTTCGACGAAGGGCTGCGCGCGTTTGCGGAGCGGCGCGCGCCGGTGTTTCGCGGCGCGTAGGGCCGGCGCAAGCCCGCTATCGGCGTGAACAGGCCCGCTGCGTTCACGTGCGCGAGCGGTTCCGCGGCGCGAGGCGGCGTGCGTTACGCGCCGCCGATCGCGTGCACGCCGACGAGCAGCAGCGCGCCGATGGCGATCAACAACAGCGCATGGACGCGCGTATACATCACGCACAGCGTCGACGCGACCGCGATCGCGCGCGCGGCCCAGCCGCCGTCGAGCGCCTGCAGCAGCACCCACACCGACGCGAGGATCATGCCGGCCGCGACCGGGCGCAGGCCGCCCTCGAGCGCGATCTGCCAGCGCGCGCCCTGGTGCCGCCGCCACAGATGCGCGACGCCGTAGATCAGGAACGCCGTCGGGCCGAACAGCGCGAGCGTCGCGATCACCGCGCCCCAGAAACCGGCCACCTGCCAGCCGATCAGCGTCGCCAGCAGCGAGCCGGGGCCCGGCGCCATTCGCGCGATCGCGAAATCGTTCACGAATTGCGTGGCGGTCATCCAGTGATGCACGTCGACCACCTGCCGCTGGATGTCGGCGATGATCGCCTGCCCGCCGCCGATCGTCGCGATCGACAGCGGCGCGAACACGCCGAACAGCGCGGCGTAGCGTTGCGATGCGGTCATCGTGTGTCGCGCCCGGCCGGTGTGGCGGCTGCGCGGCGGTATTCGAGCGCGACGCTCAGCGTGCCGCCGACCAGCACGGTCCACACCAGCGGCCAGTGCAGCACCGCAACCGACACGAAGGTGAGCGCCGTCACCGCGAACGGCAGCGCGCGGCGCGGCAACCGACGCACGGCGGTGATCGCCATCGAGATCGACAGCCCGATCGCGGCGGCCGCCGCGCCGGCGAGTGCGACGTGCGTGAGCGGAAAGCGCGTGAGGGTCGAGAACGCGATGCCGAACAACACGATCAGCACGGCCGGCGGCGCGATGATGCCGGTGAAGCCGGCCACGGCGCCGCGCCATCCGGCGAGCCGGTAGCCGATCCAGATCGCGAGGTTCTTCACGTTGACGCCCGGCAGCGCCTGCGACAGCGCGAGGCCGTTGAGGAACGCCTCCTCGTCGAGCCAGCGGCGCTCGTACACGAAGTCGCGCATCATCCGGCCGCTGAGCCCGCCGCCGAAGCTGGTCAGGCCGATCTGCGAGAACGCAATGAACAGTGCGAGGACGCCGGGCGTCGGCGCGTCGCCTGCGGGCGGCGCCGACGGGGAGGTGGCGGAGGGCGGGGGCATCGGGCGTGCAGTGCGTGGCGATGGGGTGGGCGCCCATGTTAGCAAGCGGACGCTGTCAGCACGCTGACATCGGCGAGGTGTTGGCGTGATGAAAGCACGCAGGTGATACGACGGACATATCCAGCCCATCCGCCACGGCCACGACCGACGCTACGCACGCACGACCGTCACGCCCGCCGCTTCGATCGGCTTCGTCAACGCGGCGTCGGTTTCCTTTTCGACCACCACGGTGTGCGCCAGCGTCAGCTCGCCGATCACGAACTGCGACGCCGCGCGCAGCTTCGACTGCGACGCGAGCACGACGGTCTCGGCCGCGCGTTCGGCCAGTGCGCGCTTGATCGCCGCTTCCTCGAAATCGCCGGTGCTGAGCCCCGCAACCGGATGCACGCCCGTCACGCCCATGAAGTAAAGATCCGCGTGGATGCGTGCAATGCCTTCCATGGCCGCCGCGCCGACGGCGACGATCGAATGCTTGTAGAGCCGCCCGCCGATCAGGATCACGTCGATCGACGGATGCGCGGCGAGCGCCACCGCGACACTCGGGCTGTGCGTGACGATCGTCGCGCGCAGGTCGGCCGGCAACTGGCTGACGAGCAGCGCCGAGGTGGTGCCGCCATCGACGATCGCCACCTGCCCGGGCGCGATCATCTCCGCGGCGCGGCGCGCGATGCGCCGCTTTTCCGCCGTCTCGAGCGTTTCGCGCTGCGCGAACGGCGCAACTGCCGGCGATGCCGGCAGCGCACCGCCATGCACGCGCTGCAGCAGGCCCTCGGCGGCCAGCTCGCGCAGGTCGCGGCGGACGGTGTCTTCGGATACGCCGAATTGCGCGCTCAGCTCGACCGCCAGCACCTGGCCGTCGCGCGCGAGTGCGTCGAGGATCGCTTTCTTGCGTTGTGTCGTCAGCATCGGGTTTGCACGAATTTTCTTGAAATTGCACGAATCTGCACGTTACCATGGGCACCGTCTTTTGTCGAACCGGAGGCTGGGATGGCTGCAACGCGGGACCGTGTCCGCATCGTCGATACGACGGTGCTGTCCGATGACTGGTATGTGCTGAAGAAGGTGACGTTCGATTTCCTGCGCCGCGACGGAACGTGGCAGCGCCTGAGCCGCGAGACCTACGATCGCGGCAATGGCGCGACCATCCTGTTGCGCAATGCCGATACCGGCGACGTGCTGCTGACGCGGCAGTTCCGGATGCCGGCGTTCGTCGGCGGACACGACGGCATGCTGCTCGAGGCCGCCGCCGGCCTGCTCGACGACGCGACGCCCGAGGCGCGCATCCGCGCGGAGGCCGAGGAGGAGACCGGTTACCGCGTGCGCGGCGTGCGCAAGGTGTTCGAGGCGTTCATGAGCCCGGGCTCGGTGACGGAGAAGCTGCATTTCTTCGTCGGTGAATACGATGCGTCGCTGCGCACCGGCGACGGCGGCGGCGTCGCGGAGGAGGGCGAGGATCTCGAGGTCGTCGAGATGCCGCTGCAGGCGGCGCTGGATGCGGTCGAGCGCGGCGAGATCGTCGACGCGAAGACGATCATGCTGCTCCAGTACGTCGCGCTGCGGGAAACCGCCGGCGCGCGCACGGCATGACGCCGCTGCTCGTGCTGGTCGCCGGCCCTTACCGCAGCGGCACGGACGGCGACCCCGCGCGCATCGCCGCGAACCTGCACCGGCTGGAGGAGGCCGCGCTCGCCGTGTATCGCCGCGGGCATGTGCCGATGATCGGCGAGTGGGTGTCGCTGCCGCTCGCCGTCGCGGCCGGGTCGCGACAGGTCGGCGACGCAGTCAGCGAGGCGTTCCTGTATCCGGCCGCGCACCGGCTGCTGCGCCGCTGCGATGCGGTATGGCGGATCGACGGCGCGTCGCGCGGAGCCGACGCGGATGTCGCCCTCGCGCGGCAGCTCGGCAAGGCCGTCTATTTCTCGGTCGACGACATTCCGGTCGTGCAGGACGACTCGGATCGCTGAACAGGAGGTGCCCGGCCAAGGCGGTGCAGGCGGCTCCGCGCGTCGCTCGCCCGCACCGCCCGCGGCCGGGCGAGCGTCGCGTCATGCCGTTGCATCGTGCACCTCATGCATGCCGCGCTGCGCGCGAACCGGCGTATGATCGCGACGCCACCCGCGCACCGTCCGACGCCACCGACGCCCCGTCATGCCGCTCTCCGATTCCGCTGATTTCACTGCTGCTGCTGCCGCCGCGCAACTGCCCGCCGATCTCGTCGCTTCCGCCGTTGCCGCGCTCGCACGCGCAGACGCATTGCTCGTGACGGCTGGCGCCGGTATCGGCGTCGATTCCGGGCTGCCCGATTTCCGCGGCACGGACGGGTTCTGGCGCGCGTATCCGGCGCTGCGCCACGAGCGCTTCGAATTCCACGAGATCGCATCGCCGCACGCGTTCCGCGCGCGTGCGCCGCTCGCATGGGGCTTCTACGGGCACCGCCTCGCGCTCTACCGTGCGACGGTGCCGCATGCGGGCTTCGCGATCCTGCGCCGCTGGATCGACGCGATGCCGAACGGCGGCTTCGTCCTGACGAGCAACGTCGACGGCCAGTTCCAGAAAGCCGGCTTCGATCCGGCGCGGATCGTCGAGATCCACGGTTCGATCCACGCGATGCAGTGCCTGCGCCCCTGCTCGGACGACACGTGGGATGCGGCGCCGTTCGTGCCGGACGTCGATGAAACCACCTGCCGCCTCGTCGGCGAAATGCCGCGCTGCCCGCGCTGCGGCGGCCTCGCGCGGCCGAACATCCTGATGTTCGGCGACACCGGCTGGCTCGGTGCGCGCTACGACACGCAGGAACGCGCGCTGGAAGACTGGATCGCGCGGGCCGGGCGTGTCGCCGTGGTCGAGATCGGCGCGGGCACCGCGATCCCGACCGTGCGCCTGCTGAGCGAACGGCTCGGCGCCGACGTGATCCGCATCAACGCGCGTGAAGCGCATGCGCGCCGTGCGGACGTGATCGGCCTGAAGGGCGGCGCGCTGGCGACGCTGGGCGCGCTCGACGCAGCCTGGCAACGCGCGTGACCGTGTGTGAACGTGCGGGTACCCGCCACGCGAACGGGCGGGCATCCCGCCGGTGGCGGCCGTTGCAGGCGCGACGCGAATCCGCATACAGTTCAGCCAGTGCCGCCCGCACGCGCGCCGCATGCGTGCGGCCCGGACATCACCCCGGGCGACCGGGGCCGGCGGCTGAATCCAGCCGCTTCATCGAACGGGAGCGCCCTTGTTCTATTCGATCGTCGCGATCTTCGTCGGCGCCGGGCTCGGCGCATTGCTGCGCTGGTTCCTGAGCCTCGCGCTCAACGAATTCTTTCCCGCCGTGCCGCTCGGCACGCTCGCCGCGAACCTGATCGGCGGCTACGTGATCGGCATCGCTGCCGTCGTGTTCACGACTCGCGTCGGGTTGCCGCCCGAGTGGCGGCTGTTCGTGATCACGGGCTTTCTCGGCGGCCTCACGACGTTCTCGACCTATTCGGTCGAAGTGATGACGCATGCGTTGCAGGGCGAATTGGGATGGGCGTTTGCGGTGGCTGCCCTACACTTGACTGGATCGTTCGCGCTGACGGCGCTCGGCATGTGGACCGCGCGCGCATGGCTCGCGGCGGCCTGAGCGTGCCGCCATCGGAGGGAGCGATGGACAGGATCTTCTTGCGCTTCTACGTGCACGAGCAGCACCGGCTGCACTGGAAGCCGCTGTGGGAATGGCTGCTGGAGGAGGCGAACCGGATGGGCGTCGCGGGCGGTTCCGCGTTTCGCGCGATGGCCGGCTTCGGCCAGCATCGCGTGTTGCACGAGGACCGCTTCTTCGAGCTGCAGGGGTCGGTCGCGATCGAGGTCGAATTCATCGTCACCGAGGACGAGGCGCAGCGCTTGCTCGCGAGGCTGTCGCAGGAAAAGGTGCGCGTGTGCTACGCGATGATGCCGGCGCAATTCGGCGTGATCGACACGCTCGGCGCACCGCCGGTGCACGGGCCGGCGGTGTAGGGGGCGACGGCGTCAGATGCCGAACATCGTCAGCGACACGGCGGCGCGCGTGACGATCATCAGCAGCACCTGCACGATCACGAACAGCAGGATCGGCGACAGGTCGATGCCGCCGAGATTCGGGATCACGCGGCGCAGCGGGTTCAGGAACGGCGCGGTGAGCTGGTAGAGGATCGGCATGGCCGGCGAGCGCGGGTTGAGCCACGACAGCAGCGCCATCAGGATCGTCATCCAGATCACGAGATTGAGCGCCCACTTCACGACGGTGAGCAGCGCGACCACGACGAGCGTCGCGATCACCGCGGCCGGGTCGAAGCCGGCCATCACGACCATCAGCACGACATAGACGAGCGCGGTGAGGAGGGCGGCGACGACGCTGGCCCAGTCGATGCCGCGTACGCCCGCGATGACGCGGCGCAGCGGCAGCACGAGCCAGTTGGTCGCCTGCAGCACGGCCTGCGTGACGGGGTTGTACGGCGGCACGCGGACGGCCTGCATCCAGACGCGGAGGATCAGCGCGGCGCCGAACAGCGTGAAGACGGTATTGAGCAGAAAACGGGCGATCTCGCCGAACATCGTTGGCATCCTTTTTATACGGTCAGTAGCGTGCGGCCGCCAACGCCGGATGGCGGCGCATCGGCCGACACCTTATCACGCCTCGTCTCGCGACGGGGAGGGGGGCGCGGCCGTGCGCGCGAGCGACGTTTCGACGGCTTCGACGAGCGCCGGCAGCGACGCCGGCGGCGTCGCGCGCTGCGCCGCGAGCGCGACCGCGCGGCGCGTCAGCAACGCGTACAGCGTCGCGTGATCGCCGCCCAGCGTTTCAAGCAGTGCCAACTGGCGTTCGACGATGCCCGTATCGCCGCGCGACACGGGGCCCGAGAGCGCGTTCGCGAGCCCCTTGTCGCGTGCGGTCTCGATCGTACCGGCCAGCATCGGCAGCAGCGCGCGCAACGTGGCTTCCTCGTCGAAACCGAGCCCGCGCCACAGCTCGACCGCTTCCGCCAGCCCGCACAGCGCGAAGCTCGCCGCGTAGTGCGCGGCCGCGTGATAAAGCATCCGGCCGCCGGCCGGAATCGACAGCGGATGGCAGCCGAGTGCGGCGGCAAGTCGCATCAGCGTCGCATGCAATGCGCCGTCGGCTTCGATCGTGACCGAGCAGCCGTCGATGCGGGCGAGATCGGCGTCGGTGCCGCCGAACAGGTAGAGCGGATGGAAGCCGCCCGTGGCCGTGCCTTGCTGCTTCGCCGGATCGAGCAGTGCGACGGCCGACGCGCCGCTGCAGTGAACGACGGCCTGCCGCGCGGCGCGCGATGCGTCGAAGCGCAGCGCCGCGGCGGCGGACGCGAGATGGTCGTCGGGCACCGTCAGGAAGATCAGGTCGGCGGCGTCGGCGACCTGCTGCGGCGTGTCGACCGCCTGGCAGCCGTCGATGCGCGCGGCGAGGGCTGCGGCCGATGCGGGCGTGCGGCTCGCGATCGCGACGACCGGAAAGCCGGCCTGCGCGAAACGCTGCGCGACGCAGCGTGCGAGACGGCCGGCGCCGATGAAGCCGAGGCGGGGTGTGTCGGGGACGGACATGGCAGCGAACGTAAGCGAAAACGAAGCAACCGCCAGTATCGCAGGAATGACGGCGGGGCCGCGAAAGGGCAGCTTCCGTGCGGACACGTGCGTGGCTGACAGTTACGCGGCGCGAACGACGTATCTATCGACGCCCGGGCACCACGGTCGATTCACGATCCTGGAATCCGACCCCGAAATATACCGAACCGGTGTCCGACTTGAAACGTCGGCATCTTGTCTCGAATTTGTAATCGTTCATTACGATCGCGTGCCCGCCGCACGCGCCGTATCCGGTAAGACTGACCGGTCATCATGTCGCGACCCGACTCGCCGGACGGAACCGCGCGGCCCGCAAGGCCCGCCGAAGGTGCTGCGAGCCGCGCCGAACGGCGGTTCCGGCCGCGTGCGATTGCAATTTGCAACAAATGCCCGATACGTGAGGAGCGCGTTTTCGCTACATTGCTTCCATGCGACGTGCATGCCCGCCGTTGCCGACAGGGGCGCATAAAATACCGCTCCAGCAGGAGAATCGAAGTGAAAAAGCTCATTCCGTTCATCGCCGCCGCCGCGCTGGGCCTGGGTGCCGCAAGCGCTGCGCAGGCTCACGTGTCGATCGGGGTCGGCATCGGTATCCCGGTCGCACCCGCGTATCCCGTTTATGCACCGCCGCCGCCCGTGTACTACGCGCCGCCGCCTCCGCCCGTTTATTACGCGCCGGCGCCGGCCTACTACGCGCCGCCGCCCGCCGTGGTCGTCGGCGGCTATGGCGGCTACTACGGTCGCCCGTACTGGCGCCATGGTTACGGCGGCTGGGGCCATCACGGCTGGCGTCGCTGATTCGTCCCGCGCGGCCTGACCGCGCGTGGCAAAACGGCGCAGCGTCCCGAGCGGGGCGCTGCGCCGTTTTTCTTTTCGGGCTGCCGCCCGGCCTCGGTGAGCGGCCCGTGCAGGCCGGCTGCGATTACACCGCGTGCACGATCAGGTCGCGGTAGCCGCCGACGATCACGCTATACGAGAAATACGCGAACAGCAGCGCCGACGCGACGTGACACGCGCGCATCAGCCCCGCGCCCGCGCGCTTGCGGCCCTGGCTCGCGAGCGTGCACATGAAGAGCGTCCATGCGAGGCCGCCGAGGAAAAAGCCCGACAGGAACACCGACGCGGTGGCCGGCGTGGTCGCGCCGGCTTTCGCGATCAGCGCGCCGCCGACCGCTGCGAACCACAGGATCGCGCTCGGCGACGACATCGCGAGCAGCATGCCGCGCAGGAAGCTGCGCCGCGCGCTCGCACGCGGCTGCGGCGTATCCTCGCCATCGTCGCCCGCCGCCTTGGCCGGCGCCAGCGCTTCCCGCGCCATCTTCCACGTGAGGAACAGCAGCACCGCGCCGCCGCCGATCCACACGATCCAGCGCACCGGCTCGAATTGCAGCAGCACGGCCATTCCCGCGAGCGCGAGCGCCGCATAGACGAGATCGCCGACGCACGATCCGATGCCGAGCCAGAAGCCCGGCCGGAAGCCGTGCGACAGCGTCAGCGACAGCATCGCGACGTTCACGAGGCCGATGTCGAGACAGAGCGACAGCGACAGAAAGAAGCCGTCGGACAGCATGGAGGCGGGCGGAAAGGTCATCTTCGTTGTTCTTGTTGCAATGGCAATCCACGGGCCGGCGGGCGCCGGCCGCGTGGCGTCAGAGTCCGATCTCCTGCCAGAGCCGGTCGACGCGCGCCTTCACGGCGGCATCCATCTCGATCGGGCGGCCCCATTCGCGGCTGGTCTCGCCCGGCCACTTGTTGGTCGCGTCGAGCCCCATCTTCGAACCGAGGCCGGCCACCGGCGATGCGAAGTCGAGATAGTCGATCGGCGTGCTGTCGACCATCACGGTGTCGCGCACGGGGTCGACACGCGTCGTGATTGCCCAGATCACCTCCTTCCAGTCGCGGATGTTCACGTCCTCGTCGACGACCACGATGAACTTCGTATACATGAACTGCCGCAGGAAGCTCCACACGCCGAACATCACGCGCTTCGCATGGCCCGCGTAGCTCTTCTTCATCTGGACGATGGCCATCCGGTAGCTGCAGCCTTCGGGCGGCAGGTAGAAGTCGGTGATCTCCGTGAACTGCTTCTGCAGCAGCGGCACGAACACCTCGTTGAGCGCGACGCCGAGCACCGCGGGCTCGTCGGGCGGCTTGCCCGTGTAGGTCGAGTGGTAGATCGCGTCGCGGCGCATCGTGATGCGCTCGACGGTGAACACGGGGAACCACTCCTGCTCGTTGTAATAGCCGGTGTGGTCGCCGTAGGGACCCTCGAGCGCGTGTTCGTACGCGGCCGACGCGTTGCCGGCCGGACGCGGCGGTGCGCCGGCCGGAGCGGGGGCGGGGGTGCCTTCCTGCGGATAAATGAAGCCTTCGAGCACGATCTCCGCGCGCGCGGGCACCTGCAGCGTGTCGACGCCGGGCGTCAGGCACTTCGCGAGCTCCGTGCGGCTGCCGCGCAGCAGGCCGGCGAACTGGTACTCGGACAGCGAATCGGGCACGGGCGTCACCGCGCCGAGCGTCGTGGCCGGATCGGCGCCGAGCACGACCGCGACCGGATACGGCTTGCCGGGGTTGCGCAGCGCGAATTCGCGGAAGTCGAGCGCGCCGCCGCGATGCGCGAGCCAGCGCATGATCAGCTTGTTGCGGCCGATCAGCTGCTGCCGGTAGATCCCGAGGTTCTGCCGCGACTTGTTCGGCCCGCGCGTGACCGTCAGGCCCCACGTGACGAGCGGCCCCGCGTCGCCGGGCCAGCAGGTCTGGATCGGCAGCCTGTTCAGGTCGACGTCGGCGCCTTCCCAGACGATCTCCTGGCAGGGCGGCGACGACACCGACTTCGGCGCCATGTCCCACACGGCCTTCGCGAGCGACAGCAGCTTGCCGGCGTCCTTCAGGCTCTTCGGCGGATCGGGTTCCTTCAGCGCGGACAGCAGGCGCCCGAGATCGCGCAGCGAATCGAGCGCGGCGTCGTCGCCCGCATCGACGCCCATCCCGAGGGCGACGCGGCGCGGCGTGCCGAACAGGTTGCCGAGCACCGGGAAATCGTAGCCGGTCGGTGCGTTGAACAGCAGCGCAGGGCCGCCGGCGCGCAGCACGCGGTCGGACAGCTCGGTCATTTCCAGCACGGGCGACACGGGCTGCGTGACGCGCCGCAGTTCGCCGAGCGCCTCGAGGCGCTGGATGAAATCGCGTAAGTCTTTGTATTTCATGAAGATGGTCCGGGCCACCCGCGTGGCGGGCAGCGATGGGCGGGCGCAGCGGCCGGCTGCGGCCCCGAATCGACCGACGATTTTACCCGCGCTGCCGCATGCCCGCCCGGCGGAGAAAAAAGTCGACCGCGCGCAAACCCCCTACGGCACGGGGCTCGCGATCTGAAGAGTGTCCGTAAATTACTTTTTGTTATAATTTCAAGGTTTTATAGTGTTGACGATCTATAAAACCCTGCTAGAATCCGCTCACATTGGCTGCAGGGTAAAAGGCTTCGAGCCGCCAATCACCGATCTTTGACGCAGCGCGTCACCGTCCGCCGATACCTGCACGGCGTATCCGACGGCCTTAGTCGTAGTCTCAGCCAGCGCCACCAGACGCTGGTTTTTTGCGTGGGTGCCACCGCGTATGCCCGCCTCGCCCAGTGTGCGAAGGTGCCGGCCCTCTTACACCGTGGCCTCGAACGGTACTTATACCGTTTCCCCGATGTCTGCACGCCCCGACCAAGGCGTGCGGCGTCGTGATTCCGCGGCGCGTTACCTGTCTCGCCATCGAGCTGAGCGAGCCGCACGAGTCATGTTCATGGGAGATGATCTGAATGAACGCTTGGTTATCGTGGCGTCCTAGTGAGCAGCATGCGCAATTCGTGCGCAGCATGCTGCGTCGCGGGACGCGTGTCAGTCACCATCTATTCAGCGTTGTTGGCTGTCTCGCGGTCGCGGTTGCACTCGCACTGTGGCTGCTGCCAACCGTGCGCGGCACGCTTGCCGCAAAGCTGATGCCGGTCGTATCCGCGGCCGTGCAAGCCGGCCCGGCCCGTCTGCTGACCGGCCATCCGCTGCCGAACTTCGCGCCTGCCGGCGCGCAGCCGCAGCAGGAAGACAGCCCTGAAACGGACGCGCTTGCGGTCGGCCTCGACGTCGCACCGGAAGCCAACGCGCAGGGCGATGCATCCGATCCCGCCCGCAACGGCCCGTCGCCCGTTGCGCTGGCGAAGCTGATCCCGACCCAGCGCGTGGCGGCCGATGCGCGTGACGACCGTGCGCTCGCGTCGAATCGCGAGCAGGCGCTGGTCGCGACCTACCTGTCGCGCCGTTACCGCGTCGCGCAGGAGCCGCTCGGCCAGCTCGTCAAGGCTGCGTTCCAGACCGGCCGTGACGTCGGCCTCGATCCGCTGCTGCTGCTGTCCGTGATGGCGATCGAATCGGGCTTCAACCCGTACGCCGAAAGCGGCGTCGGCGCGAAGGGCCTGATGCAGGTCATGTCGAAGGTCCATTCCGACAAGTTCGAGTATTTCGGCGGCACCGATACCGCACTGCAGCCGCTCGCGAACCTCCAGGTCGGTGCGCTCGTGCTGAAGGACTGCATTGCACGTGGCGGTTCGCTCGCGAACGGCCTGCGCCTGTACAACGGCTCGACGAACCCGGACGACACCGCATACGGCGCGAAGGTGATGGCCGAGCGCAGTCGCCTGCGCGACGTGTCGCACGGCCGCAGCGTGCCGGTCAACGCGCCGCAGGCGCCGGCGAAGCCGATCGTCACGGCCGCTGCCGTGACGGCGGCAGCGGGCGGCGCGAAGCGCGTGCATGCGACGCTCGAAACCACGACGTCGGCGAAGTCGACGGCATCGAAGGAAGCCGCGCCGCAGGACGACGCGAGCGTCGATACCGCGAAGTCGCACGGCGACCGTTCGGAGCTCGGCGCGTAACGCCCGGCGCTAGCGCACTGCTCGGTTCCGCCGGCAGGACATGAAAAAGGCACCCGATCAGGGTGCCTTTTGCTTTTTGCGGCGCGAGAAGCCGCCGGCGTGCCGGCCGAGGCTCAGCCGAGGCTCAGTGCTGCCCGAACAACGTCGCGAGCCGTTCGACCGCTTCCTCGAGCCGCGAGTAGGCCGTCGCATAGGACAGGCGGATATAGTCGCGCGGTGCATGGACACCGAAGTCCATGCCGGGCACCAGCACGACGCCCGCGTCATGCAGCATCGCCGTCGTGAGCGCGGCGCTGTCGCCGGCCGCCGGGTGGGCGACGCCGCCGCAGTGCGCATACACATAAAACGCGCCATCCGGCATCACGGGCACCGTGAAGCCGAGCCGTTCGAGCGCCGGCGCGATGAAATCGCGGCGGCGCTTGAATTCGAGCCGGCGCGCTTCGTAGATGTCGAGCGCCGCCGGCTCGAAGCAGGCGAGCGCCGCGTGCTGCGCGAGCGCGGACGGGCAGATGAACAGGTTCTGCGCCAGCTTCTCGAACGTGCTGACCAGTGCGGGCGGCACGACCAGCCAGCCGAGCCGCCAGCCCGTCATGCTGAAATACTTGGAGAAGCTGTTCACGGTGACAACGTCGTCGCCGAATGAAAGCGCCGACACGGGCGCCGCGTCGTAGCTGAGCCCCTGGTAGATCTCGTCGACGATCGTGAAACCGCCGCGTGCGCGCACGGCTTCGACGATCCGCTTCAGCTCGTCCGGTTCGAGCGACGTGCCGGTCGGGTTCGACGGCGATGCGAGCAGCACCCCGCGAGTGCGGTCGCCCCAGCGCGTGCGGACGTCGTCCTCGGTGAGCTGGAAGCGTGCGTCCGGGCCGCTCGGCACGAGCACCGCGCGGCCTTCGGCCGCCGCGACGAAGTGCCGGTTGCACGGATACGACGGGTCGGGCATCAGCACCTCGTCGTCACGCCCGACGAGCGCGAGGCACGCGAGCAGCAGCGCAGCCGACGCGCCGGCCGTCACGACGATCCGCTCCGGGCTGATCGTGAGGCCGTAGGCACGCGCGTAGTGCGCGGCGATCGCCTCGCGCAGCGGTGCAATGCCGAGCGCGCTCGTATATTGCGTGACGCCGCGGCGCAGCGCGGCCGCAGCCGCTTCGACGACCGGCTCCGGCGCGGTGAAATCCGGCTCGCCGATGCCCATGTGGATAACATCGCGCCCGGAGGACTCGAGACGCTGTGCCTCCTTCATCAGTTCCATCACGTAGAAGGGCTGGATCGCGTCGACGCGTGCGGCGAGCTTGACGAGCGAATCGGTGGCGGTATTCATCGGGCGGGCAGGGGGAGGGGCGTGACGAAAGAAAAAACGGGCGCATGCGCGCCCGTTCCGGACCAAACGGTATCAGCCGTTGCGGCGCGCCTGCGTTTCGGCGGGGCGCAGCTTCGCGGCGAGCTTGTCGAGCACGCCGTTTACGTACTTGTAGCCGTCGGAGCCGCCGAACGTCTTCGCGAGTTCGACGGCTTCGTTGATGATCACGCGGTACGGCGTTTCGACGTGGTGCGTGAGCTCGAACGTCGCGATGAGCAGCACGGCGCGTTCGACCGGCGACAACTGGTCGATCGGGCGGTCGAGCGACGGCGTCAGCGCTTCGACGAGCGTGGCGTGCTCGCGGATCACGCCGTGCAGGATCGCGTCGAGCAGCTCCTTGTCAGCCTTGTCGTAACCGAGCGCGCCGCGCAGTTGCGCGTCGATCTCGCCGGAGGACGCGTTCGACAGCAGCCACTGGTACAGCCCCTGCGTCGCCAGCTCGCGCGATTGTCGGCGGGCGCTCTTCTTCATGCGCGCTCCTCTTCGTCGTCTTCGTCTTCCTCTTCGTCCTCGTCGTCATCGCCGAGCTGGTCGAGCGCCATCGTCAGGTTGGCCATCTCGACGGCGACGCGTGCGGCATCACGACCCTTTTCGGTCATGCGCGCGACGGCCTGCTCGTCGTTTTCGGTCGTCAGGACCGCGTTGGCGATCGGCAGGTTGAAGTCGAGGCCGATGCGGGTGATGCCCGCGCCGCTCTCGTTCGACACGAGTTCGAAGTGGTAGGTCTCGCCGCGAATCACCGCGCCGAGCGCGATCAGCGCGTCGAACTGGCCGCTTTCCGCGAGCTTCTGCAGCGCGAGCGGGATTTCCAGCGCGCCGGGCACCGACACGAGCAGCACGTCTTCACCGGTGACGCCGAGGCGTTCCAGTTCCTCGACGCACGCGTCGGCGAGGCCGTTGCACACCGGCTCGTTGAAGCGCGATTGCACGATGCCGATCCGCAGGCCGTCGCCTTCGAGATTCGGTTGGTATTGTCCGATTTCCATGATCTTGTCCGTGGTGTGGATGAACGGTTATAGGGCGAAAGCGCCGTGGCGGGTTACGCGTTGGACGCCGGGCAGGACTTGGCTTCGCCGCCGGGCATCGGAATGAAGCCCGTGACTTCCAGGCCGTAGCCGGACATGCTGCCCAGCTTGCGCGGATTCGACAGCACCTGCATCTTGCCGACGCCGACATCGCGCAGGATCTGCGCGCCGATGCCGAACGTCTTGAAATCGACCGGCCGGCGCTTCAGCACAGCGGCCTTTTCTTCCTCGTCGAACGCCTTGAAGACGTCGATCAGGTGTTCCTTCGTGTCGCCGCAGTTGAGCAGCACGATCACGCCGAGGTCGCGCTCCGCGATCTCGCGCATCGCGGCGTCGAGCGTCCACGAGTGCGTCGACACGCCCGTTTCGAGCAGGTCGAGCACCGACAGCGGCTCGTGCACGCGCACCGGCGTATCGGCGTCGGGCGCGGGCGCGCCGCGCACCAGCGCGATGTGCGGCGAGCCGCTCGGCTGGTCGCGGTACAGCACCGCGCGGAACGTGCCGTGCGCGGTCTGCATCGTACGCTCGGCGATCCGCTCGATGATCGATTCGGTGCGGCTGCGGTACTGGATCAGGTCGGCGATCGTGCCGATCTTCAGGTTGTGCTCCTGCGCGAATTCGATCAGGTCGGGCAGGCGCGCCATCGTGCCGTCGTCCTTGATGATCTCGCAGATCACCGCGGCCGGCGTGAGGCCGGCGAGCGCGGTGAAGTCGCAACCGGCCTCGGTGTGGCCCGCGCGCACGAGCACGCCGCCCGGCTGCGCCATGATCGGGAACACGTGGCCCGGCTGCACGATGTGCTCGGGGCGCACGTCGTGCGCGACCGCCGTGGCGATCGTGTGCGCACGGTCGGCGGCCGAGATGCCGGTCGTCACGCCTTCGGCCGCTTCGATGCTGACCGTGAACGCGGTGCCGTACTGCGTGCCGTTGCGGTAGGTCATCAGCGGCAGGTGCAGCTGCTTGCAGCGTTCCTGCGTCAACGTCAGGCAAACCAGGCCGCGGCCGTACTTGGCCATGAAGTTGATCGCTTCCGGTGTGACGAATTCGGCGGCGATCACGAGGTCGCCCTCGTTTTCGCGGTCTTCTTCGTCGACCAGGATCACCATCCGGCCGGCTTTCAGCTCGGCGATGATGTCGAGCGTGGAGGCGAGCGTCATAAGGGGGCGAGAAAGAGGAAAGTGCGTATTTTACGCCAGCCGGACGGCGTTTCGGCTGGCAGGGGCCGCGCGCCGCCGGCAAGCGCTCCGGAAAGCGCCGCGGCCGGCCTGCGCGGCCGGCCCGGCCGGCCCGCCGCGCGTTGCCTGCACGCGCGGTGCGGACGGTGGCGGGCCGGGCCTTGCCCGGCCGCGCGTCAGGCTTGCTGGTCGCGCCCGCCCAGGTAGTCGAGCTTGCCGAGCTCGACGCCGCTGTGGCGCAGGATGTCGTACGCGGTCGTCACGTGGAAGAAGAAATTGGGCAGCACGAAATTCAGCAGGTACGACTCGCCGGTGAACTCGATCGGGCCGACGCGCATCTTCAGCACGATCTGGCGCGTCTCGCTGCCGTCGATCTGCGCGGCGTCGAAGCTTTTCAGGTAGTCGATCGTCTTCTGGATGCGTGCGTGCAGTTCGTCGAAGGTCTGCTCGACGTCCGGATAGCTCGGGATCTCGGCGCCGGCGAGGCGCGCGGCGCAGCCCTTGGCCGTGTCGGTCGCAATGTAGACCTGGCGGACGAGCGGCAGCATGTCCGGGTACAGGCGGGCGCCGACGAACACCGACGGATCGATCTGCTTTTCGGCCGCATGCGCCTGCGCCTTGCCGAGAATGTGCTGAAGATTGGTCAGGCCGCGGATCAGCACGGGCAGCGAAGCCTGGTACATCGAGATGGACATGGGGACGACTCCTTGAGGAAGAGGGCGGCCGCTACGCGGCTCGTCGTGCATTGCGGTATCGAAACCGCTGTCGACGCATCTTAGCGCGACCGCATGACCCGTGCGCGTCGTTGGCCGTTCGGCCGATGGCGCCGGCGGGCGGGCCGGTGCGTGCGCGGCGCCGGCCGTTCACGCGCGCTGCAGCCAGTCGATCATCCGCCGGTACCGGTCGGCAATATTGGCAGGCGATTGCGGCACGTGATCGTCGCCCCAGTAGCGGATCAGCCGAACGTCGCGCTTGAGCTGGGTCAGCGCCGCGAACATCCGTTCGCTTTGTTCCAGCGGCACGTAGTCGGCGTCGCCATGGATCAGCAGCAGCGGGGTCGTGATCCGTGCCGCGTGCAGCACCGGGCTGATCGCGTGATAGGCATCCGGGCGGATCGACGGCGGCGCGTCGATGTTCCAGCTGTTGTCGGCAAGCACCTTGCCGAGCAGCTCGAAACGCTCGGGACGCGTGTCGTGGCCCGTTTCGTAACGCAGGCGTGCGTCGAGCGACGCGTAGAGCGCGGCCGCATCGCTGATGCCGGCGCTCGACATGCCCGAGCGGAACATCGGCGTACGGGCGAGCATCATCATCGTGGCCCAGCCGCCCAGGCTCTGGCCGTACAGGTGGAGCCGGCCGCGATCGACGAATCCGGCATCGACCGCGGCGTCGACCGCCGCGTGGACGTCGTCGAGCATCCTGTCTGCCATCGTCGCCGGCGCCTCGCCCAGCACGCCCCGCATGTTCACGTCGACGACCGCAAAGCCGTGTGCGGCGAACAGCTGGAAGTTGAACGGCAGCGGGCAGTCGGGTTCGTGAAACAGGTGCGGATGGGGCGCGACCTTTTCGTACGGGTACACCCAGACGACTGCGGGTACCGGCGCACCCGCGTAATCCGGTGGCAGCAGGACGTCGACGAAGCGCTGCCGGCCGGGTTCCGCGCCGCGGCAGGCAAGCCGGTGCGTCGTGCCGGTCGCGATGCCGGCCAGCTGGCGATTCGTCTCGAACACCACGGTCGCGTCGCGCGCGCCGGCCAGGCGAACCGTCAGCCGGGTGGCGTCGCGGCCGTGTTCGATGGAGGCCGCGTACCGGCGCTCCGGTTCTGCCGATATGCGTTCGCGGCGCACGCCGTCGTGATCTGCCGGTTCGTCGGCGTCGTTCGTGCCGCGCGTGTCCGGCGGCGTGTCCGTGACCGCCGCGCGTGTCAGCCCGGCCCGCGCGCACGCTTGCGGCGACAGCGCGGACAACGCGCCCGATGCGGGATCGAACGCCCACCAGTCGGGTGCGGATGCGGCGGGCGGATCGCCGAACGCGGCGCTGTCGAGCACGTCGGCCGTCGGTTGGCGGCCGAGCGCGTTGGCCGCCCATGCATCGTGCGCGTTCCCGAACAGCCGGCGGTGCAGATGCGCCATCACGGGCGTCGCCCGTTCGGCAAGCAGCGGCAGCGCGACGCGGCCATCGGGCAGCCACGTGAACGGCCCGTCGCGGTCGAGCGGGGACAGGTCGACGCTGCGCGCGGTCGTGACCGGCATCGCGGCCCCGGTCGCCGGGTCGATCAGGACGGCATGCACCGCATCGTCGTCGGCCGACAGCGTGACCGCTGCGATCCATCTTCCGTCCGGCGACCACGACGGCGAGCCGCACGCGCGGCCGGCCCGCGCATCGCCGGCCAGCCGGCGCAGCGTGCGGCCGGCGAATTCGTACAGGTGCAGCTCGGCCCGGTCGAGCCCGCCAAGATACGCGCGGTCGAAGCGGCGGCCATCGGCCAGCGGGCGGACGACGGCGAAGCAGATCGAGCCGCCGTCCGGCGACAGCGCGCAGGTGCGACCGTAGTCGCGCTGGAAGCTGTCGAGAGACAGCAGGTCGTCGACGGTGAAGCGGCGGTATTGCGCAGGATCGGAAGGGACGGCCGTCACGCAAGCTCCTCGTCGCATCGGTGGAAGCGGATAGACAAGATGCGTCGGAAACGAGTTCCGGCCCGGCCGCACCGGCCGCCGGCAGGGCCATGTCCGTGGTCGGGCACGACGGGGCGGGAATGTCGCCGGATCCCGGCGGGTGTTCGACACGATCGCCGCGCGTGATGCGGAAGGAGGCCGGGCGCGCGGCACGCGAGCATGTGCGGCAGTTGCTCGGGACGATTCCGGCGCGGGCAGGAGGGGAGGACGCAGGCGCGTGATTGGCGGTGCGCGGCGGAGCGAAGGACAAGGAAACGTGGCGGCCGGCAGCGTACCGGCCGCCACGCCGGAAACCGCCCGCG
Source organism: Burkholderia sp. COPS (assembly GCF_019425585.1). Lineage (NCBI taxonomy): Bacteria > Pseudomonadati > Pseudomonadota > Betaproteobacteria > Burkholderiales > Burkholderiaceae > Burkholderia > Burkholderia sp. COPS. The sequence continues at coordinate 17,629 of NZ_WIXR01000001.1, read as the reverse complement.
TGACCAGTCCTGATGTACGCCTTGCGACGTCGACAGCATCCGTTCGACGTATCGCGCAATCATGTCGACTTCGAGATCGACCTTGTCACCGGCCTTCACGTGGCGCAGTGTCGTGACCTCGACCGTATACGGAATCAGGTTGATCGCGAACTTGCAGCCGTCTGCGTGATCGTCGACCGTGTTGACGGTCAGGCTCACGCCGTTGACCGCCCCTTGTACGCGAAATCGCGGCCGAGCTCGCGCGGCGCGGCGATCCCGTTCAGTGCGCGGCGTCCGTCGGCGTGAAGCGCGCGAGGATCCGCAGATCGTCGCCGACCCGCTCGACCCCGTGGAACGACAGCCGCGTGCGCGCATCGAGGCTCGCCGGCGCAGCGAGGTCGAACATGCCGGCCGCATCGGCGCCCAGCAGGCTCGGTGCGAGATAGATGAGCAACTCGTCGACGCACTGCTCGCGCAGCAGCGAGCCGTTCAGCTTGTGGCCGGCCTCGACGTGCAGCTCGTTGACGCCGCGTGCGCCGAGCGCCGCCAGCATCGCGGGCAGGTCGACCTTGCCGTGCGCATTCGCGAGCGGCACGATTTCCGCGCCGCGGGCCTTCAGCACCTTCGCCCGCACTTCCCCGGCGGCGTCGAGCCGGCCGCAGAAGATCAGCAGCGGAGCGCCTTCGAGCAGCCGCGCGTCGAGCGGCAGGTCGAGGCGGCTGTCGACCAGGATGCGCTGCGGCTGGCGCGGCGTGTCGATCCCGCGCACGGTCAGCAGCGGGTTGTCCTTGCGCACGGTGCCGATGCCGGTCAGGATCGCGCAGGCGCGCGCGCGCCACGCGTGCCCGTCGAGGCGCGCGGCCTCGCCGGTGATCCACTGGCTTTCGCCGGACGGCAGCGCGGTGCGGCCGTCGAGCGACGCGGCGGTCTTCATCCGCACCCACGGGCGGCCGCGTGTCATCCGCGACACGAAGCCGATGTTCAGTTCGCCCGCTTCATGCGCGAGCAGCCCGCAGCGTACGTCGATACCGGCGTCGCGCAGCATCCCGAGGCCGCGCCCCGATACCTGCGGGTTCGGGTCTTCCATCGCGGCGACGACCTTCGCGACGCGCGCGTCGATCAGCGCGTTCGCGCACGGCGGCGTGCGGCCGAAATGGCTGCACGGTTCGAGCGTGACGTAGACGGTCGAGCCCGCGACGTCGTGGCCGCGTGCGCGCGCGTCCTTCAGTGCCTGGACCTCCGCGTGATCCTGGCCGGCCGGTTGCGTGAAGCCTTCGCCGATCACGTCGCCGTCCTTGACGATCACGCAGCCGACACGCGGGTTCGGTGCCGTCGTATACATGCCGCGCGCGGCGAGCGCGAGCGCACGCTGCATGTGGGCGAAATCGATATCCGAGAACATGCGCGCGGCCCCGGGTCAGGCAGCGAGTGCCGCGAAGGCGCGGCGCGCGGCCGCGAGCGTCGCGTCGATCACCGCGTCGTCGTGCGTGCTCGACACGAAGCCGGCCTCGTACGCGGACGGCGCGAAATACACGCCTTCGTCGAGCATCAGGTGGAAGAAGCGGTTGAAGCGCTCGGTGTCGCTCTTCGTGACTTCGGCGAAGCTGGTCGGCACGCGTTCGGCGAAATAGAGGCCGAACATCGCGCCGATCGAGTCGGCCGCGAACGGCACGCCGGCCGCACGCGCTTCGGCCGCGAGGCCGTCGGCGAGACGCTTCGTCTGCGCGGTGAGCGCGTCGTAGAAGCCGGGCGCCTGGATCAGCTGCAGCGTCTTCAGCCCTGCGGCGACCGCGATCGGGTTGCCCGACAGCGTGCCGGCCTGGTAGACGCCGCCGAGCGGCGCGAGGTGGGCCATGATGTCGCGGCGGCCGCCGAACGCGGCAGCCGGCATCCCGCCGCCGATCACCTTGCCGAGGCAGGTGAGGTCGGCCGTGATCCCGTAGTACGCCTGCGCGCCGCCGAGCGCGACGCGGAACCCGCACATCACCTCGTCGAAGATCAGCACGGCGCCGTGCTTCGTGCACAGTGCGCGCAGCGCGTTGAGGAATTCCGGCGTGCCGCGCACGAGGTTCATGTTGCCCGCGACCGGCTCGACGATCACGGCGGCGATCTCGTCGCCGAACGCGCCGAACGCTTCCTCGAGCGCGGCGACGTTGTTGTATTCGAGGACGGTCGTGTGCTTCGCGATGTCGGCGGGCACGCCGGCCGACGTCGGGTTGCCGAACGTCAGCAGGCCCGAGCCGGCCTTCACGAGCAGGCTGTCCGCGTGGCCGTGGTAGCAGCCCTCGAACTTGACGATCCGGCTGCGGCCCGTGAAGCCGCGCGCGAGGCGCAGCGCGCTCATCGTGGCCTCGGTCCCGCTCGACACCATCCGCACCTGCTCGATCGACGGTACGAGCTTGCAGATTTCCTCGGCGATCTCGATCTCGGCTTCGGTCGGCGCGCCGAACGAGAAGCCGTCGGCGAGCACGTTCTGCACGGCCGACAGCACTTCCGGATGGACGTGGCCGACGATCATCGGGCCCCACGAGCCGATGTAGTCGATGTACTGCTTGCCGTCGGCATCCCAGAAATACGGGCCTTGCGCGCGCGCGACGAAGCGCGGCGTGCCGCCGACCGAACGGAATGCGCGCACCGGCGAGTTGACGCCGCCGGGAATGGTCTTCTGGGCGCGTTCGAAGAGGATCTGATTGTTGGACATGAGCGAAACCTGCGAGAGAAGGGCGCGGGGGCCTGTGCACGGGCCGCGGCGCCTGGGCGGAACGATCGTCCGATTGTACCGGAGACGCGCGCGGCGGGCCCGCGGCGCGGTCCGCGGCCTTTCGGCGCGTGCGGGGTTGCGCGGGCCGGGGCCGGAAAGGAGGGGCAGATGCGGCGCGGCGGCCGCTTCCGTTATCGCGGCGGTTTGCGCTTGCCGGTCAGCTCGGCCCAGCGCTTCTCGAGCGGGCCTTCGACCATCGGCTTGATCACGGTGCCGGAGCTTTGCGCATCCCAGGTCTGTACCGAGTACGGATGCACGCGCAGCGCGTCGCGCGGGATCACGACGTCCTGGTGCGCGTCGACCAGCCAGTCGTAGACGAAGTCGATGCACAGCCGGTAGCCGCGCTTCGTCGCCGGATCGGGTACCTCGTACGGCGCGCGCGTCACGTAGCCGGAGCCGAACACGCCCTTGGGCTCCTTCGCGACGCGGTGCAGGAACACGCGGTCGCCCGGCAGGATGCCGCGCGCGAAGCCGCAGCCCCACACGTCATGCACGGCCTCGCCGGCCTTCACGCGCGCGGCGACGTCGGGCAGTTCGGGCCACGGCCATTTCTTGGGGCTCCAGATCAACAGGAAAGCGGTCATCGGTTCGGTCGTGCGTCGAATTGAATGGGGCAGACAATAGGGGAGTGAGGCGCTGCAAGCTTAATCGAATCCCTGCTCGCGATCCCGCGCGGCGGGCACCGTGCCGGTGTTTTTCCGCCGGTCGCGCGCCGGGCCGGCGGCACGAAAAAAAGTTGCGCGTACAATCATGGGCCGAGCGCGTCGTTCGCGGCGCGGTCTCCCGTCTTCACCACCACGCGCGCCCCGATGCGCGCGGCGCTCCATTCCGGATACCCATGTCTCACGTCGTCCGGCGCCGGCCCGATGCCCGGCTGATCCTGTTGCTCGGCGCGCTCGCCGCCTGCGGGCCGATCGCTACCGACATGTACCTGCCGAGCCTGCCGTCGATCGCCGACGGCTTCTCCGTCAGCCCCGGCGCCGCGCAGCGCACGCTGACGAGCTTCATGGCCGGTTTTTCGGTCGGCATGCTGCTGTACGGCCCGCTGTCCGACACGTGGGGCCGCCGTCCCGTGCTGCTCGGCGGCATCGCGCTATTTACGCTCGCGAGCATCGGCTGCTTCGTATCGAACTCGATCGACATGCTGATCCTCGTGCGCTTCCTGCAGGCGCTCGGTGCCGGCGCGGCGTCGGTGCTGTCGCGTGCGATCGCGCGCGACGCGCACGAGCCGACCGACGCGGCGAAGGTGCTGTCGATGGTCGCGATCGTCACCGCGGTCGGGCCGCTGCTCGCGCCGCTGATCGGCGGGCAGATCCTGCGTTTCTCGGGCTGGCGCGGCGTGTTCGTCGTGCTGGCCGTGTTCGGCGCGGTGTGCGCGGCGACCGCGTACCTGCGCGTACCCGAAACCTGGCCGAAGGAGCGGCGCAAGAGCGCGGCCGTGCTCGCGTCGTTCGCATCGTACGGGCGCATCCTGTCCGATCCCGTCGCATGGGGGCACATGCTGTGCGGCGGGATGGCGTTCGCGTCGATGTTCTCGTACATCACCGCGACGCCGTTCGTGTACATCGAGTATTTCCACGTGTCGCCGCAGCACTACGGGCTGCTGTTCGGCCTGAACGTGGTCGGCATCATGATCGGCAACTTCACGAACACGCGGCTGGTCGGCCGTGTCGGTTCGCTGCGCATCATCGCGGCCGCGTCGCTCGTGAGCTGCATCGCGTCGCTCGCGGTCGCGTTCGTCGCGCTGACGGGGTTGGGCGGGCTGTGGTCGATCGTCGTGTGCCTGTTCTTCGTCGTCGGCGTGGTCGGGATCCTGTCCGCGAACTGCACGACCGACCTCATGCATCGTTATCCGCACAATGCGGGCGCGTCGGCGGCGGTGTTCGGCGCGATGCAGCTTGCGCTCGGCGCGCTGGCGAGCGTCGCGATCGGCGCACTCGCGGACGGCACGCCGTTCGCGATGGGCGTGACGATCGGCGTCACCGGCGTGCTGTGTTTCGTCGGGCGCTATCTGGTGCTGCGCTGGCACGGACGGCCGGTGAAGGCGGGCGCCTGAGCGGCGGGGCGGAACTGGCGGAGGAGGGCGGTGGACGGGTTTGAACTTCCCACCTCTGCATCACTTTGAACGGTCTGACGAGCGATTGTCGAGTCGATAGCTGCGCTTCGGGTTGGTCACGAACCGTTTGACCTGCGCATCGAGTTCCCGACTGTGATACAGATCCAGGCATTTCAGAAAATCAAACCGCACGCCCTTGATTTCGGATTCGACGACCGGATTGCGATAGTCGCGAGCAAGAAAACGATTGACCAGCGATTTGCCCGCGTCGGGGTTCCGTTCCAGATCGAAGTGTGGGGATGTACGAACGTATGACGTCACGCGCGCCCTCGGCAGAAGGCATCGTCGATGCCTGTCGCGCCGCTGTTGTTTGCGCTGGTGCCGCTCATGCAAAACACCCCGAACGCCGGGCTTGAATCCAGCGTTCGGGGTGTCGTGGATCGACGGTGTTTCGCCGAAGCGTCAGTCCCGCGCGACGTCCTTCGCCGCCGGCGATGCGCCGTGGCTCAGCCAGTCGAGCACGTCGGCCGTTTCGTCGTCGCTCGCCCGCGCGCGCGCCTGCGCGACGGCCTCCGGCAACTCACCGTTGGTCGACGCCCGGCGGATCGCGACGCCGACCGCGAGGATGTCGATCATCAGCAGATGCAGGATCCGCGAGATCATCGACAGCTGCGATTCGCGCATCTCGATGTGGTCGGTTTCGAGCGCGACGGTCGCGCGCTTCGCGAGCGGCGTGTTGCTCGACGTGATCGCGATCACCTTCGCGCCGGCCTGCATCGCGACGTCGAGCACGCGCAGCAGCTCGGGCGCGCGTCCCGACTTCGACACCGCGACGATCACGTCGCCCTTGCCGAGCAGCGCGGCCGATGCGGCCTGCATGTACAGGTCGCCGTACGCGATCGTCGGGATTCCGAAGCGGAAGAACTTGTAGTGCGCGTCCTGCGCGACGATGTTCGAGTTGCCGAGCCCGTAGAACTCGATGCGCCGCGCGCCGTTCAGGATCTCGATCGCGTTCTCGACGTGCTCGAAGTTCAGGTGCTCGCGCAGCTGCAGGATCGCCGACACCGTGTTGTCGAGCACCTTCGCGCCGAAGTCGGTGGCCGTGTCGCCGAGATGCACCTGGCTGTGGCTCATCGGGATCGTGCCGGTGAGGCCGGTGGCGAGCTTCAGCTTGAAGTCCGACAAGCCCTGGCAGCCGAGCGAGCGGCAGAAGCGGATCACCGTCGGCTGGCTCACGTCGGCCTTGCGCGCGATGTCGACGATCGGGTCGTTGATGATCGAGCGCGGATGGTTCAGCGCGAGATCGGCGACGCGGCGCTCGGCCGGCGTCAGCGCGTCGCGCATCTGGCGGATCCGTTCGAACACGGCCGACGACGCACCACCCGAGCGGTTCGACAACTGCTCCGCGAGGATCGCGGATACGCCGAGGAACGCCGGGTATTCGGCGGTGATCAGGTAGGTCGGGATGTTCTCGAGATAGTGCGTGAAGCGGCCCTTCGCCTCGAAGCGCGCGCGGAACGACGAGCGCGTGAACAGCTCGCCGAGCTTCAGCGCGACGCCGCCGCCGATGTACACGCCGCCGAGCGCGCCGAGCGTCAGCGCGACGCTGCCCGCGAACGCGCCGAGAATCCCGCAGAAACATTCGACCGTCTCGAGCGCGAGCGCGTCGCCCGCATGCGCGCGCTCGACGATCTCGACCGTGTCGACGGTCGCGGCGACGCGCTTCTTGTCGCGCGCGGCGAGCGCGCGATAGATGATCTCCATGCCGGGGCCCGCACACACGCGTTCGAACGACACGTGCGGAAACTTCTTGCGCGCGTACTGCAGCACCAGATCCTCGCGCTCGTCCTGCGGCGCGAACGACGCGTGGCCGCCCTCGCTGCCGAGCGCGATCCAGCGGTCGTCGGCCGGAATCAGCCCCGACACGCCGAGCCCGGTGCCGGGCCCGAGCAGCCCGATCACGCTGTTCTGGCGGCGCGCGCCGCCGCCGACCTGCACGCGCTGCGCATCGGTCAGGCCCGGCAGCGCCATCGCGAGCGCGGTGAAATCGTTGACGACGAGCAGCGTGTCGAAGCCGAGCGCGCGGCGCGTCGCCTCGATCGAGAAGCTCCAGTCGTGGTTGGTCATCGTGACCTGGTCGCCGTCGACCGGGTTCGCGATCGCGATCGCCGCGTGGTTCACGCGGCTGATCTTCACGTCCTTCAGATACTTGCGGATCGCGTCGGTGATCGTCGGATAGTCGGCGCCGGGATAGACGCGGATCTGCGTGATCTCGCCCGGGCCGGTTTCCAGCGCGAAGCGCGCGTTGGTGCCGCCGACGTCCGCGAGCAGGCGCGGGCCGTCGGCATGCTGACCCGCGACGACCGCCTTACTTTGCGCACCAGTAGACATCGAGCTGGGTCCCCTTGTCGTTGGCCAGTTGGGAAATCGCGTTCTTCTGCAGCGACGCGGCCGCGGCGTCGAGCACCGCGCGCTTGCGTTCGCCCGCGATCAGCAGGAACAGCCGGTCGACGCGCTTGAGCGCATCGAGCGAGAAGCTCACGCGCGCATGCGGCGCGGTGCCGGGATGCACGGCGACGAACCGCTCGGGCGTCGTGATCGCGTGATCCCATTCGGGCGCGTCGGCGAAGATCGACGCGGTGTGGCCGTCCTCGCCCATGCCGAGCACCGCGACGGTCGGCACGCGGTAATCGGCGTTCGCGTTGAGCGCGGCGACGTGCGCATCGAGCGTGCTGCGCGTGTCGACGAGCGGCAGGAAGCGGGCAGGGGCCGCTGCGTGTTGCAGCAGCGTGTCGCGCACGAGTTGCGCGTTGCTGGCCGCGTCGTCGTCCGGCACCCAGCGGTCGTCGACCAGCGTCACGTCGACGCCGGCCCAGTCGAGCGCCGCGTGCGACAGCGTGTGCAGGAACGGGCGCGGGCTCGTGCCGCCGGACACCGCGAGCGTCGGGCGCGCGGGGCCGGCGAGCGCGGCGCGCAGCGCATCGCCGACGGCGCGCGCGAGCGCTTCGCTTTGCGCTTCCTGGGTGTCGAAAGCGTGGATCTCGATCACATCTCCTCCGGACTGCTTTGTCTGTTCAAATCGTACGAATCGTGATGCACGTTGCCGCGTACGGTGGCGTACGCGGCAACGGTTTGTATCAGTTCTCTTCTTCGAGCCAGCAGGTGTCGTGCTGCGCGAGCATCGCGCTCGACGCGGCCGGCCCCCATGTACCCGCCGCATACGGCTTCGGCGGTTTCAGCGTGCGTGCCCATTCGTTCAGGATCGGCTCGACCCACTGCCAGGCGGCTTCCTGTTCGTCGCGACGCACGAACAGCGCGAGCCGGCCGTTGATCACGTCGAGCAGCAGGCGCTGGTACGCCTCCATCTGCCCTTCCTTGAAGAACTGGTCGAACGCGAGGTCGAGGTGCACGCTCGCGAGGTTCATCCCTTCGCCCGGCTGCTTCGCGAGGCAGTACAGGCGAATCGTCTCGTTCGGCTGCAGCCGGATCACGAGACGGTTCGCACCGGGACGCAACGCGGTCGGCCCCAGCGCCGAGTGCGGCACCGGGCGGAAGTTGACGACGATCTCCGCGACGCGATCGGCCAGCCGCTTGCCGGTGCGCAGGAAGAACGGCACGCCGGCCCAGCGCCAGTTCTCGATCTCGACCTTCAGCGCGACGAAGGTTTCGGTCTGGCTGTCGGGCTTCACGCCTGGCTCGGTCGCGTAGGCCGGCACCTGCGCGCCCTTGATCACGCCCGCATGATACTGGCCGCGCACGGCAACCTTGCCGATGTCGCGCGGATCGATCGGCTTCAGCGCGCGCAGCACGCGCAGCTTCTCGTCGCGCACCGAGTCGGAATCCATCGAGTGCGGCGGCTCCATCGCGACGATCGACAGCAACTGCAGCAGGTGGTTCTGCACCATGTCGCGCAGCGCGCCCGTATTGTCGTAGAAATCGCCGCGCGCCTCGACGCCGAGCTCTTCCGCGATCGTGATCTGGATGCTCTCGACCCATTCGCGGCGCCACAGCGGCTCGAACAGCGCATTGCCGAAACGTAGCGCGAGCAGGTTCTGTACCGGCTCCTTGCCGAGGTAGTGGTCGATTCGGTAGATCTGGCCTTCCGCGAAGATCTCGCCGACCGCGTCGTTGATCGCATTCGACGACTTCAGGTCGTAGCCGAGCGGCTTCTCGAGCACGATGCGCGAGCCTTCGTTCAGGCCGACCGACGCGAGTGCCTTGCAGATCGGCACGAACAGCGACGGGCCCGTCGCGAGATAGAACACGCGGATGCCGGGCAGCGATGCGATCGCGTCGCGCAGCACGACGTAGTCTTCCGCACGGCCGAGGTCGAGCTTCACGTACTCGATGCGATCGAGGAAGGACTTCCACGCGGTTTCGTCGAGCGCCTTGCCGGCGGCTTTCTCCGCGTGCGGTTTCACGTGCGTGTCGACCCACTCGAGATAACCCGCACGATCCGATTCGTGACGCGCCACAGCGACGATCCGGCCGCTCTCCGCCAGCATGTTCGCACGGTGCGCTTCGAACAGCGCGGGCAGGATCTTGCGCATCGACAGATCGCCGGTGCCGCCGAAAAGTACGAAGGTAAAGCTGGAATCGGTATGCATGTGTCTCCGCCGTGTTGGGGGTGCTGGGAAGCGATCCGTAGTGCGATAAAAATATTTTTGACACTGAATTGTAGTTTAACTACAATCCGCCGCAAGGGGTAGCACCTGGGTGAAGAAAAAAAGAAGTGCAGTCGATGAACTGCGCGAGCTTCGCCTTCGGGAACGCCTTGTGCCGAATGTTATCGGACATTGACGGCGCGCATCGTCCGCGCGCCGTTAGCCCCGGGCTCGCGCCGCAGCATCGCGGCGGGCCAGAAACACAAAGAGGAGACACGCCGTTGAATCTCGATTCACGCTTTCTGTAAGAGCCCGGCCGGTCATCGGCCCCGTACGCTGCATGCGTCCCGCGGCTCGATTTCCCCGTCGTTTATCAAGAAGCCGGTTCCCGGTCAGGGAACCTCACGAGTTGATTCAGTCTGGAGGAGATAAGTAATGAAAGTTCGCTCGATCATGGGCGCGCTCTGCGCGGCAGGTCTGATGGCTGGCGCCGTGGCGGCGCAGGCAGCCGAGAATGTAACGGTGCTGCACTGGTGGACCTCGGGCGGCGAGTCGAAGGCCGTCGGCGTGCTGAAGGACGACCTGCAAAAGCAGGGCTACGTGTGGAAGGACTTCGCGGTCGCGGGCGGCGCGGGCGCAGCGGCGATGACCGCGCTGAAGACCAAGGTGATCAGCGGCGACGCACCGTCGGCCGCGCAGATCAAGGGCCCGCTGATCCAGGACTGGGCCGACCAGGGCGTGCTCGTCAACATCGATTCCGCTGCCGGCGACTGGAAGCAGAACCTGCCGCCGGAAATCGACAAGATCATCAAGTACAAGGGCCACACCGTCGCGGCGCCGTTTTCGGTGCACCGCGTGAACTGGCTGTACATCAACAAGGCCGCGCTCGACAAGGTCGGCGCGAAGGTGCCGACCACCTGGCCTGAATTCTTCGCGGTGGCCGACAAGCTGAAGGCCGCGGGTATCCAGCCGGTCGCGATGGGCGGCCAGCCGTGGCAGGACCTGACGCTGTGGGAAGACGTCGTGCTGTCGCAGGGCCCGGCGTTCTACAAGAAGGCGCTGGTCGATCTCGACCAGGCGACGCTGACGTCGCCGCAGATGCTGACCGTGTTCGACACGGTGCGCAAGATCCAGGGTTACTTCGATACCGGCCGTAACGGCCGCGACTGGAACCTCGCGACCGCGATGGTCATCAACGGCAAGGCCGGCATGCAGTTCATGGGCGACTGGGCGAAGGGCGAGTTCGAGAACGCCGGCAAGAAGGCGGGCAAGGACTACATCTGCGCGGCGGTGCCGGGCACGGCGAATGCGTACACGTTCAACGTCGACTCGTTCGTGTTTTTCCAGCAGAAGGGCGAGAAGAACGCGACGCCGGGCCAGCTCGCACTCGCGAAGACGATCATGACGCCGGACTTCCAGGAGCAGTTCAGCCTGCTGAAGGGCTCGGTGCCCGTGCGTCTCGGCGTGAAGATGGACAAGTTCGACGATTGCGCGAAGAAGTCGTACGCCGACGAGCAGACCGCGATCAAGTCGGGCGGCTTCGTGCCGTCGCTCGCACACGGCATGGCGCAAAGCGACGCGACCGCCGGCGCGATCACCGACGTCGTGACGAAGTTCATGAACTCGCAGCAGGATTCGAAGAGCGCGGTCGCCGCGCTCGCGAAGGCCGCGAAGGTCAAGTAACGCGCGCCAGGCGCCCGGCCGGAAACGCTTCATCGGCCGGGCGTTTTTGCATGTGCAGCAAACGGGCTCGCCCGCGGGCCCGTGTCGTACCCGGCGCCGGCCCGGCCTGCGTCGCCCTCGTTCCAGGAGTCGAATCAAGTGGCTGCCCCTCTTAGCGGAAACGGATCCGGCGCTGCCGCCGCACGGCGTACGTCGCCGATGTCGGCCTTCGCCGATCGCTGGATCCCGAAGCTCGTGCTCGCGCCGAGCGTCGCGATCGCCGTGGTGTTCATCTACGGCTTCATCCTGATTACCGGCTATCTGTCGCTGACCCGCTCGCGGCTGTTGCCCAACTACGAATTCGACGGCTTCGGCCGTTACACGGACCTGTTCCAGAACGACGTGTGGTGGACCTCCGCCGCGAACCTCGGCTGGTTCGGGATTCCGTTCATCGCGATCTGCGTGGGGCTCGGCCTGTTCCTCGCGATCCTGCTCGACCAGCGGATCCGCAACGAAGGCGCGCTGCGCGCGATCTTCCTGTACCCGATGGCGCTGTCGTTCATCGTCACGGGCACCGCGTGGCAGTGGATCCTGAACCCGGGCCTCGGCCTCGAGAAGGTGATGCACGACTGGGGCTGGACGAGCTTCTCGTTCGGCTGGCTCGACGATCCGGACAAGGCGATCTTCTGCGTGGTGATCGCGGCCGTGTGGCAGTCGACCGGCTTCGTGATGGCGCTGTTCCTCGCGGGGCTGCGCGGCGTCGACGCCGAGATCTTCAAGGCCGCGCAGGTCGATGGCGCGACGCTGCCGACCATCTACCGCAAGATCGTGATCCCGAGCATGCGCCCGGTGTTCTTCTCGGTGCTGCTGATCCTCTGCCACATCACGATCAAGACCTTCGACCTCGTCGTCGCGCTGACGGCGGGCGGGCCGGGCACGTCGTCGTCGCTGCCGGCCATGTTCATGTATACGTTTTCGTTCAACCGCGGCCAGCTCGGGCTCGGCGCGGCATCCTCGGTGATGATGCTCGCGACCGTGGTCGCGGTGCTGGTGCCGCTGATGTATATGGAATCGAGGAGCACCCGCAATGCAGCCTAAGATGACGATCAGCCGGGCAGTGATCTACGCGGCACTGATCCTGTTCGCGCTGTATTTCCTGTTCCCGATCTACGTGATGCTGTCGACGTCGTTCAAGGATCTCGACCAGCTGCGCACCGGCAACCTCTTGACGCCGCCCACCAGCTGGACCGTCGATCCGTGGGTGAAGGCGTGGAGCGGCGCCTGTACCGGCGTGCGCTGCGACGGCATGAAGCCGTTCTTCCTGAACTCGCTGCAGATGGTGATTCCGGCCGTGCTGATCTCGTCGCTGATCGGCGCGTTCAACGGCTACGTGCTCACGCACTGGCGCTTTCGCGGCGCCGACGCGCTGTTCACGATGATGCTGGTCGGCTGCTTCATTCCGTTCCAGGTGATCCTGCTGCCGATGGCGCGCCTGCAGGGGATGCTCGGCCTCGCCAACACGATTCCGGGCCTCGTGTTCGTGCACGTCGTGTACGGGATCGCGTTCACGACGATGTTCTTCCGCAACTTCTACGTGAGCGTGCCGGCCGAACTGGTGAAGGCCGCGCGCATCGACGGCGCGGGTTTCTTCACGATCTTCACGAAGATCCTGCTGCCAGTGTCGCTGCCGATCTTCATGGTGTGCCTGATCTGGCAGTTCACGCAGATCTGGAACGACTTCCTGTTCGGGATCGTGTTCTCCGGCGTCGATTCGATGCCGATCACGGTTGCGCTGAACAACCTCGTCAACACGTCGACGGGCGTGAAGGAATACAACGTCGACATGGCCGGCGCGATCATCGCCGCGCTGCCGACGCTGCTCGTCTACATCGTCGCCGGCCGCTATTTCGTGCGCGGGCTGACGGCGGGCGCGGTGAAGGGGTAAGCGCGGCTTCATCCGATACGACGAACCGGCCGCGCCTCGCGCGCGGCGCATCGAAACGAACCCGACGCGGTGCCGGAGTGCGCCGCGCGAGACGAGACAGAGGATTCACAGCATGGCAAGCCTTTCCATCCGTGACGTGTACAAGACCTACCCGAACGGGGTGCCGGTCCTGAAGGGTGTCGACATCGAGATCGAGGACGGACAGTTCCTGATCCTGGTCGGCGGTTCGGGCTGCGGGAAATCGACGCTGCTCAACATGATCGCCGGGCTCGAGACGGTCACGAGCGGCGAGATCTGCATCGACGGCAAGGTCGTCAACGACCTGTCGCCGAAGGATCGCGACATCGCGATGGTGTTCCAGTCGTACGCGCTGTACCCGTCGATGACGGTGCGCGAGAACATCTCGTTCGGCCTGAACATCCGCAAGGTGCCGAAGAGCGAACAGCAGCAGATCGTCGACCGCGTGTCGCAGATGCTGCAGATCCAGCACCTGCTCGACCGCAAGCCGGGCCAGCTGTCCGGCGGCCAGCGCCAGCGGGTCGCGATGGGCCGCGCGCTCGCCCGCGATCCGTCGCTGTTCCTGTTCGACGAGCCGCTGTCGAACCTCGACGCGAAGCTGCGCATCGAGATGCGCGCGGAAATCAAGCTGCTGCACCAGCGCCTCGGCACGACGATCGTCTACGTGACGCACGACCAGATCGAGGCGATGACGCTCGGCGACCGGATCGCGGTGATGAAGGACGGCGTGGTCCAGCAGTTCGGCGCGCCGCAGGAGATCTACGATTCGCCGTCGAACCTGTTCGTCGCGGGCTTCATCGGCGCGCCGCCGATGAACTTCATCAACGGCAAGCTGGTCGAGCAGGGCAGCGGGATCGCGCTCGAGATCGACACGGGCCTCGCGCGCAGCGCACTGAACCTGCCGTTCGACGCGAAGCGGATGAACGGCCACGTCGGCCGCGAGGTGATCCTCGGGCTGCGTCCGGAGCGCATCACCGATGCGCGCAACGCCCACCACGGCGAGGCGTCGAAGCTGCAGCCGATCGACGTGCGCGTCGACGTGACCGAGCCGACCGGGCCGGACACGCACGTGTTCGCACAGGTGAACGGCAAGCGGATCGTGAGCCGCGTGCATCCGGCCGCGAACCCGCAGCCGGGGCAGACGCAGTCGTTGCTGTTCGACGTGTCGAAGGCGGTGCTGTTCGATCCGGCGTCGGAAGAGCGGATCGCGTAGCGTCGCACGTCTCACCGAGAAAGCAAAGGGCCGTCATATCTCTGACGGCCCTTTGCGTTTTCGGCGGGCGATGCCGGTACTCACTGCCGATACGCGCAACTTCCGGGCGTCGGCGAACGCGCTCCGAATCTTCACAAGTGCGAAAAAACATCTCGTTTCCCCACCTTGTACCTTCCACGGGCGTGATGAGAGAGTTTCGCCAGCTCCTCGGTCACTGGGCAAAAAATAGCGTCACGAGTTGATGAAACGACGTCAATCGACCTGACGAAAGCGACGGTTGGATTTCAGTTTCCTACGAACATCGGGGGCAAATATAACGGAGCCTAGAACGGAGAGCATGAGTAAGCTCAGGTAGACCGAGGCAGCGCTTAGAATCGGTACGAACAGCATTCTATGTCCTGCAGAGAACAGGTTGAGTGAAAAGAAGATGGGGAGCAGCACAAGGAATGGAACAAACATGGACGCAACGAAGCATTGCCGGTAGCGTTTCTTTGTGTGATCTTTCGAGGTTAGTTTTGCGCTATCGATAACGGAATGAATTTCGTTTTCGGAAGTGGATTTCAGCTCTGGAACAATCATTCGAAGGATGAACAGGAATGGGATTGTTTTCATCGCCGTTTTCGGGTGTAAGTAAGTATTTTCGGAAGTGTCGAGCGGAACGAGATCGAATGATCGTGGCCTTGAGAAATGGCTGAATTGGTGTCCGGTGAAAATTTGACGTGTCGCGTCACGAGTGGGCTATCTCAATAATATCCTGGTGACAGAGGTCGGTTATTAATTTTGCGATTTGATTCCCGTCGAGCTCGGGGTGGCGGAATTTTAAATCATTCATTAAGATTCCTGGATTTTCGATGATGATCGTAATCAATGGAAGGTGCCCGGAGCTAGATGGAACGTTCCGCCGCCGAGCGGTAACGGGATCACGCCGCCGATGCCAAATCCTGCGACATCACCTGCCCAAGTGGCGCCAGAAACGAGATCCAGTTCGCTGATGGTCAATTCCCTCATCCGATATTTCTCCTTCAAATTTATTTGGATAACTAATCGATAAACGTTTATTACGAATTGCTTTCGCAGTGTTGCGCAACCGACGGCTGTTTGCAACCAGTTTATTTTGAGATTTCCGCCTGGAGTCGTCGCGTTACATTTGATCAGTGAGAGGCGACATCGTGAGGGCTGTTGATGCGTTCGAAGGCGCGAAACGACCTAATGTTATCGACGCCGCATTGGGGATTCGCCTCGAGCGAAGTTAAGCGGTGGACTGCCGAGATGGGGCGCTGCGGTGGATCGAGCCGCTCAGTGCGGCAGCCGCACGTCGAACTTGAAGGTCGCGAGCCGAGCGACGAGGATGAAGCCGGTCGCGAGCAGCACGCTGTACACGGAATCGAACTGCAGCCACACGAGCAGCAGGTAGAACCAGCAGCCGACGAACGCGCAGGTCGCGTACGGCCGCGAATCGCGCAGGATCAGCGGGATGTCGTTGCACAGCACGTCGCGGATGATCCCGCCGACCACGCCGGTAATCACGCCCATCATCACCGCGATGAAGCGCGGCATCTCGGCATCGAGCGCGATCGCCGTGCCCGAGATGCTGAAGATCCCGAGCCCGATCGCATCGGCGACGAGCAGCAGCCGCTCGGCCGACAGCCGCGACAGCATGCGCAGCACGAACGGCGCGAACAGCGCGAGCACGAAGATCGCGATCACGTAGTCGTCGTGCACGACCCAGTAGAACGGCCGGCGCTCGAGCAGGATGTCGCGCAGCGTGCCGCCGCCGAACGCGGTGGCGAGCGCCACGACGAACGTGCCGACCGAATCGAGACGGTTCTTGCGCGCCTCGATGAAGCCCGAGATCGCAAAGGCCAGCGTGGCGATCGCCTCCAGTATCGCGATCGCGAGCGTCAGCCTAGGATGCGGCACGCGGCCCCCGGTCGGCGGGTGCCGCGAACGGCTGCAGCAGGACCAGCACCGCGCCCGCGCCGCCGTCGTGGCCGCGCGCCTCGCAGAACGCGATCACCTCTTCTTTCTGCACGAGCCACGCGCGCACCTTGCCCTTCAGCACGGGTTCCTTGCCGATCGAGCCGAGCCCCTTGCCATGGATCACGCGCAGGCAGCGCAGCCCTTTCTTGCCGGCTTCGCGGATGAACTCGGCGAGCGCGTCGCGCGCCTCGTCGCGCCGCATCCCGTGCAGGTCGATCTGCGCCTGCACGATCCACGCGCCGCTCCTCAGCTTGCGCACGACGTCGCGGCTGATGCCGGGGCGGTGGTAATACAGCGAGTCGTCGCTGTCGAGCAGCGTCTCGGGATCGAATTCGTCGGACAGCGTCGCGTTCAGCACGGCTTCCTCGTCGCGCTGCGTCTGCTTCGGCACCGGGTCGGGCGGCGTGCGGCCGGCGGCCGCGCGCGGCGGGGCATTGAGCGGCTGGATCGCGCCGATCTCGTTGCGGAACAGGTTCGCGTCGGCTTCCGCCTTGCGCTCGGCCTTGGCCGTTTCGACGCGTTGGCGTTCACGGCGATCGGCTTCGCCTTGCAGCGACTTGCGCAACGCGCCGAGGCCCGCGAGCCCCTGGCCGCGCAATGCGGCGGGATCGGGCGCGGGCGCCGGCGCGACGGGCGCGGGGTTCGCGGGACGGGCGGCGATCTGCCGCTTCGCGGGATCGCTCGGATGGGGCTGGTTCTTCGCCATGATTCGGTACGCAGGGCAGGCGCGTTCGGGCGCGCGGGCAAAAAAAAGCCGCTGCACGGCGGCAGCGGCTTTCCGGTCGAGCCCGCTTCGCGGCAGCGGACGCCATTGTAGCGCCCGGCGCGAGCGGTCTCGCGGCTTACTTCTTGTCGTGCAGGCTTTCGAGGTAGCGCTGCGCGTCGAGCGCGGCCATGCAGCCCGTGCCCGCGCTGGTGATTGCCTGGCGGTACACGTTGTCCTGCACGTCGCCGGCGGCGAACACGCCCGGCACGCTCGTTGACGTCGCGTTGCCGTGCAGGCCGCTCTTCGTCAGGATGTAGCCGTCCTTCATCTCGAGCTGGCCCTGGAACAGGTCGGTGTTCGGCTTGTGGCCGATCGCGACGAACACGCCCTGCACGCTGAGGTCTTCCGTCGCACCGGTCTTCACGTTCTTGATGCGCAGGCCCGTGACGCCCGAATCCTCGCCGGTCACTTCGTCGAGCACGTGATCCCACTTGATCACGACGGCGCCTTCCTTTTCCTTTTCCAGCAGGCGGTCGATCAGGATCGGCTCCGCGCGGAACTTGTCGCGGCGATGGATCACCGTGACCTTCTTCGCGATGCCCGTCAGGTAGAGCGCTTCCTCGACGGCCGTGTTGCCGCCGCCGATCACAGCGACTTCCTGGCCGCGATAGAAGAAGCCGTCGCAGGTCGCGCAGGCCGACACGC